>DASRYK010000053.1:0-3051 GCA_035687205.1 Methylocella sp. | reverse complement strand
CGCGAAAAATGCGGCATCGCCGATCAAGCCATATTTGACGACTTCCGCATAGCCTGCCCGTAGCTCGCGCAAGGGGAGAGATTCAAGCGTGCCGGTGTCGGCAAGCACGAGGGAGGGCTGATGAAAAGCGCCAACTAGATTCTTTCCGTGCGGCGCATTGATACCCGTCTTGCCGCCAACTGAGGAATCAACCTGGGCAAGAAGGGTGGTCGGCATTTGAACGAAGCGCATGCCGCGCAGAAGCGTTGCGGCGGCAAAGCCCGCTAAATCGCCAATGACGCCGCCGCCAAGGGCGGCCACAATGCCGCTGCGCCCGGGCCTTGCTTTCAGAAGATCATTGCAGACCTTTGCATAGATCTCGAAAGACTTTGAGCCCTCGCCAGGCGGCACGACAACAGAGGAATACTTAATGCCCGCATCGGCAAGCGACTTCTCGGCCGCGGGCAAATAAAGCGCGGCAACATTTTCATCCGTCACGATAGCGCAGGCTGCTTGCGGGGCAAGCTGCTGGATGCGGCGCCCCGCTTCCCCCAGCAAGCCGCTGCCGATGAAAATCGAATAGCTCCTCGGCCCCAGAACCACGCGCACCTCAGCGCAGTCCGCGCGTGGCGGAAGACCGGAGGCCGCTTTGGAAGTTGTATCCCCAGGAGGAATGGCCGGAGCAGGGAATTGCGGAGCCGGAAGCAAATGGCGCTCAAGCGCCTCGATCACATCCATCACCGCAAGGTCATGCGGCCCATCGCGCGAGACGACAGTGACATCGGCCTCAGCATAAACAGGGTAGCGCTCATCCATGAGCTTGCGCAGGATCTCCTCGGGATTGTCGCCGTGAAGCAGGGGGCGGTGCGTGCGCTTGCGGACGCGGCGCCACAAAACATCCAGATCTGCCTTAAGCCACACTGAGATGCCAGACGACGCGATCCTGGCCCTTGTCTCGGCGTTCATAAAGGCGCCGCCGCCGGTGGCGACGACTCGCGGCCCTTCGCTCAGAATGCGCGCCATGACCCGGCGCTCCCCGTCGCGGAAGTATTCTTCGCCATGCTGTGCAAAGATCTCCGTGATCGGCATTCCTGCCGCAGACTCGATCTCGGCATCGGTGTCGAAGAAGGGAAGGCCAAGCTCCTGCGCCAAGCGGCGCCCTGTCGACGACTTGCCCGACCCCATGAGGCCGATGAGCACGATCGAGCGCCTGCCGAGCGCGGAGACCAATGCAGCCGCCCGGGGATTTGATACCCCGGTCTTCCCATTCCCGGCGTCAAGGAAAAAGCAGTCCGTCATCCCGCCTCTTTAACATGCACTTGCGCGGATCAAACAACACTTTTTACCTGCTTCCCTGTGCGGGCTCTGCCTGCTTGCAGGCCCTGCTTATTTCATCAGCAGGACTTTGGCGCTGCCCCGCCGCTGTAAGACATTAACGGTCACATCCGCTCCATATCTCTGGAGCCGCAAATCAAGGCGCGAATTTCCGAGGCTCAGCTGCTTCAGATCGACGTGGTCGAGAAAGGCGGGCAGAAGGGGATTGCGGAACACTACCGAATTGGACTCGAAGGAAAGATCGATGCCGAGGCACGCCCCGAGGAAGGCAAAGGTTGCCGCCGATGCCCAAGCCTGCGGCGCGCAGGCGACGGGATAGCCTGTTGGCCCCCGGTGCGGTTTGCGGACGAATCCGCAAAATAGCTCTGGAAGCCGCCGCAGCTCCTGATAGGCTGCAGCTTCGAACATCGCGGAGAAGACCTTGCATGCATGCCCCGGAAAGCCATACCGCGCAAGCCCCAGCGCCGCGATCGCATTGTCATGCGGCCAAACCGATCCATTATGATAGGACATCGGATTAAACCTCGCCTCGCCGCTCGCCACCGTCCTTATGCCCCATCCGCTGAAAGAATCAGGGCTGAGCAGCGTCTCGGAAACACGCGCCGCGCGGCCAGGCGATGCTATGCCTGCGAAAAGGGCGTGACCGGCATTTGACGTCCGCACGCGGCAGGGATTTTTTTGCCCGTCAAGCGCAAGAGCAAAGGTTCCGATTTCTTCGCACCAGAAAGCCGCTTCGAATTTCTCTCTGAGACGGCCAGCCTTGCACCGCAGCTCCGCTTCAAGAGCGTATTCACCCATCCGGCGGGCGATCTTCGCCGCATGCTTTCTGGCACTGAAGACATAGGCTTGGACCTCGCACAGCGCTATCGGGCCTTCGGCTGGAGTGCCATCAACATGAAAGATCGAGTCGTGAGAGTCTTTCCAGCCCTGGTTGATGAGGCCGGGCCCTCGCTGCTGAGCATATTCGACAAAACCGTCCTGATCGAGATCGCCATACACGTCAATCCAGCGCAATGCGGATTTAATATTGGGCCAGATCGCATTGACCGTTTCGATGTCCCCTGTGCGGTCGAGGTACATTCCTGCGAGCATCACAAAGAGCGGCGTGGCATCGACCGTGCCGTAATAGAGGCCGAAAGGAACTTCGCCGAGACGCGCCATTTCCCCGTTGCGCATTTCATGAAGAATTTTGCCAGGCTGGGCATCGGCAGCCGGGATTGAGGTTTTTGCCTGGAAGGCTGCGAGGAACAGCAAGACGCCTTTAGCGATCAAGGGGTCGAGCCAAAGCAGGAGCATCGCGGTGATGATGCCGTCGCGTCCAAAGGCCGTGCTGTACCAGGGAATGCCTGCATAAGGATAAAGCCCATGCGCGGTCCGCGTCATTAGCATTGCGAGATCTGCCGTGGCCCGCTGGCAGACCTCGTTGAAAAGCTCATTTGAGCTTGTGACCATGGCGCTTCCAGAGGCCTTGTGCCGCATCGCATGGCGCCGCGCGCGGAATGCGTGCCCAAACGGGATGCGCGGTTTTTTTCCTTCGCACACAGCCGAAACGAAAATCGACTGCCGTGCGTTTGGGGAAAGATTCAAATCGAATGCCGCGCGGTTCGGAACAAGATGCGACGGCCGCGGCCAGAAGCACAATTCCATCCGGCGGATGATTTGATCGAGCCCCTTGTATTGAAAGACGGCGCTGCTTTCCCCAGCCGAGACAGAACATGCGCCGCGTCTTTCGCGCGA
>DASRYK010000052.1:0-17330 GCA_035687205.1 Methylocella sp. | reverse complement strand
CGTCTTTAGCCACGGATCGAGGAGAAGGGAATTGTTCACCTCCGCTTTTGCCCAGACCGCGCCTCTTGGACCGCCGAGCGGCGGTGAGATGGTGATGCAGCTCGTCCCCTTCGCCTTTATCTTTCTCATCGCCTATCTGCTTGTGATCCGTCCTCAGCGCCGGAAAGCAAAGCAGCACGCCGATATGCTCAAGAATGTCCGCCGGGGCGACAGCGTTGTCATGACCGGCGGGCTCATCGGCAAGATCTCGCGCGTCGTGGACGATTCGGAACTCGAACTCGAAATCGCGCCGAGCGTGCGGGTGCGTGTGGCAAGATCCATGATCGCTGATGTCCGGTCAAAGGGCGAGCCCGTCAAGGATCAAAGCTAACTATCCTCCGGCTTTAAGGCGGCGCCTGCGGCAGCGGTTCCATTCAGGGAGATTTTCCAAGCTCATGCTGCGTTTTTCCACTTGGAAAATCGTGTCAATCCTCGCGATGACCGTCTTCGCGTTCCTCGTGATTGTGCCGAGCCTTCTCAGCGCGGCGCATAGGGAAGCGCTCATCGCGCGCCTGCCAAGCTGGGTACCCGCCCGCCCGATCGTGCTTGGCCTTGATCTCCAGGGCGGATCGCATGTGCTGCTCGAGGTCGATAGCAACTCGGTCATAAAAACTCTCATTGACAATCTCCGCGACAGCGTCCGCAGGGTGCTCCGCGAGGAAAAAATTCCAATCACAGGCGGCATAGGCGCGCTGCCGCGCGGCGTTCAATTGCGCATCCCCGATCCCGCCGACCGGGCCAAAGCGATGCCGAAGCTCCGCGAGCTAGCAGCGTCGAGCGGAGCAGGCCTCGCCGATGGCAGCCGCGCTCCGGCTTTCGATGTGACCGAAAACGAGAATGGCCTCATCCAATTCACAGTGACCCAGGCTGGAATCGAAAGCAAAGTGCGCCGTGCCGTCGATCAGTCGATCGAAGTGCTGCGCCGCCGCGTGGACGCGCTCGGCACCACTGAGCCCAATATACAGAGGCAGGGCTCCGACCGTGTCCTCGTCGAAGTGCCAGGCCTTCAGGACACAGGCAAGCTCAAGGAAATTCTTGGAACGACGGCCAAGCTCGAATTCCGGCTGGTCGCCGAGGCAGGGGCCGATCCTTCCGAGATCGAGCTTTTGGACCAAGTGGATCAGCCGGGCAAGCTGCCGATCCAGAAACGCGTCATGGTCCAGGGCGAAGACTTGACCGATGCTCAGCCGGGCTTCGATCCGCGCACGCAGGAGCCCGTCGTTAATTTCCGCTTCAATATTCGCGGCGGGCAGAGGTTTGGCGAAGTGACGTCTGAGAATGTCGGCAAGTTGTTTGCCATCATTCTCGACGGAAAAGTGATCTCGGCGCCGCGGATCTTGAGCCCGATCACCGGCGGCTCTGGTCAGATCTCGGGGCATTTCACCGTCGAGCAGGCAAACAATCTCGCCATCCTGTTGCGCGCGGGCGCATTGCCCGCTAAGCTCACCATTGTTGAAGAGCGCACCGTCGGCCCAGGGCTTGGCCAGGACTCGATCGACGCGGGCAAGCGCGCGGCCTATGTCGGCGCCGCCCTGGTCGCGTTCTATATGCTCATCACCTACGGCATATTCGGCGTCTTCGCCAATATCGCGCTTCTCGTGCACATCGCCTTTATCTTTGCCGCGCTCATCCTCCTGGGAGCGACGCTGACGCTGCCAGGCATTGCGGGGATCGTGCTCACCATCGGCATGGCGGTCGACTCCAACGTCCTGATCTACGAGCGCATCCGCGAGGAGGCGCATATGGGCCGTTCAATCCTCTCCGCTCTCGATGCAGGTTTCAAACGCGCCTTTGCAACCATCGTCGATTCGAATGTCACGATGTTCGTCGCAGCGGCAATCTTGTACTTTCTAGGCTCGGGGCCGGTGCGCGGCTTTGCGGTTTCAATGGGGCTTGGGATCCTCACCTCGATCGTGACAGCCGTCACGATGACGCGGATGATGATTGCGCTCTGGTACCGCTACAGGCGGCCGTCGAAACTGCCGATTTGACGGGCCAGCAACTCGATGCGGCCCTTTTAGGGACGCTCGCAAAGGGATAGAGTTCGTCGATGATCCAAGCTGCTCCGGCTTTGCCCGCGTGTGACGGCGTGCTGAGAGGGCACGCCGGGCGAAGCGCCACAAAAGGCAAGCTCCCATGAAGCTCCTGCGTCTTGCGCCCGAGAACACCAAATTCCCGTTCATGCGCTTCCGCCGCGTAAGCTATCCCTTCTCGGCGCTGCTTTCCATCATTGCTGTCACATTGTTCATCAATGCCGGAATGAATTTCGGCATTGATTTTTCGGGCGGCACGCTGATCGAGCTGCGGGCGAAGAGCGGAGTTGCGGATATTGCAAAATTACGCGCGGCCGCGGAGCATCTGAATGTCGGCGGCGTCGAAGTGCAGGGATTTGGCGGCCCTGCGGATGTGACCCTGCGTTTTGGCCTGCAGTCCGGAGGCGATATTGCACAGCAAGCCGCCGTCAATCGTGTTCTCTCCGCGGTCGGAAGCGACTATGAGGCGCGGCGCATCGAGGTCGTCGGCCCCCGCGTCTCGTCCGAGCTCGTGCAATCTGGAACGCTTGGAGTCGTGATCTCGATCATTGCCGTTCTCTGCTACCTCTGGTTCCGGTTCGAATGGCAGTTTGCGGTCGGCGCCATTATCGCGACGATGCATGACCTCCTGCTAACCGTCGGATTCTTCTCTCTTACGAGGCTTGAGTTCAACACGACGTCGATCGCGGCCATTCTTACCATCGTCGGCTATTCTCTGAACGAAACCGTTGTCGTGCTCGACCGGATCCGGGAAATGATGCGGAAGTACCGCAAAATGCCAACAGACCAGCTGATCGACATTTCCGTCAATGCCGTCCTCCCGCGCACGATCATGACCGCCACGACGGTCTTTCTTGCCCTCATTTCGCTCGTTGTCTTTGGCGGGGAAGTCATCCGCTCTTTCTCTCTCGCGATGATCTGGGGCATCTTTGTTGCGACCTACTCCTCGGTGTTCATTTGCTCGCCGATGCTGATTTACCTCGGGCTCCGCAGCGATACAGTGGGGGCAGCACCAGCCGCCGCCCCGGCGAAAGGAACGGCCTGAGATTCTGCCTTGGCCATATGCGCCAAGCGAAACGGGACAAGCGCCGATGAGTGGTGAGCGGCCGCAGGGTTTCTTGCCTGGCACCCATGTGATTGAGGGTTATGGCTCAGGCGGTTTCCGTTTCGCCTCCATGTCCCACAGAGGGTCAATTCTTGCACTGCCCTCGGGAATTTTTGCCTGGGGCGCTGTCACGCCAGACGATATCAGCATCGAGTCGCTCGGCCCTGTTTTCCGCGAATTGCCCGGGAGCATCGAGCATCTTTTGGTAGGCACCGGCATGACTCTCGTTCCCCTTCCGGCAACGCTGCGAGAGCGCCTCGCCGCGGCGGGCATCCGGCCCGAGCCGATGCCGACAGGAGCCGCAGCCCGCACTTATTCGATCTTGCTTGGCGAAAAGCGCCGCGTCGGCGCGGCCTTGCTGGCCGTGCCGTGACACAAGAGCAGGAGCTGCTTGGCAGGGATGCAGACTACGCCTATTGCGAAGATCTGCTTCGCCGCAACGCCCGGGATCTCTGGCTCGCGAGCCTCTTCATTCCTCAAGAGAAGCGGCGGCATGTTCATGCCCTTTATGCATTCGATTACGAGACCGCCCGCGTGCCCGAGCTCGTCTCAGAGCCCCTTCTTGGCGAGATACGCCTTCAATGGTGGCGCGAAGCCCTGGATGAAAAGAATGCGGAGGAGGCAAGGGCCAATCCCGTCGCCTCTGCCTTGCTCGATACAATCGCCCGTCACGATCTGCCAAGAAATTTGCTCTTGGAAATGATCAATGCCCGGCAAAGCGATGTCTACAAGGAATTGCCAATGTCGCGTCAGGCGCTTGAAGCCTATACCAAGGCGGCAACCGCAAATCTCTTCTGCCTCGCAGCGCAGATCCTCGACAGTGAGAATGCCGTCTTAGGCTCTAAGGCTGCCATTCCCGCCGGGGGCGCCTATGGCCTTGTCAGGCTCATGAGAGCCTTGCCCTGGCATTACGCGCGTGGCGTCCATGTATTTCTTCCCGCCGACGTTTTTGAAGCCTATCACCCAAGCCGGGGCCGGCTCGCGGCAGAGCAGGTCCTTAAAGAAAATCTTGCCGCGCTTGCCGGCGTAAGGGCTCTTGCGCGCAGTTATCTTGACCAGTTCTATGAGATGCTTCCTAATCTTCCTGATAAGAGCCGTGCTGCTTATCTTATTCTCTGCCTTTGCGAGCCTTATTTGCGGCTCATGGAGAAGCCGGGCTACAATCCGCGCGAGACCGTGATTGAGCTGCCGCAATGGCGCAGGCAATGGATTTTCTGGCGCACGGCGCGGCGGTGGAGCGGGCTTTCGCCCTGCTAGGGGATATTAGGCGCTTGAAAAAAGCCCAAATGGCGCAAAGCCTGGACAATTTCGCCCTCCGGAAACTCGAAGCTCTCGAGCAGGCTTCTCTGCGGCGCCGCTTGGCCGAGAGCGAGCGCGAGGCGGGCCTTTGGGTCCTGCGTGACGGCCGGCGCCTTTTGTCTTTCTCCTGCAACGACTATTTGAACCTCTCGCATCACCCCGCGCTTAAGAAAGCCGCGGCGGCAGCAATCGAGCGCTATGGCGTGGGCGCGGGCGCTTCGCGCCTAGTCACCGGCAACCATCCCTTGTTCCAGACGCTCGAGGCAAAGCTCGCACAGATCAAGGGAACCGGGGCAGCCTGTGTGTTCGGCTCCGGCTATCTTGCCAATATGGGTATAATTCCAGCGCTCGCAGGCAGCGGCGACCTCATTTTGATCGACGAGCTTGCACATGCCTGCATCTGGGCTGGAACAAAGCTCTCACGCGCGGAAACCCTGGTGTTCCGCCACAACGACATTGCCCATGCCGAAGAGATGCTCAAGGCTGCCCGCCCCCGCGCGCGCAATGCGCTTCTCGTCACGGATGGCGTATTTTCCATGGACGGGGACCTTGCCCCGGTGCGCGAGCTTGCCGCGCTCTGCTCCCAATATGACACTTGGCTCATGACCGACGATGCTCATGGCCTCGGAGTCACCGGCGGCGGGCGGGGCTCGGCCTTCGCCGCAAAAGCCCAAGCGGAGGTCCCTTTGCAAATGGGGACCTTGTCGAAGGCCATTGGCGCCTATGGCGGCTATCTCTGCGCCTCGACTCCCGTGATCGATCTTATTAAGACACGCGCCCGCACGCTGATTTATTCGACCGCCCTGCCCCCAGCCATGGCGGCGGCGGCCATCGAGGCCCTCAAAATCATTGAGAATGAGCCAGAGCTTGCCGCCAAGCCTCTCGCCAAGGCGCGGGCATTCACTGCCCGCCTCGGGCTTCCGGAAGCGCAAAGCCCCGTCGTCCCTCTGATCGCTGGAACAGCCGAGGCCGCGCTCAAGGCTTCGCGCGCGCTCGAGGAGCAAGGATTCCTGGTAACCGCGATCAGACCGCCGACCGTCCCCCCTGGAACGGCGCGGCTGCGGTTTGCTTTTACTGCCATGCATCCGGATGAGGAGATCGCCCGCCTCGCGGACGCCGCCCGGGCGATAGGCGGTCTTTCACCCTTAATCGCCGCTATGACCCGGGGTAAGAGCGGGTGACAGCGGCCTTCATCACGGGTGCGGGGACCGGCGTTGGCAAGACCTTTATTGCCTGCGGTCTCATCCGCCATTACCGCCGCCACGGGCGAAGCGTGAGTGCCATAAAGCCCATTGTCAGCGGCTTTGATCCCGCTGCTCCCTCCGGCAGCGATCCAGCTCTTCTGCTCGATGCGCTTGGACAGGAATGCAACGCTGTGACGCTGGAACGGGTCTCCCCCTGGCGTTTCCTCGCGCCGCTTTCCCCCGACATGGCCGCGCGGGCGGAGAGCCGGCCAATAGATTTTCAAGCCGTGAGTGCTTTCTGCCGGGCGTCGATGGCTCAGGCCAAAGGCACGCTTCTGATCGAAGGCATCGGCGGCATCATGGTCCCTCTTGACGCGCGCCATACCGTCCTTGATCTAATGATTGCAGTTAAAGCGCCAGTGGTGCTCGCTGGCGGCAGCTATCTCGGCGCGCTGAGCCACATCCTTTCCGCGCAAGAGGTTATTCTCCGCAACGGGCTTGACCTTTGCGCGATCGCCGTCAGCGAAAGCGAGGGGAGCGAGGTGCCCTTTGACGAGACTCTCGTCTCGCTCGGCCATTTCGCCAAGGCGCCCCTCCTTGCTTTGGTGCGGCAAGACCGCGAAGGCAAAAATACGGGGGTGTTCCAGCGCCTTGGAGACCTCATCGCCTGAAAGGCGGGTCCCAAGGGGCCTCTCAAGGCGCCATTTGGCCCTGACCGCGCTAGCGCACAGCCGTCTTGGCGGGGACGGCCGCTCTGGGCCTGCCAAGATTGCCGCCGCGCCGCGAATTGCGCGCGGCTGCATCATTGAGCTCGCTTTCGAGCGCTTTGAGCTCCTCTTCCGTCCTCGGCTTCGGCCGCTCGGGATCCACGCCGGTCAGCGGCTGATAGGAGAGACTCCCGGACGGTGGCCGGCTTGCGCGCACAAAGTCCTTTGCTTCCGGGACATCCGCCCAAAGCCTGGTGTTCATGAGAGTATCGAGCGGGGAGCCATAGGACTTAGGGGCTTGCGCGAAAGCCAGTGTGCCATATGTGAGGCAGAACGAGGCGAGCGCAGCCCGCCCAGCAAGCCTCGAGAAGCAATTCATAGGGTTCAGCAAGGGCGCGTCACATTTTTGCATGCCGGGCTCGATGGCCGTGCGATTGCCTCGAACCATGCTTAATGCCTATTGTGTCGAAAAAGGGACGCCATCTATGGGGTGAAGCGTCCAGGGTGCTGGCATGTCAGCAAAAGCAAAAACGTTAGCCTTTCTAAGACGCGGTCATTATCTGATTGCTCAGCAATTTCCTTCTTAGCATAAGCCCGGTTTGGCGCGGAATGGATCTGCTCATGAGTGTGCATAAGAGCCCGAGCTCTGGGATTGGCTCCGCTCCGCCGGCTTGGCCAAAGGCTGCGCGCGGAGCAAGCCCAAATGCGGGAGAGAATGAAGGCTGCAAGGCCGCCAGCGTGGAGTCCCCTGCCGCCCCGCCAATGGCCCAGGCCTCAAAAAAGGAAGGGAACGGCGGCGCTTCCGCTCAAACGGGCCCCGATTTTGACCGCCTTGCCCAAAACCTTGCGCGGCTTCTCGAGCAATGCGGCCGGGCGCTGACCGCCTATTTCAAGCCTGCCGGACCGGAGGAGCATGCCGAGGTTTCAACAGAATTTGCCGATGCCATTCGATCACTCGGGCGCATTGCCGAACATTGGGTCAGCGACCCCGCCCGCGCCTTGCAGGCGCAATCTTCATTGGCAGGCAAGCTGCTTGGGCTTTGGGCTTACAGTCTGCGCAGATTGTCGGGGGAGCAGGAAAAGCCGCCTGTTCCGCACAATCCGGCGGACAAGAGATTTGCTGCGCCCGAATGGCATGAAGTGCCGTTTTTCGATTTCCTGCGCCAGGCGCATGCCATCGTCTCGCAATGGGCAGACGATCTCGTTCTGCGCGCCGAAGACGTCGATCCGCGCGTGCGGGACAAGGCGCGCTTTTATCTTCGGCAAATTTCAAGCGCCATCGCCCCCTCGAATTTCCTCGCCACCAACCCCGAGGTACTCAAAGAGACATGGGCAACGAGCGGAGAAAATCTTGCCCGCGGCGCGGCGCTGCTCGCGAAAGATCTGGAAGCGGGGAAGGGGCGGCTCAAGATCAGCCAGACCGATGATTCAAAATTCGAGCTTGGAGTCAACATCGCAACGAGCCCCGGCAAAGTCATTTTCCGCAACGACCTCATCGAGCTGATCCAATATGCGCCAGCGACGGAGGAAGTCTATAAGAGGCCGCTGCTCATCATCCCGCCGTGGATCAACAAGTACTATATTCTCGATCTCAACCCTGAGAAAAGCTTTGTCCGCTTTGCCGTCTCCGAAGGCCTCACGGTATTCATGATCTCCTGGGTCAACCCCGATGCCCGCCACCGCAAGAAGGGGTTTGAGGCCTATATGAGAGAAGGGATTTTCGCGGCTCTCGACGCCATCAAGAAAGCGACAGGCGAATCGAAAGTGACCGCCATCGGCTATTGCATCGGCGGAACGCTGCTTGCCATTACGCTTGCCTATATGGCGCAGACGGACGACAAGCGGATTACAAGCGCCTCCTTCTTCACGACTCAAACGGACTTCAGCCAGGCTGGAGATTTGAGGCTGCTGGTGGATGAGGAGCGCTTGCGCGTTCTCGAGAAAAAACTGGCCAAGACCGGCTATCTCGAAGCATCCGCAATGGCGCAGGCCTTTAATATGCTGAGGCCGGAGGAGCTGATCTGGTCCTATGTTGTCAACAATTACATGAAGGGGAATCCGCCTGTCGCCTTTGACCTCCTGGCATGGAACGCCGATTCAACAAGGATGACCGAGGCCAACCATCTCGCCTATCTGCGCGACTGCTATCTCGAAAACAGGCTTGCCCGGAAGCGGGCCCGCTTTGGCGGAAAAATTCTTGACTTATCAAAGGTCACTTTGCCGGTCTATCATCTTGCGACACGCGAGGATCACATCGCGCCGGCAAAGTCCGTGTTCCTCGGCGCGAAGCTGCTCGGCGGCAAGGTGCGCTTTGTGCTCGCTGGATCCGGTCATATCGCAGGCGTCATCAATCCAGCAGGCAAGCCAAAATACCAGTATTGGGCCGGCCCGCCGCCCGCAGGCGAGTTCGACAGCTGGCTTGCTGCGGCGGTTGAGCACAAGGGAAGCTGGTGGCCCGACTGGATCAAATGGATCAAACGCCAGTCGCGCAAGAAAGTGCCTGCGCGTATTCCTGGCAGCGGAGAGCTTGCGCCTCTTTGCGACGCGCCGGGGGAATATGTGCGGGTCCGCTATTGAGCTTAAAGAAGCGAGGCAGAGCGCATCCGGCTGAGCCGAAAGTGCAGCAGTAAGGCGATTTCTGATTATGCCGCCCGTTGATAGTCCGCCAAGCCCTCGAAAAGGCCAAGCCCGTCTGTTCCGCCAGCGAGCGGATCAATGAGGTTCTCAGGATGCGGCATGAGGCCAAGAATATTGAACCGCTCTGAATAAATCCCGGCAATGTCATGGGCTGAGCCATTGGGATTGGCCTCACTTGTCCGCGCGCCCAGCGCATCGCAATAGCGGAAGGCCACCCGCCCCTCGCCTTCGAGCCGGGCAAGCGTTTCTGCATCGGCCGTGAAATTGCCCTCGCCATGCGCGACCGCGGCTTTGATGACCTGACCCCTGGCGTAATGTGAGGCGAAAGGCGTGTCTGTCCTCTCGACTACTAAATGCTGCATCCGGCAGACGAAACGCATATTGGCGTTGCGCATCAAAACGCCCGGCAGAAGCCTTGCTTCAACGAGAATTTGAAAGCCGTTGCAAATACCAAGAACAAGGCCGCCGCGCTCCGCATGGGCGCGTACCGCTTCCATAATTGGGGACCTGGCAGCGATCGCCCCGCAGCGCAGATAATCGCCGTAAGAGAAGCCGCCAGGAAGCACGGCCAGGTCTGTCCCCGCGGGCAAAGCGCGTTCGCCGTGCCAGACGAGGGGCGGCCTGATGCGCGTGACTTTTTCGAGCGCGCGGAGCGCATCTTGCTCGCGGTTGGAGCCCGGGAAAAGGATGACAGCAGCTTTCATCCGATTGCAAAACTTTGATCGCCAGAGGGGCGAGCCCGCTAAGCCCGGGAGCTAGAGGACTTCAATCTGGAAATTTTCAACCACTTGGTTCGCAAGCAGCTTCTCACAGGCCCTGCGCAGCAGGCCCTCGGCAGCGCCGCGGTCTGATGCCGAAAGCTCGATCTCGAAGATTTTTCCCTGGCGGACGCTTTCAATTCCATGAAAGCCGAGCGACTTGAGAGCGCCCTCGATTGCCTTGCCCTGGGGATCGAGGATGCCGTTCTTAAGCGTGACAAAAACCCGCGCCTTCATGCGCACTCCTTGTGTCAGGCGAGTCATCAGGCGGCGGGTGTCTCTCGAAGCAGAAGAACTTTCTCAGAGTATTCGACACGCATGCGATATTGCGGCCAAGCCCCTTCACTGGACGAGCTTCGGCCCCTGAACTCGAGGCTGCTCATTCTCCTGCAATATGCCAAGACGCCTTGCAACTTCGGTATAGGCTTCGACTAGCCCGCCGAGATCGCGGCGGAATCTGTCCTTGTCAAGCTTGTCGTTCGACTTGATGTCCCAAAGACGGCAGGAATCGGGGGAGATCTCGTCGGCTACAACGATGCGCATGACATCGCCCTCCCAGAGCCTTCCGCATTCCATTTTGAAGTCAACAAGCCTGATGCCGACGCCGAGAAAAAGGCCCGAGAGGAAATCATTGACCCGTATCGCCAGCGACATGATGTCGTCGATCTCTTGCGGGCTCGCCCAGCCAAAGGCTGTGATATGCTCCTCCGAGACCATGGGGTCGTTGAGCGCGTCGTTCTTGTAGTAGAACTCGATGATGGAGCGCGGCAGCTGCGTGCCCTCCTCGATTCCGAGGCGGGTTGCAAGCGAGCCAGCTGCGACGTTGCGGACAACAATCTCAAGCGGAATGATTTCGACTTCCCGGATGAGCTGCTCGCGCATATTGAGGCGGCGGATGAAATGGGTCGGAACACCAATGTCGTTCAGATTTTGGAAGATGAACTCCGAGATCCTGTTGTTCAGCACCCCTTTCCCGTCGATGATCTCATGCTTCTTGGCATTGAACGCCGTCGCGTCGTCCTTGAAATGCTGGATGAGCGTGCCCGGTTCCGGACCCTCGTAGAGGACCTTAGCCTTGCCTTCATAAATGCGCCGGCGGCGATTCATTGGGATTAACCGTGGCTTGAGATGATCCATAGGTGGCCGTGGCTCCTTTGAACGTCCTAACTCCCGCATTCAGACGCCCCAGGCGCCAAGGGGAAAGGCGTAGGCTCTGCGCTTCCTGTGGCCGCGGTATCGAGGGGATCCAGCGTTTCCCGTTCTGAAGCGAGCTGGACGGATTCAACCTAACTGAATGCAGGCTGCCGCACAATGCCATGCTAACTCTACGCCAGGCAGGCAGATTACGATATATGTTGCCGGGGCCCCTCCGAGTAGAGATAAACGCCTCTATTTAGCAGAGATTCGCCACGGGATACAGAAAGAATTCGAGCTTTGACGTTGCTTTGTCAAACGTGGCGTTTTCGTGGAAATTTGCTATTATTCGTGCCGCCGCCCGGGCGCGGTTCCGCAACGGTTTCATGGGGATTTTCATGACGACTTTCGACGAGCGCGAGCATGCATTCGAAGAGAAACATGCCCATGATGAGGAGCTGCGTTTCAAGGCGAGAGCGCGCCGCGACAAATGGCTTGGCCTTTGGGCCGCAGAAAAACTTGGCAAGACGGGAGCGGCGGCCGAGGACTATGCTAAGAAGCTCGTCGCCGCAGAAGTCCAAAAGGATAGCACGGCTGCAATCCTCATGGCCATACGCAGCGATTTCGACGCCGCATCCATCGCCATCACAGACCAGGAAATCCGCAAGAAAATGGATGAGCTGCATGCTGCGGCGATCAAGGAAGTGATGAAAGGCACGGCAGCGTAAACGCCCTGCACAAGATTGCTTGCACTGCGGCGGGACAGCGCCCAAACGCCGAATCTGGCACGCTCCCGTCAGCA
Source organism: Methylocella sp. (assembly GCA_035687205.1). GTDB lineage: Bacteria > Pseudomonadota > Alphaproteobacteria > Rhizobiales > Beijerinckiaceae > Methylocapsa. The sequence goes on along the minus strand of DASRYK010000052.1, from coordinate 5,632 downwards.
CCCGTAATGCGGCTGAGCAATGAGCCTAGCCAAGCGGCCGGGCCGTATTGAGGCGCCGCCTTGTGATGTCTCATGATTCACGCGAGGCTTGGGGCGGCATGAACGGAAGCGGCTGCGCCGGCCAGAGTGGCATATTTGCGTTTCTCGCCGACCCTGCTACGCACGGCCTCAGCGAGCCGGTGAAGCGTATCGACACGCATGGCGCGGCGGTTTTTCTCGCGGGAGAAAATGTCTATAAGGTCAAGCGGGCGGTCCGTTATCCCTTCATGGATTTTTCCACCTTGGAGAAACGCCGGGCGGCTTGCGAGCGCGAGATTGCCGTCAACAAGCCGAACGCTCCCGGCCTTTACCTCGGCGCGGTTCCCATCACCTGCAAGGACGGCCGCTTCCATCTTGGCGGCAGCGGCGAGATCGTCGAATGGGCATTGCGCATGCGCCGTTTCGACGAAAACCGCACGCTTGACCGCCTCGCCGAGCGGAACGAACTAAGCCTTGAAATCACAGGCAGGCTTGCAAGCGCCATTGCCGGTTCGCACCGCCGCGCGCCGATCATTACCGGCTCGAATGCGCGTCAAGCCTTGGAACACTTGCTCAGCGAGACGCTCGAAGCCTTTGCCACGGCCCCCAGCGTCTTTGCGCCAAACACCGCCTTGCTGCTCCGGCAGGCCATGGAGCAGGCGCTGGCGCTAGGAGGGCCGTTGCTGTCCGAGCGTGAGCAGCAAGGCCAAGTCCGCCGCTGTCATGGCGATCTGCATTTGCGCAACATCGCCTTAATCGGCGGCGAGCCGGTCCTCTTCGACGCGATCGAATTCGACGATTCAATCGCAACCTGCGATGTGCTCTACGACCTTGCTTTTCTGCTGATGGATCTTTGGACGCGAGGCCTGCCTCGTCACGCGAATGCGGTCTTCAACCGCTATTTATGGATTTGCGATGACATTGAGGCGCAGCTCAAGGGGCTTGCGCTGATGCCGCTTTATCTTTCATTGCGTGCCGCAATTCGCGCCAAAGTAGCCATTCTTCAGCCGGGGAGCAGCGAGGAGCGGGAGCGGGAAGCCCGCCGCCACTTCACGGCTGCACTGGCCCTGCTTAGCCCAGCAAGGCTCAATCTTGTGGCCATCGGCGGCCTATCGGGAAGCGGCAAGAGCACCCTTGCCGCAGAGCTTGCCCCATTGGTTGGGCGGGCGCCGGGCGCCGTCCATCTGCGCAGCGATATTGAGCGCAAGCGGCTTTGCGGCGCTCAGGAATCCGAACGCCTCCCGGGCAGCGCCTATACGCCGGAGATGAACGCAAAGACCTATGAATGGCTGCGCTCTTTGGCTTCCACTGCGCTTGAAGCGGGGCAAAGCGCCGTCGTGGACGCCGTGCATCTGCGCCACGCCGAGCGGCTTGCCGTCCAGCAGACAGCCAGCCGCTGCAAAGCGCATTTTACAGGCCTTTGGCTCGATGCGCCGTTTCAAACGCTCACCCAAAGGGTGGCGGCGCGGGAGGGCGATGCTTCCGATGCAACTGTCGAAGTTCTTTCGGAACAGGCCAAGCTGGAGCCCGGAATGGTCGGATGGCTGCGCCTCGACGCCTCCGCCCCTCTCGAAGAACTCGTGCGGGACGCGCGCGAAAAGGTGCTTGCTTGACTTCAAGTTCGTTCCAAAATCACCCCGCGGGAGGGATCAATACGGCTGCGCCCTCAAGCTTGCCTGAGCGCAGATCCGCTAATGCAGTGTTTGCTTGATCGAGCGGATAGAGCTTGGTGCTGGTTTCGATCCCAGCCTCTGCGGCAAAGGTGAGGAACTCGATTCCATCCTGCCGGGTGAGATTCGCAACCGAGATGATCTTACGCTCTTGCCAGAGCAGGCGGTATGGAAAGGATGGGATATCGCTCATATGAATCCCGCCGCAAACGACGGTGCCGCCCTTCCGCACGGCCGCGAGTGCTGCGGGAACAAGTGCGCCCACGGGCGCATAGATGATCGCAGCATCAAGAAGCTCTGGCGGCGCCGTATTTGAATCTCCGGCCCAATCAGCGCCTAGCCGCATGGCAAAGGCCTGGGAGGCTTCATCGCCCGGACGGGTGAAGGCAAAAATCCGCCGCCCTTGCTTGCGCGCGGCCTGCGCAACGATATGCGCTGCGGCTCCAAAGCCGTAAAGGCCGAGCGTCTTAGCCTCGCCCGCAAAGCGTAGCGTCCGCCAGCCGATGAGCCCAGCGCAAAGCAGCGGGGCAAGCGACGGCGCGCTCGCTAGCTCGGTCATCGGAAAGGCATATCGCGCATCGGCGACGGCATGGGTCGCATAGCCGCCATTGCGCGTATAGCCCGTGAAAAGCGGCCGGTCACAGAGATTCTCCCGGCCGCTCGCGCAATAGGGGCAAACGCCACAGGTCCAGCCAAGCCAGGGAATCCCAACCCGCGCCCCAAGCGAAAGCCCTGAGACATTGGGACCCAATGCATCGACCCGCCCGACGATCTCGTGGCCTGGAATGATCGGGAGCTTCGGGTCTGGCAATTCGCCATCGACAACATGGAGATCGGTCCGGCACACGCCGCAGGCTTCCACCCGGATGCGGATCTCCCCCGGGCCAGGAACGGGATCTGGAAGCTCCTCCATGACCAGAGGTGTGCCAGCCTTACGCAAAACCATGCCAAGCATCGCCGCCTCGCATTGCCACAACAAGAGACTATAACGCGCTGGCCGGAACGCGGCCCAAATTATTGAATTGCCCGCTGCACGGTCAATGCGGAAAGGGTTTACCGCGCGAGGTTTGCCGCAGCAGCTCGCGCGTCACCCCGCCAAAAACCCATTCGCGGAGTTTTTTCCGGCCATAAGCGCCTGCAACAATAAGATTTGCCCCTTCTTCCGAAGCGAGTGAGGAAAGCTGAGCCGCGGTCTCTGTGATAAGGGGCGCGCTGCAGGCAGCGGCGTTCACACCGTAACAATCGAGCTCACCCTACAACATCCTCCATCCGGCAGCCGGAGTATTTGGGATCGTGCGGCTCATCGGCCTCTGCAACCACGGCCTTCTTGCAGAGGCGCAACAAAGGCAGGGCATCAAAGATCGCGCGGCGGGCCTCGCGCGTGTCTTTCCATGCGATCAGAATTTGCTCCGCTTTCAGCTCCCTGACGGCATCAGGGATCATCAATATGGGGCGGCCCGCCAGCATGATAAGATCGCAGGGATCAAGCAAAGGATCATCGAAATTATTGCCGGCAATGAGAAAATCCGCTGCGCGGCATTTGCGGGCAATGAAAGAAAGCGGGGACTCGGCCGCCGACCTCCAATCGACCTTCCGCGCAATGCCATGGAGTGCAGCGCAGAAGCGCTCTTCTGCATCCCGCAGATGACTTTCGATGGCGGCCCGCTCTCCGGCCTCGACTGCCCCGGCGGAATAACTCCTGCCGTCGTAATAAAGCGGAACAAATTCGGCCCGCGCGGCAATCCCAATCACCCGCGCATCGAATCTTCCGGCAAGGCTTGCGGCAATCTCAAGCCGCTTATCATGGCCCTTGCCGGCAGCGCAACAAACCATCAATGTTGCAAAGCTCACCCCCAGTGATTGACATCCGCGGCGGCGTCACTCTGCCATCCTACCGGGCCTTCGGGTTGATCTATCTCAACCCCGTGACGCAGCGGCTGCTCATTGCATCCAGCGCCGCTTCACGCTGCTGGCTCGATCAAACCGGCTCAACCGAGATGACCCGGAAAGGGTGAAGGCCGTCCGCCTCGCGCACTGAAACATACTCCCCTGGCGCGAAACGCTCCGAGCTGAAATGATAGCCTGTCTCCTCTTCATCCTCCCCCTTGATGTCGTAACGGAATGCCCAGGCCCCGCCTGGCTTTCGCACGAGATGGCCAATCTCGTCGGCAGCGTCCCTGCGGAACCGGACGACCCGGCAGAATTCATGATATTTCTGCCATAGCGCCGCGTCGATCTTGCCATCGGCATCAAGAGGCACGACCAGAGTGTAGCCCGAGCGCCTGTCTCCTTCGGGGTGGCCCTTTTCGCGTGCAAGCTCCAGGCGGACGCGCCTGAAACTTGGGGGGAGTTTTTGCCAATCCTCTTTGGTGATTTGGCCCTTGTGCGTCATCAGACCCTCTTGCGTATCGCGCTCAGGAAAGGAAAGGCCTCTTCGCTCCAGCGGCTTCAGAGCTTCCACCGCGAGATTTGCAGCTCAAGCACAGACCCGCCTCTGCTTTGCCTGACATAGAAGCCCGCGCGGCTCTTCGCGGTTTTCAAGTGCCGCTTACGGCCGCCTGGTCCTTGAACTGCCCGTAAGCTTCAATCGCTTGCGCGGCATACATCACGGCGGGCCCGGCTCCCATATAAATCGCCATCCCCATCGTTTCCATGACCTCCTCGCGGGTTGCGCCTTGCCTGACTGCGGACTGGGCATGAAAGGCAATGCAAGACTCGCATCGGATCGCGACAGCTATCGCAAGGGCGATCAGCTCCTTTGTCTTGGTGTCGAGGGCCTTGGGCTCGGCCGCGGCCCGTGCCAATGCTGAGAATTCCTTCATCACATTGGGGATTCCGCCGCGCAATTCCTTGACCGCCGCCGACATCTCCGCGGTCATGCCAGGCCAGTTCTTGATCATCGTCTCGGTCCAATGCTGCATCGCCGGGTATTCTGCGGCTTTTGCCGCCGCCTGCCCGCGGCGTGATTAACAGGCGGCGTTCCTGAGCGGCATTGATCTAGCGCAGGCAGCCAAGGCCGACACGCAACGAAACAGCGGCGCATCAGCTCCCCACCAGCCACTCGGCCGCAAGTCCCTGAAATGCTTCCGGCAGCAAAGGGCGCTTCATACGCCTGCCCCATTTCCTCTGGTGGCCTAGGACGTGGCAGACGAGCAAGTTCAAATAGATGCCAGGACCGCTCGAATAGATCCGCCAGCCGCCTTCAAGCAAAACCGCGCCTGCCTTTGCCCGATGCCATTCTGCGCTTGCTGCATAACGGTCCGGAAAGGCGGCGTCACTGCTGCTGAAATAGGCATTGCGCTGCCGGGGCGCGGCCTGCGGAAGGCGCTCCGTCACGGTAACCGGGCTTGCGAGCAAGAGCGCGTCCCAAAGAGCATCAGCATCGCGCAGAACCGCCATCGCTTCCGCATAGCGCAGATGCGCATGAACATACATGAGACCAATCTCCCGGCCGAAGAAAGCAGCCGACTCGGCCCGGCGGAAAACGGTCTGCGGCCCCCCGCGATAGGCAACAGGCCGGTCGATCAGATGCGCGCCACCAGGCAAGATGAGCTCGTCACGGATGATCCGCAAATGATGCGCTGCCTGCTGCGGCGTGAAGAGCCCGCTGATGATCCCCCGCGTCATCGGCAAGAGCGAATACTTAAGGCCCGTGCGCGTATCTGTGGGGTGCAGCAGCAGCTCCGGCCATTCCTTGTCCGGGCTGAAGAGCGCATAGCCCGCAACCGTTTCATCGCGGATGAGAAACCTGTTGAAATCAGCGCTGATTTCTCTTGCGAGACTGGCTAAGCCGCCTGCCTCGCCCTCCCTGCCAGCGCGGCGCAGCACCTCCGCATAACGGTGGATCTGCTGATAAAGCAGCGCAACGGTCCAGCTGCTCACCATCCAGTCCCGCATATGCGGATCAACAGGCTGCAGTGAGTCGTTCCAGTCGCCTTCGCCAT
>DASRYK010000051.1:0-37003 GCA_035687205.1 Methylocella sp. | reverse complement strand
TTCCCTGCTCACTTGGGCTTTTTCCATCCTGCCACAAGCCGTTGCCTGGCAGCTTCTCTGCCGCCGGATGCAGGCTTTCTTCGCCGTTTTCCTGACGTTCAAGCCTCCGAGGATCACGCATGACCGCTGTCTGGGCGCTAGCCGCGCTGTGGTTTGGCCTCGCTCTCATTGCGAGCCTTATCGCGATTTCCTTCCGTATCTCGGTTGCGCTTGCGGAGATCATCACTGGCGCGCTTGCGCAGCTGATCCTTGGAGCAACTCTGGGCTCTGCCTTTCTTGGCACCGACGAGCCATGGGTGAGAACGCTCTCCGGCCTTGGCGCGATCCTGCTCACCTTTTTGGCGGGAGCCGAGCTCGATCCTGATGTCTTCAAGCTGAAATGGAAAGAAGCGGTCGCGATCGGTATCGCAAGCTTTCTTTTGCCCTTCCTTGGCTGCGCCGCCGCGGCAAACGTTCTGCTTGGGTGGGAAGCGCGGCCGAGCCTGCTTGCGGGGCTGGCGCTTGCGGCAACTTCGGTCGCGGTCGTTTACACCGTCATGATGGAATATGGGTTCAACAAAACCCATTTTGGCAAGGTGATCCTCGCCGCCTGCTTCGTCACCGATCTGGGAACGGTCGTGGGGCTTGGCCTGATCTTCGCGCCATTCACGCTCAAGACAATGATCTTTCTTGGCGTGAGCCTCCCGCTCATCCTCGCCTTGCCCTGGATCACGCCTTTTATCTTCCGGTTCTGCGGCGGCAAGCCCTCGGAATTTGAAGCGAAGTTCTTGATCTTCTGCTTGCTCAGCACGGGCGCGCTTGCGGCATGGGCCGGGAGCGAAGCGGTTCTCCCGGCCTATCTCATCGGCATGGCTCTCGCCGGCTCGGTGGGCCGGGATCATTTTCTCATCAGGCGCCTGCGCACGCTGACCATGGGCTTGCTGACGCCATTCTATTTCACCCGGGCAGGCTATCTCGTCTCTATCCCGGCGATCATCGCTGCCCCGGCCGGATTTTTGATCTTTCTTTTCGTTGAAGCATCCACAAAGATCGTGAGCGTCTACCCCGTCGCAAGATATTTCGGCCAGCGTCACAAGGATGCCATATACACCACGCTGATCATGTCCACCGGGCTGACATTTGGAACGATCGCATCCCTCTTCGGTCTGTCGAATGGCATCATCGACCGCAGCCAATACTCGATATTGGTTGCCTCCATCATCGGAACAGCGATTATTCCGACGATCATCGCCAACACATTCTTTCTTCCCCGCCATCTCCTGTCTGCACTGGAATCCGAAGCGGCTGTGCCTGGAAAGGGAGACGTCAAAGCCGCGAGCAGCGCTTCCGGCAAGGCTGAGTAAGGGGGTAAATCCGTGTTCGCAAAAATCCTGCACGCCAACGATGGATCGGACTCGGCGTTCAAAGCTCTCGCTCTGGCGCTCGCAATAGCACGGCAAAACAATTCCGAGCTTCATATGATCTCGGTCGAAGAAATTGAATATGTGCCGGAGTTCATTGAAGAAATCCGGGAAGAAACGGGGAGCGCCGCAAGGCGCTTCCGCACCGTGCTGCAGCGCGCCCGGGCAATGGCGGAGGAGAGCGGCATTGCTCTTCAAACCCATGTCGTGATGGGGCATCCCGTGCAGCGCATCGTCGATCTCGCAGCCGAGCTCAATGTGGACTTGCTGGTTATTGGGGCAAGAGGCCATTCGGCTCTGTACGAGCGTTTCGTTGGAAGCCGCGCCGACCGCATCGTGCAGCTCGCGCCTTGCCCAGTGCTGGTCGTGAAATAGGCCCGGGTCCTCCCCTGACGCATTCCGCCTCGGCCTCTGCGGCTGGCTGGGAACCTCGAGGGGAGGCTGCGCCCCTGCCCCGCCCGCGCGCAGGCAAGGTCACGAGCGCGCCATGAGTTCAATCGCAAGACTGTATATTCTCAGCCGGCTATCTTCCGGCATCGCCGCGATCGTTTCGAGATAAATCTGGCCTGCGCGGCACATTCTCTCTGCAGCAGCAGCGGGGCTTTGGATCCTGCCATCGAGAAGCGCCTCAATTTCCGTCTTATCGAGCCCCTTGGCACGCAAAACCTTTTCAAGAAAAGCGAAGTCCTCCTCCGTTGGCGGCTCCCGTTCCATTTTCTTCACTTGGCCGTCGGAGATGGCATCGGCCGCCGCAAGGGCTTGAGCCGTGACAAGGCCGCGGTTTGCGGCTGAGAACGCAAGAAGCTCCGTGCTGCCGCCGCCGTAAAGAAAGTTGACGCAAAGATTCGGATCCTCTGCGCCAAGCGCCTGCAGCATCGCAAGCTGCAGATCGAAAACATGCTCCAGCGCATCCTTTCCCGCTTTGGCCGCAAGCGCACCGCGGGAGAGACGCAAGGCGCGCATGGCCTCAGCCATGACGAAATCGGCGCTGCCAATATCTCCGTCATCGGCGGAGCGCTGGCCTAGGCTTGCAAGAAAAGCCTCATAATCCGATGGAAAGACCGTCTTCAGGCGTTCAATGAAGGGGGCATATTCTGGGGCGGTTTCAAGCTTCCTTGCAAGGGCGCGTTCCACTGCCTCGCGCCCGAGCGCGCCTGTCCAAGGCCCGCCCTGGGCGGGTGCAGCGGAGCTCGGGACGCCATCCCCGGCCGGCTCACGGCGGAAGGCCTTTTGCCAAATAACCGTTCCCGCGCTGGCCAAGGCGAGCGCAGCTATGCCCAAAGCCGCAAGACGCGAGATTTTCACCTCTGATGCTCCCTTCCGGCCAAAGGCTTTGACCTTGCCGGAAACCCCGCAATGGGGCAAGAGTTTCAAAACCGGCCGTCTTGGAGCGGCGCTCATACGTGGGTGCCAGGCGGCTCAACCATATAGGGATCTCGCAAGGCCGGGCGGCCGCCGCTCGTCTTTGTTTGGATGGGGTGATGTGATTTACTCGCCCCAGGCCGTGCAGCGGCTCTCCCGGCCCCCGAAGAAAGCTTGCAAAGACAAGACAGGTGAAATCTCCCGCGCGGAACGCTATTTAGTGATCGATTTTGGCAGCGGGCTGCTTTGGGATAGAATCGCAAGAAAGGCCTGAGCAAGTTAACTTTGGCTGGACCGCTTGACCGCAAAGAGCCAAGAAACGATCTGCTGCGCGGCGAATTCGCGCTTTTGAAGCTATGGAAGGGTGGCCGAGTGGTTTAAGGCAGCGGTCTTGAAAACCGCCGCGGGTGCAAGCCCGCCGTGGGTTCGAATCCCACCCCTTCCGCCATAACCTGCTGTTTTCACTGAAATTTATATCAAACACCCAAGCCATTTCAGCCTGGCACCCTTAGCAGGAAAATCCTCCATGCCCATCAGCGGCCGGCAATCCTGCCCCGCAAATCACCCGAACCGTTCACGCGAACCCTGCCGAACGATTGGAAACGCCTCTCACCGGTCAAGGAGCGCAAGAGTTCCAGCGGGCGGTCATACGCCTCTATTCATACGCGGTTCAGCACAGCAGGCTCTAACTGGATATTATCTAAGTTGTTTGCGCCCTTCCCGGACCCAAGCCTGGAGCCCCTCGAGGGCGAGCGGCCACTTATGATGAATTGCATTGAGATGGAGGTTGCCATGCGCCGGATCTTCGTGCTCCCCCTCGCTGCGGGCCTTGCCTTTGGATCACTGGCCCTCAATTCGGGCAAGGCCGAAGCGATGATTGGCAATCCTGGACTGAAACACTTCGCTGACGCGCTCAGCCCCATCGAAAAGGCAGGCTGCTGGCGCTATGGCTGGCATGGCTGGGGATGGTATCCAAGGTGCGGCTGGCGCGGCTATTATGGCTGGAGGCCAGGTTATTACGGCTATTACGGATGGAGGCAGCCTTACTATGGCGGGTGGGGATGGCATCGTGGCTGGCACCGAAGCTGGGGGTGGCATCGCGGGTGGCATCGGGGGTGGCATAGAGGATGGCGCCATGGCTGGCATCGAGGAGGGTGGCGCCATGGCTGGCACCGGCGCTAAGATTATTGTTTGCCTGCGTCATCGGTCGAGCAAGAGGGAGATCTGAGCGCAGTGCGATCAAGTGAAAATGCCGGACCGGAAGCGGAAATCCTCGCCACAAGAGCAAGGTTGCGCCATGGTTGCGCAAGGCGGTACGAACATGAGCCAAGCTTGGGCCACTGTATGGTTTCCTTCAGATTCCAAAATGAAAAGCGGCAAACCGTGACAACGCATCTGACTCAGCAATGCTACGGAACCGCAGCCATTTCCGGAACCTCGATCGCGCAGCGATAGGCAAATGGGAGAAACTCCTGGCGCAGCGCCCCAAGGGCATCGCCCAGCAAAGAAATGTTGAGGCCGGCGTGGACGGAAAATAAACCGGATTGATTTAACCGGCCTTGGTCTTGCCAGCCGCGAGCCAGCGGCTGGACGCGCGGCGGTCGTATTCATCCGCCAGCGCGCAGAGCGCAGACTTCCCATCGCCAGTAAAGGAAGGGCCGTGCATCAATGCCAGCGTGCGGGGCGACAGCTTGGCGAGGGCTCGGATTGTGCCTCCCATATTTGGATTCAGAGAAGAGTAGTTGAACAAGTCCTCGGCCATGATCGCAGGCCCGACGATGTCGCTCTCCGTCAATGCCGGACCGTTTCCAAGCTGGGTGAAGAGGTCGCCGCACATCAGCGTTCCAGTCGATTCTTCATAAATGACCCCAGCGTCCCAGCCGTGCGGGGTATGCGGCGTGTCAAGGTAACGGACTCTCTTTCCTCGGCCTAATTCGATTGTTTCCCCATCCATGAGCGCGCGAGGGGCGCGGTCCGCCACATCGTTAATCGACACCATGCAGCCGGTGCGGCCATGCGCGGCTTCCGCCCCTGGCGCAGCCGCAAGCCATTCGTTCATCGAGCCGCACTCATCAGCCTCGAAATGGCCAAAGGCAACCCAGCGCAGGCGTCCTGGCGGAATGATGCGGCTCACGGCATCCTGGACGAGCGGGAACATCTTCCGCAAGCCGGTGTGGAAGAGGAGCGGCTCCTCTGCCTGAATGAGAAACTGATTGAAGGTGAAGCCGGCCGGGGCGGCAATTCCCGGGACAAAGGTCGAAAGCCGGTAGATGCTGTCCGCGATCTCGTGAATTCTGGTCTCCATGACCCCTCCTCGCAAAGATTGCGGCGGACGTCACCGGCCCGGGCGCGGTGGACCTCTGCCCTGTTTGATGATACATTCATGTGTAATGAAAATTAACGGCCAAGTCAATATGACTGTACATATACGTGCATCGAAATAAGAATGACCCGGACATACACTCTTAAACGGCGCGCAGAGCGGCAGGCAGAAACACGGCAGCGCATTGTCGAGGCTGCGGTGGAAATGCACAGCAGCGTTGGCCCAGGGCTTACGACGGTCAGCATGGTGGCTAAACGGGCCGGCGTTCAGCGGCACACGCTTTATGCGCATTTTCCAGACGAGCGGAGCCTTCATCTGGCTTGCTCAGGGCTAGTGCTTGAGCGCGATCCTCTGCCGGAGGCTGAGGCGTTGCGGAGCATCGAGGACCGGAGCGAGCAGCTCCGGGCTGGCCTTCTTGCGCTCTATGGCTGGTACGAACGCAATGCCAGCCTTGCGGCATGCGTCCTGCGTGACGCCGAATATCATCCGCTTACAAAAGAAATAACCAAGCTGCGGTTTGGGCCGTATATGGCTGCCTATCAGGAGGTGCTCGGCACAAAATTGAACATGAAGCAGCGTGCGATTCTGCGGCTCGCCCTCAGCTTTTTCACATGGCGGACCTTGGTGCGCGAGGGCGGGCTCAAAAAGGGCGCTGCCGTCAAAGCAATGGTCAAAGCTATCGAAAGCGCCTGCGAATTCTGAAACCATGCGGCGCTGCCGCGGCCGCAACGCTCATTCCTCAAGAGACCTCCTGCGCAACGCGCAATATCGCGCAAGAATAAGCCGAAAATGTCCGTCCCTCCGCTTCTCTTTTTGCAGAAAGATCATTCTTTTGCCCGCAGCGATGAGGCATCCCATTGAAGTTATTCCAGAAAGAAAACCCCGCGCTGGGGCTTGGCACGGGCGTTTGCTATAAACACCGCGTGACAAAAGATCCTAAGGGCCAGACGTGAGCGCTGTTAGCGTTTATACTGTCGCAGGAACGGAGGCCATGCGGCAGCCTCTGCGAGCCTTAACGGGACCGCTCCATGACTATGGGACAGCCAGCCACAATCACACCGGAAGGGCTGCAGGCATTGATCGATGCGCTTCGGCAGCGCGGCTATCGCGTTGTGGGGCCTTCCGTCAGGGACCAGGCGATCATTTACAGTGACATTGGCTCAATTGAAGAACTGCCGCGCGGCTGGACCGATGAGCAGGATGCCGGGCGCTACCGCCTGAAGCGGCGCGCGGATAACGCGCTCTTTGGCTATGCTCCCGGGCCTCATTCATGGAAGAAGTATCTCCACCCCCCGGTGCAGCGCCTATGGCGGATGGAGAGCGGCCAAGGCCGTGTGCAGATCGTGCCGGAGCTGGTTGAAGCCGAGCGGTATGCTTTTATTGGCGTCCGCGCTTGCGAGCTTCATGCCATTGCCATTCAGGACCGGGTCTTTCTCGGGGGGGCCTATGGTGATCCGCATTACCGGGCGCGGCGGGAAGGAGCTTTCATCGTTGCTGTCAACTGCGGAACAGCAGGCGGAACCTGCTTTTGCGTTTCGATGAACACGGGGCCGGAAGTGACGGGCGGCTTCGATCTTGCGTTGACCGAAATTCTTGTAGAGGGCCAGAGCCTCTTCGTTGTCGAAACAGGGACTGGAGAGGGGCAGGCGGTGCTCGCCGGGCTGCCGAGCCGGCCTGCATCCCAGGCAGAGCTCTCCGCTGCGCAAGATATTATCGCGCATACGGCAGCCAGCATGGGAAGGGTGATGCAGGCGGACGGCCTTCCGGATCTCCTTATGCGGAATCTTGAGCATCCCCGGTGGGATCAAGCCGCCAGCCGGTGTTTGACTTGCGCAAACTGCACGATGGTGTGCCCAACCTGCTTTTGCACAACCGTCGAGGATTCGAGCAGCCTTGAAGGAGGGGAGGCATCGCGCGCGCGGCGCTGGGACTCATGCTTCACAATGGATTTCTCTTATATTCATGGGGGCAGCGTCCGCTCCAGCGCGAAGTCACGCTACCGTCAATGGATGACCCATAAGCTTGCAACATGGTATGATCAATTTGGCACCTCTGGCTGCGTGGGCTGCGGCCGCTGCATTACCTGGTGCCCGGTTGGCATCGACATTACGGAGGAAGCGGCCGCCATCCGGGATAGCGAGCGTATTAAGGTGGATGACCATGGAGGGCCTTGAGCGTATCATTAAGGAGCACCCTTTCTTCGCGGGTCTGCCTGGGGAATTTTGCCAGCTGATTTGCGGCTGCGCTAAGAATGCGCGCTTTGAAGCCGGTCAGTATCTCTTTCACGAAGGCGAGCCGGCCAATGAATTCTACCTCCTCCGCGAAGGGCGCGTTGCGCTTCAACTCCAGGATCCAGGCCGTGGAGCGGTGATCTTTCAGACACTTGGGCCGGGTGAGATCGTGGGTGTCTCCTGGCTCATTCCGCCTTACCGGTGGACCTATGAGGCCAAGGCGCTTGAAACGGTGCGGGCGATAGCGATGAACGCCTTCTGCCTTCGTCAAAAATGCGAAGCCGACCACGATCTTGGCTATGACATGATGAAGCGGTTTATGCCGGTCCTAATTGAGCGTCTCCAGGCAACCCGCTTGCAGATCCTCGATGTCTATGGCGCCCATGCCTGATGATGCGGCCGCATGGCCCAGTCCAATGGTGCCGCGCATCGCACGCGTGCGGCGCCGCTTTCCGGAAGGCCCAAAAGTATGGACGCTTGAGATCGAGGAGGACGGCGGCGCTGGAATGAGCTTTGCGCCCGGCCAGTTCAACATGCTCTCTGTTTTCGGAGTGGGCGAAATTCCAGTCAGCATGAGCGGCGATGCCTCAGATGCAAGCTGTATTGTCCATACGATCCGCGCCGTTGGACCCGTCTCTGCCGCGCTTGCCGGACTCGAAAGCGGTGATATTTTGGGTGTGCGCGGGCCCTTTGGGATGGGCTGGCCTATGGCTGAGGCCGAAGGGCATGATGTGGTGATCGTCGCTGGAGGGCTTGGCCTTGCGCCTTTGCGGCCAGCTCTCTATCACCTTCTTTGCCGGCGCAGCTGCTTCGGCAAGGCTGTTCTCCTTTACGGCGCCCGCAGCCCCGAGGATATACTTTTCCGGCACGAGCTCGACACATGGGCGCGGGAGCAGATCATAGATGCCGTTGTCACCGTGGACCATGCGCGAAGCAGCTGGAACGGCCATGCCGGCGCCGTCACAACTTTGATCCCGCGCGCCGGTTTCGATCCCAAAAGGGCGATCGCGCTGGTTTGCGGGCCTGAGGTCATGATGCGCTTCGCCATCACGGCCTTGCGCAGCGCTGGCGTATCCGCTCAAGCCATTTATCTTTCTATGGAGCGCAATATGAAATGCGCGGCCGGTCTCTGCGGCCGCTGCCAGTTTGGGCCTGTGCTCGTGTGCCGTGACGGCCCGGTGTTCAGGTTCGACAGTCTGCGCAGCCTGCTCGCCATAAAGGAGCTCTGAGATGGCTGCAGACAAGCGCAAACCCCGGCTTGCAGTATGGAAATTCGCATCTTGCGACGGCTGCCAGCTCAGCCTTCTCGACTGCGAGGACGAACTCCTCGCCGTCGCTGATGCCTTGGATGTTGCCTATTTCCCAGAGGCTGCGGATGGCGCCATCGAAGGCATCTATGATCTTTCGCTGGTAGAGGGCTCGATCACAACGGCTCATGATGCCGCGCGGATCCGCGACGTCCGCCAGCGCTCTTTGCGGCTTGTCACGATTGGGGCCTGTGCCACGGCCGGGGGGATTCAGGCGCTGCGCAACTTTGCCTCTGTGCAAGACTATGCGTCTTATGTCTATGCACGCCCCGATTTCATTCAAACGCTTGCCGCATCGGACCCTATCGCCTCTCACGTCCCGGTTGACTTCGAGCTGCGCGGCTGCCCCATCAGCAAACGCCAGCTCCTTGAGGTGATTTCGGCCTTTCTTGCCGGCCGCAAGCCAGTCACACCGCCGCACAGCGTCTGCATCGAATGCAAGATGAAAGGCAATGTCTGCGTCATGGCCGCTCATGGCACGCCCTGCCTTGGCCCTGTCACTCACGCCGGATGCGGGGCGCTGTGCCCGTCTTATAACCGCGGATGTTACGGCTGTTTTGGGCCGATGGAAACGCCGAACGCACCATCGCTGAGCCAATGGCTTGGCAAGCTTGGCATGGACGGACGCGCTTTGCAGCGGGCTTACCGGAGTTTCAACGCCTGCGCCGAAGCATTCTACAACGAAAGCGGGCGGCATGGCGGATAGAACCATCAAGGTCGATTATCTTTCACGTGTCGAGGGCGAGGGCGCGCTCAAGGTTGTCATTCGCGGAGAATCCGTGCTGTCAGCCGAGCTTAGAATATTCGAGCCTCCCCGCTTCTTTGAAGCATTTCTGCGCGGCCGCGCTTTTACAGAGACGCCAGATATTGTGGCGCGGATTTGCGGCATCTGCCCTGTCGCCTATCAGATGAGCGCCGTGCATGCGCTCGAAAATGCCCTCGGTGTTGCCGTTACGGGGCCGCTTCGCGATCTGCGGAGGCTTCTTTATTGCGGCGAATGGATTGAGAGCCATTGCTTGCACATCTATATGCTGCACGCGCCAGATTTCCTCGGTTACGGGAGCGCCATCGAAATGGCGCGCAACCATAATGAAGCGGTGCGCCGCGGCCTCGCGCTCAAGAGAGCCGGCAACGAGATCATGAGCCTGCTCGGCGGGCGCGAGATTCATCCTGTGAATGTCAAGGTTGGCGGCTTCTACCGCGTCCCGCGGCGCAAGGAGCTCGAGAGACTGGCAGAGAGCCTCAAATGGGCGCGCGAGGCAGCGCTCGAGACTGTGCGCTGGACGTCAGGCTTTGATTTTCCACAGCGTGAGCGTGATTATATTTTTGCCGCCTTGCGGCATGCTTCCGAATATCCTTTCAACGATGGCGCGATTGTCTCCAATCGCGGGCTTTGCATCGCGCCCTGTGAATATGAAAATCATTTCGTAGAATCGCATGTTGAACGCTCGACAGCGCTCTATTCATCTTTGCGCGGCACAGGCTCTTATCTTGCAGGCCCGCTTGCCCGCTACAGCCTCAACTTCGACCGGCTGACGCCACTGGCCCAGGAAGCTGCGCGCGAAGCTGGATTAGGCCCAGTCTGCAATAATCCCTACCGCAGCATCACCGTTCGCGCGGTCGAAGTGCTCTACGCTTGTGACGAAGCTCTCCGGATCATTAGCGTGTACGAGGAGCCAGAGCGGCCAGCCGTTGCCATCGAGCCCCGCGAGGCCACAGGCTATGCTGCAACCGAGGCGCCCCGCGGGCTTCTTTATCACCGCTACCATCTTGAGGAAGATGGCACGATTGCCAGTGCGCGCATTGTGCCGCCAACATCACAAAATCAAGCGAGCATTGAAGAGGATCTTAAGGATTTCATCGGCGGCTTCCTCGATCTTCCAGACGATGCGCTGCGCCGGCGCTGCGAGCAGACCGTGCGCAATTATGATCCTTGCATCTCCTGCGCGACGCATTTCCTCCGGCTCGATATAGACAGGTGCTAGACTGGAGCGTAGAACGCGGCGCATCATTCTCGGCATAGGGAATCCGCTCCGGGGCGACGACGGAGCCGGAAGGCTTGCCGCCCGTCTCTTGCAGCAGAGGCTGCCAAGGGGCGCCGGGATTGTGGAACTTAGCGGCGATGGCGCAGAAGTGCTGCGCTATCTGCAAGATGCCGGAGAGGCCTTTCTCATAGATGCCTGTGCTTCCGGTGCGGCGCCTGGCGCCATTCACCGGTTCGATGCTGCTAGAGAGCCCTTGCCGCAAATCGCGTTTAGCCTTTCCAGCCACGGCTTTGGCGCAGGCGAGGCAATTGGCCTCGCGCGCGCGCTGGGCGTTCTGCCAAAGCGTTGTATCGTTTATGCGATCGAAGGCCGCTCTTATGCGCTAGGAGCATCGTTATCGGCACCGGTTTTGGCAGCCGTTCATAAGGTGGCCGAGCGCTTGGCGGGCGAGATTGGCAAAGAAGCGCTGGAACCCGCCTTCTAACCAGATGCGCTTGCCAAACCGGCTTAAGGTTATGTGGCGCATTCCCGCCGCTTCTTGCGCTGCTCCCTTCAGAGCGGATGATGAAAGCCTTTGGCTTGATCCTTTCAGTGGAATTTTGCGGTGTCACGCTGCAAAACTGGTTTCGCCAGCCACAGCCTGACCGGCAGCGGGCCAATGCCGGAAGGAGAAATCGGCATAGCCAGGCAGCTCAACAGAAGGGCCAGGAACGGGCAAAATCGAATCAACGAAAAGTTTTTCTGCTGCAAACAGTGATTAATCCTTATGCTCTACCGCATCCTCCGCCCTCGCCTATTGAACAAGCGCGGAACGCGCCCCGAGAAGGGATCGGATCTTGCCATGGTGTCCAGCGTCACATGAAGCTTGCTATCCTTGCCGCCAGCATCGTCTTTGCAGGCTCTGCCTGTGCTCAGGAAAATCCAACGCCGGTTTCAGGCTGCATCCCATGCCATGGCGCGGATGGAATCGCTAAATTTGACGAGATGCCTAACCTTGCCGGACAGAACCGGCTCTATCTTCTCAATCAATTGCACGCATTCCAAAGCGGCAAGCGCCAGCACAAAGAGATGCGCTACATGAGCAGGCATCTCACGGAAGCGGAAATGGAGGCCATCGCGGCTTATTTTTCGAAGCTGCCGCCCCGGTAACCGCTCTTTCTCCCTCGGCACCTTTGAACATGGGGGGACGGCTGGGGGTTGCGAATGTGGCGGCAATGATGTTTGCCGCCCGCCGCTCAGGGAATCACACCCTTTTTCCCGGCGGCGGCGCGCGAAGGGAAGCGCGGGATAAAGGCACGATTTTTCTTTAACAAACGCATTATCAATATTAAATATGGATAATGCTCACATCTATAAGAAATTCTCCTATAAGAAGTTTTCCTGGCACTACAAATTGGAGAGGGGCCGAAGCCTGCGAAAAGGCAGCGGCCCGGCCGCGAAAATGGCCGGGAGCAAGCCCCGGGACTCATGCGGGCGGGAAAAGCCGCCACCCGCCAGACCGCAAAGTGCCGGAGAGTCCGCTCAGTCAATTAGCTGGAGACGCCCTGGATGGTCGAAAGCGGGAAAGCCTTGTCTGAGCTGCCCCCCGAATCTGATAAGGCCAGGCTCGAAGAAGCGGTCCTTTTGCAGCTGGTCCGCTGGCTCTACCAGACGCCCCCGTTCGAAACTCTCAACCTTGTCAATGCGATCCTGGTTGCGGTTGTGCTGCGCGGCCTCTTCCCGGTAACGCACTATGTGATATGGATCGGCCTATTCTTTTTCATAATTTTCTTGCGCCTCCTCAACCGGCGCCGCTTCTCGCGCGGCATGCTGAACGAAAAAACGGCTGCGGTTTGGGGCTGGCGCTTTGCTGCCGGGGCAGCCGCGACAGGCACCCTCTGGGGGGTGGCTGCAGCGGCCGTCCTCGCGGCCCGCGACCCAATTCATAGCACGCTTATTGCCTTTGTTGCCGGCGGCATGTCGGCTGGCGCGGTGGCAAGCGATGCAGCTTTTCTCCCGGCTCTATTCGGATTCATCGTGCCTGCCACCCTGCCGGTGGGCCTCGCATTCTTCGCTCGAAACGACCCTGCGTCGGCAGCAATGGGTGCTTTGATTGCTTTATTTGGCGCAGCCCTCTGCCTCATCGGTATCCGCGCCAATCGCTGGATGCATGCGCTTGCGCGCCGCGAAATTATAGCACGGGATCTGTCCGCTAAACTCCAAGTCGAAATCGCGCGGCAAAAGACGCTTGAAAACGAGCTCCTTTCGAACAGTCGTCTTTCGCAGGCTATTGCGCGAAGCGCGGCTGAGATTCTCCGGTCTTTCGATCTTGACCGCTCCATTGCCAAGGTCCTGGAGTTGACCGGCCTGGCCATGGGGGCCGTCTTTGCCCATTTATATGAAAGAGAAGGCACTGACAGTTCCGCTCTAATTGCGCGCCACATGTGGCATGCTCCGGGTGTAGCGCCTGCGGGCAGCACATTCCGTCTTATTCTCCCCGAAAGAGAAGATGGCCAGGCTTCGGCGCCTTCGCTTCTTGCGGAGGGTAAAGTTCAGCTCATCAGCACGGCTGAGATCTGCGAGCCAGCCCGCAGCTATTTTGAGTCCTGCGGAATGCAATCTTTGCTTCTTGTCCCCGTTTTTGCGGGTGCGCAATTGTGGGGAGCTGCGGGCATTGGCAATGGGGGCAAAGACCGCGCATGGTCTGCAGTTGAGCTCAATACGCTGAGCATACTCGCCGAGCTTATCGGTGCGGCGGCTGCCCATGCACGTGATCTTGCCGAGATGGCCGATGCAAGCCGCATTGTTGAAAGCAGCTCGACCATTCTTTACCGGATCGATCCGCAGGCCCCTCACCGGCTGACATATGTCTCGCGCAACATAGGCCGGTTTGGTTACAGCCAAAGCGAGCTTTTATCGTTCCCAGACCGTTTTCTTGACCTGTTCCATCCAGAGGGCCGCTCCCGGATAGCTGCGGGCATCGCCAGCCTCATTTCCGGCAGGAAGGCGGACTGGAACGAGGATCTCCAGATCCGCACACCGGATGGGACGTTTGTCTGGGCTGAAAACCGCATGCATCCTGTCCGGGATAACGACGGCAAGCTCATCGCCTTGGAAGGGCTCATCAGCGACATACACAGCCAAAAGACTGCCGAGACAGAAACGAGGCGCCTCACCTACACGGACCATCTTACCGGGCTTCCCAACCGGATCGCCCTCATGGAATGGCTTCATGAGGCATTTGCCGCCGCGAGCGAGAAAGGCAATGCATTCACGATTCTCTACCTCGACCTCGACAACTTCAGAGACATCAATGAAACCATGGGCCATTCGACGGGCGATGAGGTGCTCAAAGCCGTGGCCAAAAGGCTGGGGGGAGTCCTGCGCGAGGGAGACCGGATTGCCCATGTCGGCGGCGACGAATTTATCGCGATCCTGAAAGATTTGGGGGACCAGAAGGCAGTGGCTGAGGTTGCCGCGATGCTCACGGGCTCCGTAAAAGAGCCGCATGATGTTGGCGGCAACGAGATCCATGTGACGGCAAGCGCAGGGATATCCGTCTACCGGAGCGGACTGACCAGGCCCGAGGAGATGATGCGCGAAGCCGATCTTGCACTTTATGAAGCAAAGGAGCGCGGGCGCAACAAACACATCTTTCACACCGAGGCCCTCGATCACGCCGTGCGCGAGCGTGTGACAATGACGGAGGAGCTCAGAGCTGCTCTTCAGCGCAGCGAGTTCGAAGTTTACTACCAGCCGCAAGTCGAGGTGCCGTCACAAAGGATCACCGGCGTTGAAGCGCTTTTGCGCTGGAACCATCCCGTGAGCGGGCTGCTCACTCCTGGGCGCTTCATATCCGTTGCGGAAAAGTCCGGGCTCATATCGCCAATCGGTCAATGGGTGCTCGCGGAGGTCAGGCGCCAGCTCCGGGCCTGGAACAGTGCCGGGATCGCTCCGGAGGTTACAAGCGTGAACCTCTCAGCAGCTCAGCTCAGCTCTCCTTCCGATTTTCTGCGTGACTTCATGCTGGGGCTGACAGCCGATGGGCTGGATCCCGGCCGGATCGAAATGGAACTGACTGAGTCCCTTCTCATGGATGCCGCCCGCGGCCACCGGGATGTCGTGAACCGGCTCAAGGCGCTTGGCGTGCGTATCGCGATCGACGACTTTGGAACGGGCTACTCCTCTCTCGAATATCTGCTTCATCACAGAGTGAGCCGGATTAAGATCGCGCAGCAATTTGTGAGCCGCTTGCCCAACGATCCTGCGAGCGCGGCAATTGTGCGCGCAACGATTATCCTTGCCCGTGAATTCGACATCGACGTCGTTGCCGAAGGCGTTGAAACTGCTGACCAGCTTGATTTTCTCGTCCGTTCCGGCTGCCAGCGCATTCAAGGTTTCTATTTCAGCCAGCCTCTTCCGGCGGCGCAAGTGACGAAGCTGTTGCGCCTCGGAGTCATCGCAGCGCCTGCCGCGCGCAACGAAGCACAAGAAAATTCAAGTGGTGAGTAACAAAGAGGGGGGAACGCTCAATGACCAAGTGGCGTATCCGAGCGAAAGAGCTTCGAGCCTATACCTGGCATGTTTGGCAAACAGCCACAAACTCGCCGCTTCTGCGATTGCTGGCTGCTGGGGCGGCAGGCATCGCGCTGTCTGCCGCAAGCGCCTTTGCTGTCGCGCATTATTGGGAGGAGAAGAATGCTCAAATAGAGCTTGAGCGTCTTGGCAGCAATCTCCATCTTTTCCTGCGTGACAAACTGACAGGCGTGGAACAATTGATCGCATCCGCGGCTCGCGCTTTGCCATCCCCGGCGAATAAAACAGGGCCTGCCCAGCTCGCTGAGGCTGCCGCTCACCTGAACGGCGTCTTTGGCAGCACGCTTGCCGTGGAATGGATCCCGCGCATAAGTCAGGATGAGAGGGCTGCACATGAATCAGCAGCGGCCGCCCTAGGCATGTCAGGCTACCGTATAAGCTCCCATGGCAAGGACGGCGCGTTTATGCCGGCGGAAGTGAAGGACGAATATTTTCCCGTCTTTCTGTCGAGCCGGGCGCCAGGCGCTCCATCGCGGGCCGGATTGGATATTAGCTCGGACCCTGCGCAGCGGGAAGCGCTCATCCGCGCCAGCGAGACCGGCAAGGTAGCTGCCACGCCCCCTGAGGCCGGCCCCCGGGAAATTTATATTCTCGCGCCCGTCTATTCGCGGGGCCTGCCGGAGAAGACCGCAGAGGGCCGTCAGCGCAACCTTGAAGGATTCCTCGCCGGCGCCTTTCTGCCAGGCGCGCTGATCGACGAGTCGCTTGCCGGCATCAATACGCCGCAAGAGTTCGCGATCTATTTCTTCCATGGCAGCGCCGGGCCAAAGAGCCTTCCGTTCCATGTCCGCGCCCCGGCTTTGCGCTCAAAGCCGCCCAGCGCACGGCCTCGCGCGGACATCGAGGCTGGCCATCACTGGACGGGCGACCTCAACCTTGCCGGGACGCGTTGGACAATGATTGCCGCACCCCTGCCCGGCGGGCTGCCGCTCGTCAACCGGCGGGAATCCTTGGCAGTCCTGGCCATAGGCGTTCTCCTCACCCTGGGCGCCGTTACCCATTTCGAGGTGACGCGGCGGAACAATCTCCGGCTTGATGCGGTCCGCAACCGTTTCACGGCCGCAACGGAGTACCGCAGCAAGCTCCTTAACGCGGTATCCATTGCCGCAAAAGAACTGCTGACGGCCGAAAGCATCGACGACGCCATGCCCAAAGTGTTCGAAATTGTGGGCAAGGCTGTGCAGACAGACCGCGTCCTTGTGCTCGAGAACCTTCACAAGCCCGGAACACCGCCCATGTCTGTCTTGCGGTATGGCTGGCATTCAGCCGCTGCCCCGTCAATGCCTTCGCTCGGGGACATGAATCCCGCAGCGCTGGAAAACGATCCTTGGTTTGCGCCGCTGCGCGAGGGCAAGGCCGTGAGCTGCGTGACTGAAGCTATGCCCGATGGCGAGGTGAAAACAATGCTCCAGCGCCTTGGGATCGCTTCGAGTCTTGATGTCCCTGTTGTCATTGAAGGCAAATACTGGGGGCGCGTCTGCTTCGATGACTGCACGGCCGCGCGCGAATGGACCTCGATAGAGACCGATATTCTGCGCACGCTTGCTGAGCTTATCGCCAGCGCAATCATCCGCGCGCGCTATGTCGAGCAGATCAAGAACGCTAATATGATCATCGAGCGAAGCCCTACGATCCTCTTCCGCTTGGGCGGCGAGCCGTCCCTGCCTCTCATCTATGTTTCGCATAATGTAAGGCTCTTAGGCTACGAGCCTGCCGAGATGACATCATCGCCAGGATTCTACAAAAGAATCATCCACCCCGACGACGAGCTCAAGATAATCGAGCTAATGGCCCAGATCGTCATGGGAAATATCCAGTCAGAAACGGTTGAATTCCGCATGCGCAAGCGTGACGGCACCTATCGCTGGATGGAAAACCATTTTACGCCCATTCGCGATTCCGCAGGGCGTCTCATTGAGATCGAGGGCATCTTGACCGACATCACAGAAAAGAAGGAAGCAGCGGAAAAGATCATGGTTTTGGCAAGAACGGATTCACTCACCGGCCTTGCCAACCGTGCAACCTTCATCGACCGTCTGCGGCAAGCCTTTGCATCCGCCAGGCGGGGGGCAAAGCCATTCGCAGTCCTTTATCTCGATCTCGACCGGTTCAAAGATGTCAATGATACGCTAGGGCATTTGGCAGGCGACCTGCTGCTGAAGGCGGTCGCTGCGCGCCTTAAGGGCTGCACACGCGAGACAGATGTTGTTGCTCGCTTGGGCGGAGACGAATTCGCCATTCTCCAGACCGATCTTAACGATGTGACCAGCGCAAGCGTCCTCGCCTCCAAGGTGCATGATGCGCTGGCTGAGCCCTATCATTTGGGCGGCAGTGAAATGTTTGTCAGCGCAAGCATCGGGATTTCGCCTTATACTTCTGAAACCGTTGGACCCGAAGAAATGCTTGCGCAGGCCGACCTTGCTCTCTACAGGGCAAAGGAAGAAGGCCGCGACCAATACTGTTTCCATTCTCCGGATCTCGACCGGGAAGTGCGCCACCGCGTCACGGTAGCGAACGATCTAAGGCATGCCCTGGAGGGGAATGAGCTCGAGCTTTACTATCAGCCGCAAATCGAGCTTGCCACGAGCAAGATCGTTGGAATGGAGGCCCTCATCCGCTGGAACCATCCTGCGCGCGGAATGCTCAAGCCAGGCGATTTCCTGCCCATCGTTGAGAAAACGCCGCTCATCGTGACTCTTGGCCAGTGGGTGCTCGATCATGCATGCGAGCAAATGAGCAAATGGCGGGCAGCCGGCATTGCTCCATCGGTGCTTGCGATCAACCTCTCCCTCGGCCAATTGCGCAGCGGTGACGACTTTATCGCTTCCGTTACGAGGACACTGACAAAATGGAGCCTTTCCTACAAGGATCTGGAGTTTGATGTAACGGAGTCTATGCTCGCCTATGTCACCTTGCATCAAAACAGCGTGCTCGACCGGTTGCGGCAGCTTGGCGTTAAGATCGCGATCGACGACTTTGGGTCACAATATTCATCGCTTGACTACCTTAGAACGTATCGCGTGAGCCGCGTGAAGATTCCGCGCCCGATGATTGGTGCCGCGACACAGGACGCGGGCGCAACGGCCATGGTGCGGGCGATTGTGGGAGTGGCCCGCGAGCTTGATATTGAGGTGATCGCGCAAGGCGTGGAAACCGAGGCGCAACGGCAGCTTTTGACCAGTGCGCTATCCCCAGGAAAAGTTCAGGGCTTTTACTATAGCGCCCCGGTAAGCGCAGAAGCTGCCACAGGGATGCTGCGCCAAAAGCTCATCGAGCCGCGCCTTGGTCAAATTGGCGGGATGGCTGCGGCACAATAGACGCGCTGCCGGAAAGGGAAGCAAAGGGAAGCATCGGATATTAAGCGGCTGGGGCTCCCAAATTCTGCTTCTTCCATGCGCAATCTCGGCAATGCCGCATTAGCGGCCACCCGCTTGCGGAAGTCAATTCTAAAACTGGGGCGGAGAGCATGCCCTGGCGCCCAAGGTGATCGCGTTGGAGCTGCCGAATGGGCTTGCTGTCCCAGGCCAGGGGATGATGAATTGGAAATTATAGGTTGCGGTCACCTGCTTGCCGCAGGACTCATCGGTTACCGCAAACTGCGCCGCTGTCACATCGCTCAATCCCCAAGCCTGCTGCACGGCATAGTCCTGAACTGCGCTTGATGTGCCGCAGAGCGTTGTGTTCACAGCAGCGCAGCGCGCGGCGGATTCGGCGGCGCGGGTCAAGGTTATGTATGTCCAGAGCAAGCGGCCAACGTCCATGATACCCAGCGTTAAAAGAAGAAGCACAGGGAGAATCAGGCCATATTCGATGGCAATCGTGCCATCGAGTCGCTCTCCCGGGCGCAGTCTCTGGAACAGGGGCATTTCCTAATTGATCCTCACCACGGCTGACGCAGCCGATTTCGAAGGCAGCTTTGGGATGAGCGTGCTCGCGCCCGGCAGAATCGAGAGATGCGGGAGCTCGGCGCTGATCCTGACATAAGTGCCTGGCATGCTCCCGTCTGCGCAGGGGGAAGGCGAATTACAGGTTCCCGAGTTCATTATGCCGCTCGCTGTGGGGCAGCCGCAGAATTTCGCCGGGGCGGGCGCCGCCGTCAGGCTGGGCCCGCCAGCGCCATAAACATTGCTGGCTTTGACCACCGCATTTTCTATTCCAGCCGGGTCCCATCCGTTCTTTGCTGCGAACAGCACACCAGCCTCAACGGCATTGTTCACTTGCATCGACTCATACATGAGGAAGCCAAGTTCAACGGTTCCCGTGAGCAGAATGACCAAGACTGGGACGGCCAAGCCAAACTCGATGGCGGCTGTGCCGGAGCAGGCTGCATTCAAAGGCAGTTTTCCCAGTCTTTCCGGAGCAATGGCCATGAAATCATCCTCGCTATTCAACGAGCCTGGGAGTCCCGCCGCCCGTGACCGGCAGGACACCAGTGCCCAGGCAGCTGCTGTTGATGCTGCCATTGTTGGAGATCCTGACCACCCCCGCAATAACCTGGCCGCACGTCGCCGCGTTGATTGTTGCGTTGTTGTCGAATTGGACGGTCGCATTTGGAAAATAGACGGCCCCCGTAAGATTAAGCACGGTGTTGTTGCTGAACCTTTCGGTCACCGTTGGCTTCCGCCCAGCGATCGCAAGGCCAGCTGTAGAACCGCTCGCGGGGGCCTTGATATTAATTGTTACATTGTTCCCCAAGGCCATTGCATAATTCCCATTGAGAATCAGCGTGACGCCTCCTGTTGCGTTCACCCTCACATTATTTTGCAGCGTCAATCGCGTGTTAATGAAATAGACGCCGGGTGCGAGATTAAGAGTTGCGTTGTTGCCATAGTTCCAGCCTGCGGCATATTCGCCAGGCGATAGGTTGCAGGAGGGCGAACAGCTTGGCGGTGAAGTTCTTGGCGTTGCGCCCGATGGGCTTAGCGCAATACTGGCATAGGGGTCTGTCAGCGGCGCTGCATGATTCTTAGGAGGCGGCGCTTTTGGAAGTCTGGCATTGTTCCCAAGCGACCAGTTCCCAACAACCGATACGGCACCGGTAATCGATGCATTGTTGCCCAGTATGAGCGCGCTGTTGCTGTTTGAGTTGACTCCGGCTCCACAGCTTGGAGCGTTTAAGCTCGCATTATTGCCGAGGAACACAGCGCCGGATGCCGCGGGATCAAGGCCTAGGACGCAATACGTTGAAGCCGAGCCGCTCAGCATTGCGACAGCATGCACGCCCAAATTGAAGGTTCCAGCGCCAAATAAGCCAGCAAGGGCGAGGGTTTGCGGTTGCGTGATAACCACCTCGACCGCATCCGGATCCGAGGTGTGCGTGCCAGCCGCAGGAGGGCGGTTCACAGTAACCGTTACGCCGCTGGCTCCGTCGGCAAAGCCCGCTTCCGCCGCGATAGCTTTCGCCTCGACCACAAAGCGGGACAGTGAGCCTTTTGAGAGGGCGGTTGCGGCGCCAAGCGCTGCTGTGTCGGCGGCGAGCTGCATTTGGCGGTGCTTATAGATGACGAAGCCGATCTCAATGGCCAGAGCGGCCATGCCGATGAGCGCGGCGAACATCAGGCCCATTTGTATGGCGACGGCTCCCTCCCGCCGCTGACATATAGTGTGGGCGAGAGCCGTCACCTGGGCAAGCATCCCTGCCTCTCCCTTCCGGCGGCCGCGCCTCCAGCCTTGCAATCCCCGCCTCAAAGACACCCCCGGGCTCTTGTCCGGTCTCCCATTGGCCATGCTCTTCGGCCTCTTGAGGAGACTTAGATTCCCCCGCGAAGAAAGTTGACAATATCAAGTGATAACTGGAAATATACAGCATATGTCAAATCGTGTATCTCTTCCTTGTTCTGTGATGCCAGCGCTGTTCGGCGAAGGAGGGCGTTGAGGTGCTCAAAGGAGACAAAGAAGCCTTGGGCTGGCTTTGGGACGTCGATGATGACGGAAAAGCCGCCGGTGCGTACAGGCTTGCCGCAAGGCCCGCGGCTCCCTAGCCGACAGCCATGGCCACGGGCCGCCATACATCCGATTCGCTTGCTAAAGCCGCTTCTCCCGCCTTAAGGCCGCAATCCGCCTGCGCCATCATGGTGCGCATTTGCGCAAGCGCGTGGTTCCTCGCCCTCAGCGCGGCTGCAGTTTCTGCGGCCGCAAGCAGCTTCGAAGGCATCGCAGCTGGCAATGCCGCGCCTTGCGCTTGGCTCGACCTTATTTCGGAAGGGCTTGTTGCACTCTTCTATATCATCATCTTTGTGATCATGCTGCTGAGGCCAGAGCCGGTTAGCCAGGCCAGGCGGCTTTGGCCTGCTATTCTGGCGCTCTCTGGCAGTTACGGCGCTTGGTTTATTCCTCTGCTGCCGCACGGCCCAGCGGATGCTGGGCTTAAGACGGCATCAGCCCTTATTCTTTTCGTGGCCGAGGCGCTGATGATCTATACGCTCTTGCGCCTGGGCCGGTCGTTCAGCCTGCTGCCTCAGGCGCGGAAACTTGTGACAGGCGGCCCCTACGCCATCGTCCGGCATCCGCTGTATCTAGCCGAAGAAACCGCAATCGCTGGCATGCTGTTGCAGTATGCGTGGTTCGCCGCACTGCCCTTCCTTGCTTTCCATGCTGCTGTTCAGATCTGGCGGATGCTGATCGAAGAAGCCGTCCTTCACGAGACTTTTCCGGAATATGCGCTCTATGCGCGGCAAACCCCGCGCATTCTGCCCTGGATCTGGTAGCGCTTGGGCCGCCAGCGCCCGGGGACCGCGGCACTGCGGGAAATCGCCGCATGGCCGGAACAAGAAATCTTGCGTTAATGGTCAATAGTTGATATATATCAACCTTGTGCGATAATAAGCATGTTTTCGATTGTTAATTCTTAACACTATGGGAGAGACGCTATGCGCAAATTCGCCCGGTCTGTGGCCAGCTGGCTGTCAGTCGATTCGGAGGAAGGGGTGACGGCTGTCGAATATGGCCTGATCGCCGCATTGGTCGCGGTCACCATCATCGTGGCTTTGACGCTTCTGGGCACCAATCTCCAGGGATTGTTTAATTACATTGCTGGCAAAGTCGTCGCCCCCAAATCGTGAGAGGGGACCCATGGCTAAACGCGCAAAACTGGCATCTTTTTGGGAATCGGTGGGATCGGAGCGCGGGGTGACGGCTGTCGAATATGGCTTGATTGCCGCATTGGTCGCGGTCGCCATCATCGTGGCTTTGACGCTTCTGGGCACCAACCTGCAGGGGCTGTTCCGGTATATCGCGGGCAAAGTGGCAGCCCCTTGAAAACCTGCAAGGTTGTGATGCGGCCCGGGCCGGCGCGCTGGGCCGCATCTTTAGCTATAAAGAGGAAATCGCCCGCCATAATGCTTTTTCCCGGGCATGCGGCAAGTGACGGGTGTGCCCTGGAGCTGCAGGAAGCTCCTGGGCTCGGGGCTTCCGGGGAGCCGCCGCAAGGGCTGGGCGGCAGTCAGAATGGGTTTTCGCCGGCATGCTGAGCCTCGTTCCTGCCATCCTAGCGGTCTCTTGGGCAACGAGCCTGATTCTCCTTTCCGTCTGCGCTGTAACGGATCTGAGAGACAGGATCATTCCAAATGAGCTCGTGGCAGGCATCGCCATGATTGGCTTGGCTCAATCTCTCCTGACCAGGCCGGGGCAAGCTTGGCTGAGCCTGCTCATCGCCAGCCTTGTTTTTTTAGGGCTCGGGGTCCTTTCCCATTTCAAGTTTATCGGCGGCGGGGACACTAAGCTTATCAGCGCTGTGACGTTCATGGTTCCGCCGCAAGACACGGGCCAGCTCCTGACCGGAATCGTGCTTGCGGGCGGTCTCCTGAGCTGCCTTTACCTTGCGGCGCGCGGCCTCCTGAGAAGCCAGGGCACCGCTTTGCCCCCCATGCCACAGACTGGCCAGAGCAGCAGCGGTCTCGCCTTCGTTGTTCAAAAGGAGCGCGCCCGGATCATATCGGGCGGCTCGCTGCCATATGCGGTGGCCGTGCTTGGTGGCGCGGGCTTCTTTATCGCGAGAGGCCTCCTTCAATGTTTCTACGGAATGTCCTGCTCGCTTTAGGCATTGTTTTCGTGCTGGCCGGGCTTGCTTTGATGACCGCTTGGCTGCGGCAGCCAAAAACCCCTCCGGCCCCAGCCCTGAGCCCGGCCCAGCCCCGGGCGGAAGTCTTGGCGGCAGCCCGCCCCATCCCGGAAGGCACTTTGCTGCGCAAGGACGATACAAAATGGCTGGAAGCCGGGCCTGGTGAAGTCCAGCCAGGTTATATTTTGCGGGGCCAAGCCTCCGAAGCAGATTTTTTTGGCGCGATCAGCCGGAAAGATTTTGCGGAAGGCGAGCCTCTCATCGCAAGCGAATTCGTCAAGCCCGGCGATCAGCGGTTCCTTGCATCCGTGCTCAAGCCAGGAACCCGGGCGGTCACAATTTTTGTTGACGCTGAAAAAAGCGTTGCAGGACTGGCGCTGCCTGGTGACCGCGTTGACGTTATCTTGACTCAAACCTTCGACGAAAAGGCAGCCCCCGATCCTGGCCACAGGACGGTTAGCGAAACCGTGCTAAGGGATGTGCGGATTGTTGCGCTCGATCAGACGCTGAGTCAGCCGCCGGTTGTTTCCGCCGCAGCCAGCGCCTTGGCCGCCGAGCCGCGTTTTCCGAGAACGGTCACGCTCGAAGTGACAGAGCGCCAAGCAGAGATCCTTCTTGTCGCCGCTCAGATTGGCAAGTTTCAGCTTGCGGCCCGCCCTCTCGAAAATGCAGCGCCTGCCCCAGCCGGACACAGCCGGAGAGCAAGGCCCGTTTGGGCTTCCGATGTTTCGGCTGCCCTGGATGAAATAACGCTGCCAATAGCGCCGCGCAGCTGCGACCCAAATGCGTCGGTGACTGGAAGCACGCTCGAATGCCTGGTCCGGTGGCCAGCGGAGTTCCCTCTCCATAGCGCCCCCTTGGCTCAGGCCGTCGTCACCCCTGGCTATGCCCCCATAAACCCTTGAAATGCCGAGGGGCGCCGATTGGTTAACGTTCCTACAGCCTTCACCACTCTGACCCCTCCTCGCCCAGCCGCCCCAAGCGCGAAGGTCTTTGTGTCGGATGATGATACGGAGGGTGTCATCCGGCAGGCGCTTGGCGATCTCGGCATTGATGATGCGGAATTCACGAAAGGAACTGTGGAAACTGCGACGGAAGCGCTCGCAACACAAGCTTCGCCGCGCCTATTGATCGTGGACCTAAGCGGCGTCGAGGACCCCCTCGCCCGTATCGACGAGCTTGCTGCACGCTGCGAGCCCAATGTCAGTGTCATTGCAGTCGGCGACCGGAACGATATCATTCTTTACCGCCATTTGAAGGATACAGGCGTTGCCGAATATTACTTCAAACCCCTGGTCCGCGATCTCATCAAGAGGACGTGCGGCACTTACCTCAATGGGGGACCGCAGGGCAACCCGGCCCCTTCGCGCAGCGGCAAGCTCATCTTCGTGGTGGGTGTCCGCGGTGGCGCAGGAGCAACCACGATTGCGGCAAACGCAGCATGGTGCCTCTCCGAAAAAGGCCAGCGCTGGGTCATGCTCGTTGATCTCGATTTGCAAAGCGGCGACGCAGCGCTCCAGCTGGACACCGCGCCGAGACATGCGCTTTGCGTCGCCATCGAGCACCCCGAGCGGGTCGACAAGCTTTTCCTCGAGCGCAGTATCATCCATGCGAACCAGCGGCTCGATTTGCTCGCCTCGCTTGAGCCATTGGGCGAAAGCATTCCAATAGGCGAAGAGCCCGTGCTCTCGCTTCTGTCGCATCTCCTGCACCGTTACCGTTACGTGTTCGTCGATATGCCTCCAGCCATAGCGGCTGGATTGGCCCGTGTGCTGCATCAGCCAAGCACCTGCCTGCTCGTGAGCAATGCCACACTGGCCTCGGCGCGGGAACTGGTTCGATGGCGTGAATGGATAGGCCCGAACTCCCCTGAGCGCCGGACCTTGCATATCCTCAACATGGCGGGGGCCGATTCAGCGCTGTCCGCCGCCGAGTTTATCCGGGTTGCGGGCCAGGCGCCCGATATCACGATCCCCTACGACCGGTGCATTGCGCGCGCTTCGAATCTTGGCGTGAAGGCGATGCAGCAATGCGATGCTCTAAACCGCAGCCTCGCCCGGCTGCTGCGCGATTTGGCCGGTGAGGCAGCAGAGCCCAGGCGCTCTCTGCTAGCTAGAATATTTGGTTAGATATGGCCCTCTTTGGCAGAAAGCTCCCAAGCAATATCCCAGCACCAGGTAAGGAGCCCCCAGTCTCACACGAGCCTGCGGGAAATTCCTCGGCTGAACTGAGGGAATACGGATCGAGAGCGGTTATCTCCAAAGCGCTAGACTTCATCCGCGACCAAATATTCATGCGGATCGAGCCGCTCGTCGCCGTGCGGATTGGCAAGCAAGAATTGCTTGCCTTTGTGAACAAGCTTGTCGCTGAGATCGCCAATGAGCAGAAATTCCTGCTGAACCAGGAGGAGCAGCGCGCTCTTGGCGCAAGCATTGTTGACGAAATGGTCGGGCTTGGCCCGATCGAGCCCCTTCTTGCCGACCCGACCGTTGCCGACATCCTCGTCAACGGGCCGCGGATGATCTATGTGGAGCGGCGGGGAAAGCTGCAGCTGACAAAGGCGCAGTTCCGCAGCGACGCGCATGTCCTTCACGTGGCCCAGCGCATCGCGTCCTCGATCGGGCGCCGTATCGATGAATCGAGTCCGATGCTCGACGCAAGGCTGGCGGATGGCAGCCGCGTCAATGTGATCATTCCCCCCCTGAGCCTCAAAGGCCCATGCATTTCTATTCGCAAATTTTCAAAGAACATGATGGATTTCTCAAGCTACGTTGCAGCAGGCACCCTTTCGCCGCAGCTTGCGACCGTACTCGAGATCGCTGCGCGCTGCCGGTTGAATATCATTATCTCAGGCGGAACAGGCTCCGGAAAAACCACCCTCCTCAACGCGCTCTCGCGCATGATCGATCCTGACGAGCGCATCATCACCATTGAAGACGCTGCAGAGCTTCAGCTTCAGCAGGCCCATGTCCTTTCATTGGAGACCCGCCCGCCCAACATCGAAGGGCGCGGCGAGATCAGCCAAAGGGACTTGATGCGCAATGCGCTCCGGATGCGGCCCGACCGGATCATCGTCGGAGAAGTCCGCGGATCTGAAGCGTTCGACATGATGCAGGCGATGAACACGGGGCATAACGGCTCCATGTCCACCATCCATTCCAATTCCGCGCGCGATGCCTTGGGCCGGATCGAAAACATGATCCTTATGGCAACGGGGAATCTGCCAATCCGGGCAATCCGCTCTCAAATCGCAAGCGCTCTGGATCTTGTCGTGCACACCGAGCGCATGCGCGATGGGGTCCGCCGCATCACCGAGGTCGTAGAGGTCGCGGGGATGGAAGGAGACGTGATCACCATTAGCACGCTGTTCACTTTCAATTTCGAGGGCGAAACCCCGGAAGGCCGGCTAGTGGGAACATTCACCGCAACGCCGGTCCGGCCGCAATTTCTGCCCCGGATTGAATATTACGGGCTTGGCACGGCATTCCTCCAAGCGCTTGGCATTCAGGATCACGTTAAGAAGGGATGACCTCATGCTATTGGCTGGCTTGGCGGCGCTCGCTTTGCTGCTCACTGGCGCCGTTTTGGTCTTCTCGGCATTCCATATGGCAAGGCGGGCACGCGAAGAAATGGGAAGACGCCTTAATTTGGCCGCGGGCGTGAGAGAGGCGCGCCCCGCCGTGGACACCGTTGCCGGGCTTTTGAAGGATCAAACCAAGAAGTTTGACCAAGAGCTGCGCCGCGTGCTCATGAAAGGAATGAAAAGGACCTGGGGCGTTCGGAGCAGCTCTCCAAAGATCTTCGGGATTGGGGCTGCCTCGGCTTTCGCGGCCTGGTCTCTTGCCGATAGGTTTTTCGAGCTTCCGTTTCTGCTGTCGGCCGTCTCGACGCTCTGCGCCGGGTTCTTTGCGCCACGCATTTTCCTGGCCCGGGAGCAGAGCCGTGCCGAGCGGCAGTTTGTTGAGCTCTTCCCCGATGCCGTGGACACAGTCGCCCGCATGGTGCGGGCGGGATTGCCGATCACAGCGGCCATGAGAACCATTGCGGTTGAGGGGACGCCTCCTGTCAAAGACGTATTTGCCAGAGTCGCCGATCAATTGAAAATTGGCGCTCCGATCGAAGAGACACTGGAGGCGAGCAGCGAGGAAATCGGCCTGCCTGATTTCCGCTTCTTCACAGTGGCCGTCGCGCTCCAGTATTCAACCGGCGGCAACCTCACATCGACGCTGGAATCGCTCTCCGACATCATTCGCAAGCGGCGGGCCGCGCGGCTCAAGGCCAAGGCGGCCACCGGGGAAATCCGGTTTACAGCCTTTACCCTTGGCGGAATCCCCATTGTCACAACAGGCGCACTCCTCGTCATTCAGCCCGGGTATCTAACGCCGTTATGGACGGACCCTCGCGGCCATTTCATCATCGCCATGGCCGGAGTTTGCCTTCTGATGGCGTATCTCTCAATGCGCGCCATGATGCGCGGCATCACCAATGCTTGATGAATAGAGGCTGCAGCCTATGGATAAGGGGGGATCATGGATTTCCGCGGCGCTTCCTGATGTGCTCGCCCTCCTTGGCACAATCACGCTTGTCGCGGGCGGGGCTGCATTGATCGCCTCCAGCATTCCGTGGCGCGCTGAGATTCTGGCCCGGCGCAGCGCCTTAGCTTTGCCCCGGCCCGCGCTCAAACCCGTTCAAGCTTCTGCTCAAATCCCGCTTGCCTCCATCGCACGGCTTCCTCCAGCCGGGGGTGGGCTTACAGAAGCCGAGCAGCGCCAGGTGGTCCGGATCTTCACGGGCCTCGGCATTCCGCCAGCCCGGGCTTATGCAAATTTTGTCATGGCGCGGCTCGCCCTTTCGGGGGCCCTTGGCGCAATCCTGCTTCTGGCCGTGTGGCATTTCACGGGCGGCACATCGTCCTGGTGGCTGCCTTTTCTGGCGATGGCCATGGGCGGAATTGGCGGCTGGCTCCTGCCCATTCTCTTCATTGATCATTTGGTCCGGCAACGGACAAAAGCAGTCGCTCACGGGCTGCCGGATGCGCTTGAGCTTCTGGTCGTCTGCGTCGAGGCTGGCTTGTCCCTTGAGGATGGCCTTCAGCGCGTTGCACGGGAACTCAAAGAATCTCAACCCGCCTTGGCAGACGAGCTTATTCTGACCTGGGCAGAGCTCAACATACTCCCAAGCCGGGCACAAGCCCTTGCTAACCTCGCAGACCGCATGGGCGTTCCAGGCGTGCGCTCGGTCGTCAGCACCCTATCCCAAAGCTTGCGCTTTGGAACCCCGCTCGCGCAGTCTCTCCGGGTGGCGGCGACTGAAATACGCAACGAGCAAATGATGCTTCTGGAAGAGCGCGCAAGCAGGCTGCCGGCGCTGCTGACCATCCCGGTCATGCTGTTCATCATGCCGACGATCTTTCTTATCATCGGCGGGCCTGCAGCATTGAGATTGATCGACTCTTTCGCTGGCGGAGCGCACTGAGCGTGATCAACGCCGGGATGAGGGCGCTTCCGCTTATTGGCCGGCGCCTTATTGGCCGGCGCCGTGCTGGCGGCGCTGAAGCTGCCGGGCCAGTCTTGCGCCCCGCGCCGTTCTGCTTACTGACTCTCTGAATTTTGTCCCCCTGCCGCGGGCCTTGGGAAGGTCACCGGAAAAGAGCCAGAGGCGGAGAGATGTTTCAGCCGTGCCGCAAGATGCTGAGATTCGCGGGTCGCCTCCTCCCGGCCTCGCGCGCGGCCAGCAGCATAAGCCATCCGCACAATGAGCCGGAAACCTTCCGGGGTTGGAGCCAGGAGAGCCGCAGTTTCCGTTTTCATGACGATCACTCGAAGTGTTTCTTCAGCTTATAAACATGATCTCACCAAAGCTCGCATCCCCCATTCGGGATAAATGTGCGATTTACCATCTCTTATTAGCCGTCATGCTCACGCTCTTTATCCCCCGGAGAAAGGAGCATTGTTGTGGAAAATTGTGGATCTGGAAAGGCGGCCCCAAAAACGCTCAGATCCGTGGCGTATTAGCAACAGAGAGACCGTTTCCCTCGCGCGGCCTTTCGCAGACCGGAGGAAGCGGATGGGAGGACAACGTCACCACAAGGGCAGGTATTGCAATGCCATGCGCCTAATCGAGTTCCAACAGCTGCCATGGCCAAAATATCCGGCATGTCACGCACCGTTTTCAGGAGGCGCCGCTCCAAGGCAGGGAGCTTTGAGGATGGTGCGAGCTCTGTTGATGGATGATAAAGGCGGATATTGGTCTTAATTTAGCCGTCCGGGTGTGCTGGCTCCGCATGCCGCATACGAGCCACTGAAGGTTGCGATGCGCGAAAACGCGCACGCCCGTCAAGATCGTGACGTTTGAGGCTGAAACAGGAGCCTAGCGTGTTCCAGAGACCGGTTGGCGGCATATTCCAAGCTCAACGGGAACGGGCACGGCTGACCGTCCGGAGGCATCAGCTTTGCTATTGCGGAGCAGGAGCGTGGCTGCTTGCCGTGATCATCGCAGCCGCTTGCCCTGCGGAAGCCCTGGTGGAATCGCAAGCAGCGGCTGGCGCCCAGCGCCTGACCGCAACAACGCGGCACATTACGGTGACGCGCAACAAATCCCGGACCTTGCGCTTGGAGAGGCCTTTTGCTCAGGCAGTCGTCGGAGCTCCCGATATTGCCGATATCCTCCCTATGTCCGACCGCGTCATCTACATTCAGGGAAAGAAGATCGGCACGACGAACGTATCCATATTCGATCAAGAAAAGAATCTCATTAGCGTTCTCGACCTCGAGGTGACTCTCGACCTCCAGAATATTGCAAGCAAGATCCGCGCAGGCACCGAGAGCCCCGGCATCCGCGTTTCAGCGAATAACGAACAGATTGTGTTGAGCGGCGAGGCGAGAAACTCGGTGGACGCCGACCGGGCTGTGGCTATCGCAAAATCAATGGTGACGACCGCCGACGGGAAGCAGCCTGATGATCCAAGCAAATACGTCATTAACGCGATGCGCATAGCTGCCTCGCAACAGGTGATGCTCCGGGTCCGGTTCATCGAGGTGAGCCGCCAAGCAGAGCGCGACATCGGCATCAACTGGTTTGCCTCCAACAGCGCCGGGACGCGCGGGCTCAACACAGGTCTTGGCGCAGTCACGCAAGCCGGCCGGACCACTCTAGGCACAAATGCCATCGGCAATCCGACCGAGACGCCCACTCCTGGAAGGCTTCCCATCTTTGACACGGTGGCAACATTTGCGGGCAGCACACTATCCGCACCCTTCGGGGTTGGCCTTTTTAATCTGGCAAACGGCAACACCAACATCGACGTGCTGATCACTGCGCTCGAACAGAAAGGGCTAGCACGCCGCCTTGCTGAGCCTGACCTCGTTGCGCTCTCGGGGGACACGGCGAGCTTCCTTGCTGGTGGAGAATATCCCGTCCCTTCGGTGCAATCGAGCTCGGGCACAGTGCCCGTAATCACCACGCAATATTACCCATTCGGCGTGCAGCTGA
Source organism: Methylocella sp. (assembly GCA_035687205.1). GTDB lineage: Bacteria > Pseudomonadota > Alphaproteobacteria > Rhizobiales > Beijerinckiaceae > Methylocapsa. Next base: position 6,270 of record DASRYK010000051.1, on the reverse strand, counting down.
CCTTCATCCCCACGGTTCTCGCCAACGGCATCATCAATCTGCGCCTTAACCCCTCAGTGAGCGAGCTTGACTACAAGAATGGCGTGCTGATTGCCGGCACACTGGTGCCGGCGCTCAGCAAGCGCGAAGCGCGCACGGTCATCGAGCTGCGCGACGGGCAAAGCTTCGCTATGGCCGGCCTCCTCCAATCGGACAGCTTCCGCGATATTTCGCAAGTGCCATGGCTCGGTTCGGTGCCTGTTCTAGGCACATTGTTCCGCAGCACGTCCTATCAGCAGAACGAGACTGACCTTGTCGTGATCGTCACGCCCCATCTGGTGGCGCCAGCAGCCCCGGGGCAAGAACTTGCAACACCTTTCGACAAAGAGCTGCCGGGAAACGACGTCGATCTTTTTCTTCTAGGCAAGCCCGAGGTCCGCAAGCAATATACAGACTATGTGACGTCAGGCGGGCAGCTCACAGGCCCCTATGGCCATATGATGCCCCTCGAATCGAGGTAACGGGGTGAGGCTATGATAAAAGAAGCTCTGAAGGCGGCGCTGGCGGGTCTTGCCGGATTTCTCGCTCTGGCGCCCTCTGCGTCCGCACAGATGATCGACGACCCCTTCTGGGACGACTGGGCGCGGTATGCCGAACGCATCGACACGGTGTCGGTAGCCTCGGGCGATGCCAGGAATGTGAACGCGGTCACGCATATTATCAACCCCTGGCCGCTTTATGCGCGCGACCGGCGCATTCCTGCAAATGCCCAGCGCATGGTTGGAGCGATCGACCGCTATCAGAATCCAAAAAGACTCGGCGCCAAAGCCCCAACGCTCGCCCCGGTCATTCTTCCGGGCCTTATGGGCGCTGGCGGCGGTGGAGAAACGGGAGCCGCTGGCATGGGCGGCGGTTACGGCGGCGGGCAATAGGCGTGCCCCGCTGGTCATGAGGTCCCGCGCCGCTTAGGGCATTTTTTTCTATCTTTTGCCTTTGAGGGCTCGGTATTTTAAGAATGGCGCGCCGTTTCCTTCTGTTGCTGGCTGGCTTTCTGGCCATAGCGCTTGCAGCATGCGAAACGCCAGGCGATGCGCCCCCTGTTGCAAGCCTTTACGAACCGCCTCCTCCTCCGCCTATCAACGATGCAGGCACGACCCACACGATTCAGAATCCAGGCGATGTGAAATTTTACCGCGATGATGAGCCGTTGCGGCTTGGCCAGGAATATTTCAATCGCGGTATTTATGGAACGGCGCAGCAATATTTCCAGCGCGCTGTCGAAAAGGCCCCCAAGGATCCAAGCGCCTGGATCGGGCTTGCGGCTTGCTATGACCGCTTGGCGCGCTTCGATCTGGCCGACCGCGCTTACCATCAGGCAATCAAGCTCGCTGGGGAGACGACACAGATTCTCAATAACCTCGGCTATTCCTACATGCTGCGCGGCAAACTGAGGGCGGCTAGGGAAAAATTCATGGAAGCCTATAGGCGCGAGCCCAATAATCCCATGATTCTCAACAACATCAATCTCCTGAACGGAAGCTACCGGTTCATTGAGCGCGAGCCTCTGGAGTAAGTCCTTCAGGCGCAAAACACCAAGCTGCCGCCACCAAATCCGCCTTCTTTGCCATGCCCTTAAACCTCTCTTCCGCCGGGGCTCATGAGGCTGCCCGCATCCTCTCAAATCCGGCGGCGAGATCGGCTTTCAAATCTTCGATATCCTCAAGACCCGCTGAGAAGCGCAGCGCTGGGCCTGGCGGCTTCCATTCCGTGGCGCTCCGATAGCTGCGGCAATCGAAGGGAATGACGAGGCTCTCATAGCCGCCCCAGGAATATCCCATGCCAAAGAGCTTGAGGCCGTCGAGCATGGCGGCGAGCGCTTTACGCGAACAGGGCGCAAGGAGCACGGAAAAAAGCCCCGAGGAGCCTAGAAAATCCCGCTTCCAAATCTCGTGCCCTGGGCAAGAAGGCAGCGCGGGATGCAGCACTTGAACCACCTCCGGGCGGCCAGCAAGCCAGCGGGCAAGGGCAAGGCCCTGACGCTCGGCCTCCCGCAGACGCAGCTCAAGCGTGCGCAAGCCGCGCAGGCTCAGAAAGACATCCTCGGGGCCCGCGCACATCGCAAAAGCATCGAATGCCGCGCGGAGCCTCGGAAACCACTCTGCATTGGCGGAGACGAGCCCAATCAGAAGATCCGAGTGGCCACCGAGATATTTGGTTCCGGCCTCGACCGCCATATCCGCGCCACGCGCATGCGGCGGATAGAACAAGGGCGTCGCCCATGTGTTGTCGAGGATGGTGCAGATGCCCCTGGAGCGCGCCACTGCGGAAATGGCCGGAACATCCTGGACTTCAAAGGTCTGAGAGCCAGGTGTCTCGACGAAAATGACGCTTGTGTTCGGCCGGATGAGCGTCTCGATCCTGGCTCCGAGCGCAGGATCGTAATAGGTCGTTTCAACGCCGAGGCGCGTGAGAACTGTCTCGCAGAAATGGCGCGCCGGCCGGTAAACGGCGTCCGTAACAAGAATATGGTCGCCCGATTTCACTGCGGTGAGAAGGGCGAGTGTGATCGCGGCAAGGCCTGAGGGCGCAAGCACTGTTCCGGCTGCGCCCGCAAGCTCCGTCCAGGCTTCCTCGAGCGCCTGTGTTGTCGGCGTGCCCTGCGTTCCATAGGAAAACCGGCCCTTGCGTGCCGAAAAATCCTCCAAAGTTGGGAAAAGGACGGTTGAGCCGCGGTAAACCGGAGTATTAACAAATCCAAACTGTTCTTTGGGCCGGCTTCCGGCGTGGACAAGTTTCGTTCTGTTTTTCATAGGGATAGGTTCTAGCGGCGGTCTCTTGGCCATGCGTGATTCCAGTCATATGCGCGCCGCAAACTGCGATTTTGATCCGCGCCGCGTCAAGCAGAGGGTTGAAATAAGGCCCGCCCGGTTTCAATGTCCGCCGCTTCGAGACGCCTCTGCAAACCAGCCTCGCCAGAATCCCGGAAGCCTTTCATATGCGCAAGAATGCTGTCCTGGCGCTCGCCGCTTTTTTTCTTCTCGCCATACCGGCCGCGCATGCGGATACGCTTGCCGACGTCAAGAAGCGCGGCGTCCTGAACTGCGGCTCGAACCCAGGGCTTGCCGGATTCGGCGCTCCCGACGGGCAAGGCCAATGGGCCGGCCTCGATGCCGACTTCTGCCGCGCCGTGGCAGCGGCCGTCCTCGGCGATAAAAGCAAGGTCAAATTTGTTCCTCTTTCCGCCAAGGACCGTTTTGCAGCCCTGCAGTCGAAGGCAGTCGATCTTCTGGCCAACAACACTACCTGGACCCTTTCCCGCGAGACTGGGCAGGACGTGCTCTTTGCCGGAATCAATTATTTCGATGGCCAGGCCTTCATGGTCCACAAGAAGCTCAATATCACCTCGGCGCTGGAGCTCTCGGGCGCCTCAATCTGCATCCAGCAAGGCACGACGACCGAGCTCAATCTCGCCGATTTTTTTCACGCCAATGCGATGACCTATAAGCCCGTCTCCTTTGCCACCACCGAGGAAGCTGCAAAGGCTTATGACGCAGGGCGCTGCGATGCCTATACCTCCGATGCATCGGATCTTTATGCGGCGCGCGCTGCATTCGCCGACCCCGAGGACAACGTCGTGCTGCCCGAGATCATCTCCAAGGAGCCGCTGGGCCCCGCCGTCCGCCAAGGCGACGACCGGTGGTTCAATATCGTGAAATGGACCAACTTCGCGATGATCAATGCCGAAGAGCTCGGCGTGACATCAAGGAATGCCGACGAGAAAGCAAAATCCGAAAGCCCTGAGATCCGGCGCCTTCTCGGATTCGAAGGCAATTTCGGCGAGGCGATGGGGCTCGATGCGGGCTGGGCCTATCGCGTGATAAAGCTTGTGGGCAACTATGGCGAGGTTTTCGACCGCAATCTCGGCGAAGGTTCTCCGCTCAAGATCAAGCGCGGCATGAATGCGCTTTGGTCGAAAGGCGGACTTCTTTATGCGCCGCCGGTCCGGTGACGGCTCCCTGCTGCCATCCCGGGAAGCGGCCCCCCCACCCCTTGGAAGATGCAGACCTGAACGCCGTGTGAACAAGATTTTCAGACCCGTTTCAGCCGCGCTGCGGTAAACTTCTGGCCTGTATACCAGTCTGGATCCTTTGCGCTTTCTTGGAGAGGGCCATGAAAACAACACGCATCGTTCCTTTAGCCTTGTGCATTGCCTTTAGCGGGCTTGCCGCCCCCTCCGCCTCGGCAATGCCATTGAACGGCCTTGGCGCTGCGTTTGCTAAACCGCTCCCGGCAGACAATATAGAGAAAGCCCGCTGGGTTTGCGGCCCTTACGGGTATTGCCGGTGGGCTCCGGGATGGCGGCGGTGCTGGTGGGGAGGGCCATGGTGGGGCTACAGATATGGCTGCTATTATCCTTGGAGGCGGCATTGGGGCTGGGGTCCTTGGGGCTACCGCTATTACTGGTGATGCCCCCTAGCCTGCCGGCTCATTAGACTATCCGGCAGCGGCGCGAAATTGCCGGCACAGTAGAATCTGCCACCAGACAGTCAATGACCCACGGGAAGCCGCAATGACCCACAGGAAGCCGCAATGGCACCCGCAAGGGTTAATCCTTTAGTGAGATTCCGGCGGAAAAGATGCGCATGTGGAGGATGAATTGCATGAAACCCGCTGCCTGCACTTTCTCAAAACGCGCCGTCCTTGTTGCCTCCATAGCTCTCTCAACTTGCGCCGGCCTGATGCCTCTCCCGGCTGCGGCAGGCGGCGGAGATTTCGCGGCCGGGCTGCTTGGCGGCCTCGCTGTTGGCGCTCTGGCTGGCGCCGCAGCGGCTCAGCCTAGCTATTATTACCCCTATCCGGCCTATTATTATCCGCCGCCGCCGCCCGTTTACGTTCCTGCCCCGCGCTGCTGGTTCGAGTACCGGCGCGTATGGGACGGCTACGGTTATCCTCTCGCCCGCGTCCAGGTTTGCGGCTAGGCGCCGTATTTCTTGACTCAAATCCGGGCGGCTCCGCGCGCTCAGCCGCAGATACAGCGCGTCCCGAAGCCGCGAGCCGCGCCTTTGCTGCAACATTGACCAATGAGGAATGGCCAGGCATGGCAATAAGCGGATACGCGCTCTTCTGATGGCGCCTCCAGCGCAGATCAACGGGGCGGACATGCACGCGGAGAAATCCGCGCCGGGGGCTTCCGCTTCGACTATTTTCGCCACGAGATCGCCGCGAGAATTATCATCATGACCGGTTCGATCGCCGCTTATGAAGCGCCCCTCAACCTGCCGTAGAGGGCCTCTTCCAATCTGGCTGGAAAGATTATCAAAACCAGCCCGCCAGGGGCTGACCGGAACCGGTTCATGTCTTAACGCCCGGCCCGGATAGGCTGAGCATCCAGCGGAAAGTCTCTCCCGCTGCGCGGCCTAGGACGCAGCGATTGTATCCCGATGCACCAATCGCTATAAGGGCACCATTTTGCGATTTGGGAGTTGCGAAAGTGCCTCTCGATGAAATCGACGGCGGTTATAGACCGTCGGAAGATGAAGTATTTATGAATGAGCGCCAGAAGGAGTATTTCCGGCGCAAATTGCTCGCCTGGAAGGAAGAGATCCTGCGGGAAAGCCAGGAAACCCTGATGGCGTTGCAGAGCGAAAGCGAGAACCATCCCGACCTTGCTGACCGCGCTTCTTCCGAAACCGACCGCTCCATTGAACTGCGTGCACGCGACCGCCAGCGCAAGCTTATCGCAAAGATCGACGCTGCCCTGGAGCGGCTCGATGCCGGCACCTATGGTTATTGTGAGGAAACCGGCGAGCCGATAAGCCTGAAGCGGCTCGATGCCAGGCCGATCGCAACGCTCTCAATCGAGGCTCAAGAGCGGCATGAGCGCCGGGAGCGGACCTACAGGGAATCATAATCCGAAGGCGCTGCTGGCGGCAGCAGCCAGCGGCAATCGCAGGCGCAGCCTTTCAACGTCCGAGAAAGCGCGCCATCTGCTCCTCGAGCGATCCCTCATCGCCCGGTGAGGGATTGGTAACCGCTATTCCAGTCTTTGGAGCTTTCTCCTGGCCTGCAGGCGGGGAAGCTCCAGACGGACCTCCCGCCGCGGCGCTCTGACGTTCTTGGTCTTGGCGTGAAGGCAAGCTTTCCAAGTCTGGAGCGGCAGGAGAGAGAGGCATTTCGACAGAAGGGAGCCCAAACGCGGCGTCCTCCGCCGCCTTGGCGGCGGCTGCCATTGGTTCAGCCGCCACACGTTGAGCAGGCTGGCGCCGGAGCGGCGTTGCGGCAGGCGCCCGC
>DASRYK010000050.1:0-6679 GCA_035687205.1 Methylocella sp. | reverse complement strand
TCATCCGCTTCGACTCCTTAGGATATTTGCGCAAGCGCTCGGGATGATAGCGCAAGCCGCGGTAGCATGGACCTCGCCTCGCAGCTTTGAAACGAAGTTGTCAAGACGGAACCCCAACCATCGCTCCCCGTCAAGCGGCCCGGGGCCTTCCGGGAGGGGATCGGGCCATGGGCCCTTCCGGACGGCCCTGAGAGCCAGCCGCGAAGGGCCATTCCGCCAGGGCTTGCCGATTCGCCTCGACAACTTAAGCCAGTTCCCTTGGTTTTGGCTGATTTTCGCCTGGATTAACCGCGAAGCGGGCAAAGACTTGGGGAAAACTGCAACGTGACCTTTTCAAAGGCAACGCATTTTGCCGCAAAAGCCCGCAGCTAGCGGCATTTACCCCTTCAAGTCATCACCTCCGCAGCCTTTCCAGCGTGGCGTTTTGTCAGCGCCGCGCGAAGCTTCTCCATCGCCCGGCTCTCGATCTGGCGCACCCTTTCCTTTGAAATTCCAAGCCGGTCCCCAAGGGCTTCGAGCGTCGCTGCTTCCTCAGCCAGCCTGCGCTCGCACAGGATCCGGCGCTCGCGCTCCGAGAGCGCAGTGAGCGCCTCGTTAAGCCAAGCAATTTTCCGCCTTGTGTCGATGGCGGCGCCGACAGCCTCGTCGGGCTGCGGCTGGTCATCGACAAGCATCTCCATGCGGTCGTGAGAGCCGGGCGATTCGCCGTCCCAAAGGGGGGTATTCAAGGAAAGATCAGGCGCGGAAAGGCGGGCATCCATGCTCTCCACGTCCGAGAATGGCACGCCAAGCATTTCGGCGATCTGATTGAAGATTCTCGAATCGCTCAGGGATTCCCCGCCTCGGGCGAGTTTTGCCCGCATGCGCCGGAGATTGAAAAAAAGCGCCTTTTGTGCCGAGCTTGTCCCCCCGCGCACGATCGACCAGTTGTGCAAAATGTAATTTTGCATCGCAGCCCGGATCCACCATGTGGCATAGGTCGAAAAGCGCACGTCCCTGTCTGGCTCGAAACGCGCCGCAGCTTCCATAAGCCCGACGTGCCCTTCCTGGATGAGATCGGCCAGCGACAGGCCGTAATGACGGAACCTGACGGCGAGAGCAATGACGAGCCGCATATGCGATTCGGCAAGCTTATGCATCGCCTTTTCATCAGCATCGTTCCGCCAGCGCAAGGCGAGCTCATGCTCATCCTCCCGCCCAAGGTAAGGCGCTGACATGGCTGCCGCGAGAAGGGGTGGCGCTACATCCGATAACTGAGCCATGGTTTCCGCCCAGCCGCCTCCACAAGCAAATCCATTTGGATCTCTCGCTTCGTTCCGGCGCAGCCGCCTCCCCCTGAACCCGGCGCCGGCACATTGCTTCCAGGCCTACTCCCCGGCGGCTCTTGCCTTGGCTAGAAAGACCGGCCCGCGGCAGGCTCTTGGATCGAAAATCGAAATATGCCTGCTTTTTTCAAAACGATCGCACAGCGCCGCCGGTTCCCGCTCCTATTGGCTTGCTCTCCTGCCGGATGTTTCACGAATTCTTGCGCGGCAATGCCAAAAAAGCCTGGAGCCAAGGCTGCCATGCCTGAGCTTATCGGCGCTCCTGGCTGGGCGCGGGCGCGCAGACCCTGCTGACCAGGCCCTTGCTAGGGCGGGCGTCTTGTGGGAGGCGCTGCGGGCTTGCCCATTGGCGGGCCGCACAACATATTCTAAAGTATTCATAACTTCGCGCCCACTGCGATTGCGCATAGCTGGAAGCTCCGGCCTTGAACCGGAGACTTTGGAGAGCCTGGGATGTTCATCGAGACCGAAGCCACGCCCAATCCTTCAAGCCTGAAGTTTCTCCCGGGGCGGCCGGTCATGCCTGAAGGCACGCTCGACTTCCGCGATGCCGCAAGCGCGGCCCAGTCGCCCCTCGCCCAAGCGCTGTTTGCAATCGACGGCGTCTGCGGCGTCTTCTTTGGGCCCGACTTCATATCCGTCACGAAGTCGGGCGCAGAATGGGCGGATCTCAAGCCTGCCATTCTCGGCACAATCATGGAGCATTTTCTCTCGGGCGAGCCGCTGCTCAATGGCGCCGCGGGCGGTCTCTCCGGCGAAGAAGAGGAGTTTTTCGCAGAGGATGATGCCGGAACCGTCTCGGCGATCAAATCGCTGATCGAGACTCATGTCAGGCCCGCCGTAGCTAATGATGGCGGCGACATAAGGTTCCGCGGCTTCCGGGACGGAATTGTCTATCTCGCCATGAAGGGATCCTGTTCCGGATGCCCCTCCTCGACCGCAACGCTGCGGCATGGAATCGAGAATTTGCTCAAACATTATGTCCCTGATGTGCATGCTGTCGAGCAGATCTAGGCCCAAGGCTGCGAGGGCCGCGGGGATTCAGTCCTGGCGCGGGCCGGGTACTTTCGCATGAAGATACTGGCGCTCGACACGGCGCTTTCCGCTTGCTCGGCCTGCGTCCTCGCAGATGGCGCGGAGGCGCCCGAATCGATTGAAACCCTGCCCATGGAGCGCGGCCATGCTGAGGCGCTGCTGCCGCTCATTGACCGCGTCATGGCCCGCGCAGAAGGAGGCTTCGAATCGCTCGGCCGTATCGCCGTGACGGTGGGCCCCGGCTCCTTTACGGGCCTGCGCGTGGGACTTGCGGCCGCCCGCGCCTTTGGCCTTGCGCGCCGGATTCCGGTTGCCGGGATTTCGACATTGGCCGCGATTGCGGCGCCGCTCGTCATCGAGCAGAAGCCTGGTCTCGTCGTATCCGCAATTGATGCGCACCACGGGAATGTTTATTTTGCGGCTTTTGGGCCTTATGGAAGAGCGGTGATCGCGCCACGCTTGGCAACGGCTCGGGAGGCGGTCCGGGCTCTAGGAGCAGGCCCCGTGCGGCTTGCCGGGCCAGGGGCGCGTCCTCTGGCCAGCGAGGCATCCGCTGCCGGCACTTCTGCCGAGATCGCGCAGCTGAGCGGCGTAGACATCGTCTATGTCGCAAGGCTTGGCCTTCTCGCCGATCCGAGGCAGACTCCGCCCCGGCCGGTGTATTTGAGCGCTGTAAAGGCAAAGGCCAAGGAGATGCAGGAGCCGCATCACCCCCCCGCGGCCGCAGCCCCGTAATCCGGTATGATAACCTGGCCAACACGCGCTGCTCCCGCCATCAGGCCCATCGGCATCGGCTGGAGCGCAGAATGCGCTGCCATCCACGCCGCAAGTTTTGCCTATCCTTGGCAAGAGAATGATTTTGAGCAGCTTTTTGCAGCGCCCGGCACCTTCGCCGATGGCGCCATCGAGCCCAATGAGGAGCATCTTGCAGGTTTCGTGCTTTCACGGGCCGTGGCCGGTGAGGGTGAAATACTGACCATCGCGGTGGCGCCAGAATGGCGCAGGAGGGGTGTGGCGACAAGCCTTCTCACTCCCCATCTTTCGACTCTGACAGCGGCAAGGGTCAATAGGCTCTTCCTTGAGGTTGACGTCGAAAACGCCGCCGCCCGGGCCCTTTACTCCCATTTTGGCTTCAGGGAGGTGGGTGAGCGCAAATCCTATTACCGCAGGGCCGATGCAAGATCCTCGACCGCTCTCGTCATGCGGCTGGACTTGATATAATGCGTTTGCGGGAAGCGGCGCCGCCGCAGCGGAAAGGCCGGATACCGCCAAGGGTTTGGCCAGGAGTTTGAAGGTGAGCACGGGGCCTAAGCCCCTTCAGCGGCAGGAGACAATGGCGGGTTTCGATCCCTCGCAGCCCAGCGGACTCAATTCCAGCGAGACAGAGCTAACGCCAGCGCCGCGCCGCCTGTTCGTGAAGTCCTTTGGCTGTCAGATGAACGTCTATGACGCGCAGAAAATGGCCGACCTGCTGGCGCCAGAAGGCTATGCCGAAACAACGGAAGCAGACGATGCCGACGTCGTTATATTGAACACCTGCCATATCCGGGAGCGCGCGGCTGAGAAGGTGTTTTCCGAGCTCGGTATTCTGCGCGCGCGAAAAGCGGCGCGTGCGGCCGCGGGTAAAAGCACAACGATTGTCGTTGCAGGATGCGTTGCGCAGGCCGAAGGCGGGGAGATTTTCCGCCGCCAGAAAGCAGTCGATCTCATCGTCGGTCCCCAGAGCTATCACCGGCTGCCTGAGCTTCTGCGCGCCGCAAAGGCCAATGGCCCCGTTGCAGACACAAGCTTTCCTGCGGAAGCAAAGTTCGATCATCTGGTTCCGCCGTCCCCGGCCCGGACGCGCGCCCGGGGCGTCTCCGCATTTATCACCGTGCAGGAAGGCTGCGACAAATTCTGCACTTTCTGCGTCGTTCCTTACACCCGCGGCGCGGAATTCTCCCGGCCCGTTGAAAGCATTGCCGCAGAAGCGCATGCGCTCGCCGCTGCCGGGGTCCGGGAGATCACATTGATCGGCCAGAATGTGAACGCCTATCACGGAGAAACACGCTCCGGCGGGACCGCTACCCTCGCAAGCCTTTGCGCGCGCCTTGCCGGAGTGCCCGGCATCGCACGCATCCGCTACACGACGAGCCACCCCAACGACATGGACGCAAGCCTCATCGCGGCGCACCGCGAGCAGCCATCGCTCATGCCTTTCTTGCATCTGCCGGTGCAATCGGGGTCGGACAGGATTCTTGCCAGGATGAACCGCAAGCACACGCGCAAGGACTATCTTGCAATCGTCTCCGAGATCCGTGAGGCGAGGCCTGACATTGCTTTGTCATCGGACTTCATTGTCGGCTTTCCCGGCGAGACCGAGGAAGATTTTGCCGAAACCTTGGATTTGGTCGAAAAGGCCGGTTTTGCGAGCGCCTTTTCCTTTAAATACTCTCCGCGCCCTGGCACGCCGGCGGCGGAGGCGGAGGACCAGATCCCGGATGCGGTGAAAGCGGAACGGCTCTGGCGGCTTCAGGCTCTGCTCGACAAGCAGAGGCGGGCTTTCGACCGCAAGACGGTCGGGCGCACAGTCGATGTGCTTATCGAGAAGCCAGGCCGCTACCCGGGCCAAGTTGCGGGTCGCTCCCCCTATCTCCAGCCGGTGCAGCTTCCTGGAGGACCGGATCTCATCGGCCAGGTCGTCAAGGCCGAGATAATCTCGGCAGGGGCTCATTCTTTATTTGCGCGGCTTCTGCCCGGGGGGGCCGTGCGCGAGGCATTGCTTTGAGATCACCAGACCGCGCTATGCCTTTCGACCGGCCCGAGTTCAAGCTGCGGCCCGGCGACAACAAGCCAGCCGAGATCACCCTGGCATTCGATGACAACCGCCATGCGTCGCTTGTGTTCGGCCAATATGACCAGAACCTTGCCAAGCTCGAACGCAGGCTTGGCGTGGTTGCGAATGCGAATGGCAATCATGTGACCATCCGGGGGGCGGCGGAGGCCTGCGAGCATGCGCGCCGCGTTCTTGAAAATCTTTATGCGCGCGTTGAGCTCGGCCAGGCCGTGAGCCTTGGCGATGTCGATGGCGCGATCGAGGAAGGCGCCCTGCAGGGCACGCTTTTTCCGAAGGAGGAGGAGCCCGGCAGGCCAGTCTTTGAGCAGATTGGAACCCGCAGGCGCGGGGCAGTGCGCGCCCGCAACGCCGCCCAAGACCAGTATCTTCGCGCGATGAAGCGGCACGAGCTTGTCTTCGCTGAGGGGCCTGCGGGCACAGGCAAGACATGGCTTGCCGTCGGCTTCGCGGTTCTTCTGCTTGAGCAGGGCGCCGTCGAGCGCCTCGTCCTGTCGCGGCCTGCGCTCGAGGCAGGGGAGAGACTAGGCTTCCTTCCTGGAGACATGCGGGAGAAGGTCGATCCATATTTGCGGCCTATCTATGATGCGCTTGCCGATTTTATGGATGCGCGCATGCTCGAGCGCGGCATGCAGACCGGCATGATCGAGGTCGCCCCTCTCGCGTTCATGAGGGGGCGGACCCTGACAAACGCCTGCATCCTTCTCGACGAGGCGCAAAACGCGACGCCGATGCAGATGAAAATGTTCCTCACAAGGCTCGGCGAAGGCTCGCGCATGATCGTGACAGGAGACCCGTCGCAAACCGACCTGCCTTTTGGCCAGAAATCCGGGCTCAGCGAGGCGATCGAGCTTCTTTCGGGTTTTGAGGACATTGGGCATGTGGTCTTCCGCGAGAGCGACGTCGTCCGGCACGACCTCGTGCGCCGGATTGTTGGCGCTTATGATGCGGCCGCCCGGCTGGCAAAAGGGGAAAGGACATGAGTTTAGCCGTGGAGGCTGCGATTGAAGCTGAGCCCTGGTCGCGCATCGAGGGCCTTGCTGGCTTTGCTGCCGGGGTCCTCGCCGCGGCGGCAAGGGAAAGCGGTGTTTTGCTTAGCCCGCGCGCCGAGGTCAGCGCTCTGTTTTGCGATGACGCCTTCATCCGCAAGCTCAACCTTAAGTGGCGCGGGATCGACCGTCCCACCAATGTGCTCGCCTTCCCCGCTGCAGGCGGGGCAGAGAAGCGCGGGCACTCACAAGAAAGCCCTGCCCTCCTTGGAGATATCGTGATCGCTTATGAAACGGCGGCCGCCGAGGCCGCTGCCGCAGGACTGCCCCTGCGTGATCACACCGCCCATCTTCTGGTCCATGGCTTCTTGCACCTTCTCGGCTATGACCATGAGGAGCCCGCCGGAGCCGAGGCAATGGAGGCGCTCGAGCGGGCCGCGCTCGCAAGCCTTGGTATTGCGGACCCCTACCGGCTTGCGCTGATCGAGGAAGCATCC
>DASRYK010000049.1:0-22123 GCA_035687205.1 Methylocella sp. | reverse complement strand
GTCGCGGGAGGCATGGGGGTGAGCCAAAGGCCTGGAGCCGCCAACCACTTGAATTTGCTTAACACCAATCCTCGCAGATGACTCCTGGGCCAATGGTTTCCCCCATGGTTCTTCTTAGCGTGCCCTCACATCATGCCGCATAAGGGTATCGTTATGAGCATCCCTCCATATGGCTGAGCCCCATAGGGCTAAGCCCGTCAGCCGCTTCGCCAGCCACATGCGCGAAAGACCCATGCGCGAAACACCAGTCAAGCCGCGCGCGCTGTTGCGAACAGGCCGCTTGCGTCCCAGCAATATTGTTCCGGAAAGGTGAAGATTTGATCTGCATCGCCCGGCTTCGCCAGATCACGCAATTTTGAGACCGCTCCGCCCCCACGCGGGCGCGGGGCGCTCGCGTGATAGGGGCAAAGGCCACCCCCCTCCCCTCGCGCCCGGAAAAACGCTTGATGGCGCGTTTGGAGAGGAACTCCCTTCAAAGAGAGCGAACCGTCAGTCGGTGAGAACCCACCGGCCGAAGAAATACAAAGCAACCACGCCAAGAATGGCCAGAATTGCGCCGAGCGGCGTCTGCAAGTAACCAACCAAGTCCAGAATCGCGCCCATTACCTTCCTCCTTAAAAGCTGATTGTTATTCCCGAACCTTCAGAGACCAAACACCTACATATGGTAACAGGACACCCATTGCGCCGAAGACTTCCTCGGCACAAGCACCGAGCCTGGCCAAACGTCAACTCGCAGCAGCCGGAATTTCCGTTCGCAACCCCAACTTCACATCAGAATTGCGCTGCCGTTATAGGTTAAGCCTTGAACATATCCAGGTTTTGTACTCTGGCACTATAAAATCAATCGTTCTTCCCGGTCAAGCGCTCAACCGGTCTCCTGTTGCTTAAGACTGTAGCCAGTCTTGCCAAGCACTCTGGCAATTTATTTGCCAGCCATTTGTTTGAAAGTTGTTGCGGGCCCATTTGCTGCCTGGAAGCCTTCCCGCGCGGCAAGTTGCCTGCCGCATATAATGCGCAAGGGTGCCGGCGGCGTGGTGGGCGCGACAGGGATTGAACCTGTGACCCCTACGATGTCAACGTAGTGCTCTCCCGCTGAGCTACGCGCCCTCCTTTGCGCTCCCTCTTTTCCGGAGGAAGCCCCGGATCAATGGCTCAAAGCCGCAACGCCCTATTACCGGTTCGGCCGGGCCGGCGCAAGGCGCGAGGAGGCTGCCAAGGACATGCAAGCCAGCTTCCCTTCCCGCCGGAAATCACGTTTGGATCAGGCGGAGAAGCTCCCGGTGAACAGCCTCATTCCCGGCACAGACCGATCCTTTCGCCAGCATATCGACTCCGCCCTCTGCATCGGTGACGAACCCCCCTGCCTCTCTCACAATGATAATTCCAGCCGCCATATCCCAAGGCTGCAGATTCCGCTCCCAGAAACCGTCATAGCTGCCCGAGGCGACGAAACAAAGATCAAGCGCGGCCGCCCCGAGCCGGCGCAGATTGCTCACCTTGCTCATGACCGCGGCGAGTTCCGCCATGAAGCGCGGATGCTCTTTGGCTTTGCCGAGGTGGGGAATGCCGCAGCCAATGAGGCAATCACGCAACTCGCGCCGCGCCGACACGCGCAGCCGCCGGTTCTCCTGATAAGCTCCTTGCCCCTTTTCGGCGGCATAAATCTCGCCCGTTGCGGGATTATGCACGAGACCCGCGACAATCTGCCCCTCCCGGAGAAGCGCAATCGAGACCGCAAAGAGCGGAAGCCCATGCAGGAAATTCGTCGTGCCATCGAGCGGGTCAATGACCCAGCAGTGGCTCTTGTCGGTGCCCTCGATCTTCCCGCTTTCCTCGAGCACAAAGCCATAGCCCGGGCGCGCCTTGCTCAATTCCTCGACGAGGACCTTCTCGGCCCTCCGGTCAGCGGCGGAAACGAAGTCCCCCGGCCCTTTCATCGAGACTTGGAGATTTTCGACCTCTCCGAAATCACGCTTGAGGCCCCGCCCGGCTTTCAGCGCGGCGGCAACCATGACATTCATCAATGCGGATCTAATCATGACGCAAGGAAAGGCCTGGTTTGAATGGAGCTGGGAAGCCTCCCGCCCTGCAGCCAGGACAGAAGCCTGCCCTTGCGCCGGGCCAGCGTTACGCTAGGCGCGCGGGGTGCCCGCCTGTCATACCCGCATCGGCATCAAGACATAAAGGGCTGCAGCGCCCTCGCGGTCCTGGACGAGAGTGGGAGACCCAGGGTCGGCAAGTTTGAAGAGCATGGTGCCGCTATCAAGCTGCTCAGTGATGTCCAGCAGGTAGCGGGCATTGAAGCCAATGTCCATGGGGTCGGAATCGTAATCGGCGTCGAGCTCCTCGACCGCCGAGCCGAGATCAGGGTTCGTCACGGCAAGCGTGAGCTTGCCATTTGAGAGGGTAAGCTTCACCGCCCGCCCCCGTTCGGAGGAGATCGTCGCGACGCGGTCCACCGCCACTTTGAAGGCATCGCGCTCAACAACGAGCCGCTTGTCGTTGCCAGAGGGAATGACCCGCATATAGTCAGGGAAGGTCCCGTCAATCAGCTTCGACATCAAAACCGTGCGCCCGCCGTTTGATGCTGGCCCGCCAAAGGTGAAACGCGCCTTGGCAGGCGAGATCTCGATCTCGACCTCCTGGGCCGGGTCCTCGATCAGCTTTTGCACTTCGGCAACGGTCTTGCGAGGGACGATGACGCCCGGCATGCCAGCGGCGCCCGCAGGAGCGGGCATCTCGGCCCGGGCAAGCCGGTGCCCGTCGGTTGCAACGGCGCGCAGCATCGTATGGCCGCCAGACTCTATAGTATGGAAGAAGATGCCATTGAGATAATAGCGCGTCTCCTCGCTGGAGATTGCGAATTGGGTTTTGTCGATGAGCCGTTTGAGGTCTGCCGAGGCGAGACGGAAGCCATGGCCTGGCTCTCCCAAGGAGAGGCCGGGGAAATCGCTCTCCGGCAAGGTCTGTAGGCTGAACCGCGAGCGGCCCGATCGCAGCTGCATTTGCCCCTGCTCGCTGCGCGTCTCGAGAGACACTTGCGCTCCGTCGGGAAGCCGGCGCACGATTTCATAAAAGATATGCGCCGGGACCGTGATCGCTCCGGCCGCTCCCACATCGGCTTCGATGCGGTCGGTCACTTCGAGATCGAGATCGGTCGCTTTGAGGATGAGCCCCTGGTTCTCCGCCCGCAGCAAGACATTGGACAAGATCGGAATCGTGTTGCGGCGCTCCACCACGCGGTGGACGCGGCCGAGAGACTTCAACAAAGCCGCCCGTTCGAGTGTTGCTTTCATTTGGCGGGTCCAGAGGGTCTTGCGTGTATTCTTGTGCAGGCGCTTCGCACAGGGGGCGCGGACTTTGGCGCGGGTTTGGCTAAAGCGCAAGCCGCTGCGCGCGAAAATGGCGTTTTTTCACAAGGATGAGAGGCCGGGCCGGGTCAAGCCCCTTTACCTGCCCTTAATCGGCGGGATTTAAACCAAAAACGGCACGCAGGACAGGAAAATCAAGCGCGCGGGCAGCGGCCCGGCCGTGTCCAGCGGCATGCAAGCGCGCCAGATCAAGACCTGCTGAACTGTCGAGGAGCGTTGCACCGTGCCGCGCCATTCCCGGGCCCTGCGAAACCGGCCAGCGAAACGGCGGCCGCTTCCTGGCGCGCTCCTCTACTGGAGCGTGATCGCTTGCATTTGGGCCGCGGCCGCTGCGGCCTGCCTCATCGCCTATGAAGCAACGAAGCTGCCAGCAATCGATGCTCTCGCTGTTCCAAAACGCCCCCCCAATATCGCCATCCTTGATGAGAACGGGGCGCTCCTTGCCAACCGGGGCGACACTGGAGGGGCGGCGGTGCGGCTCGCCGATCTGCCTCCTTATCTTCCA
Organism: Methylocella sp.; assembly: GCA_035687205.1. GTDB lineage: Bacteria > Pseudomonadota > Alphaproteobacteria > Rhizobiales > Beijerinckiaceae > Methylocapsa. The sequence goes on along the minus strand of DASRYK010000049.1, from coordinate 18,245 downwards.
GACGCCTTCATTGCCATCGAGGACCGCCGCTTCTATAGCCATTGGGGCGTCGATCCTCTCGGAATCGCGCGCGCGCTGCTGCGCAATCTGGCAAGCGGGAGCACAGTGCAAGGCGGCTCGACGCTCACTCAGCAGCTCGCCAAGAATCTCTTCCTGACCCAGGAGAAAACCGTTTCGCGCAAGATCCAGGAAGCGATCCTCGCGCTGTGGCTCGAGCGCAAGTATTCAAAGGCGCAAATTCTCGAAATGTATCTGAACCGGGTCTATTTCGGCGCAGGCGCCTATGGGGTCGAAGCAGCGGCGCAAAGATACTTCGGGCATGGCGCGCGCAGCATCACCTTGCCCGAAGCAGCCATGCTTGCCGGGCTCGTCAAAGCCCCTGCGCGCCTTGCGCCGAACCGGAATCCGGATGGCGCAAAGGAGCGTGCCGGGCAGGTTGTCGCGGCCATGCAAGAGGCGGGGCTTATCACTGGCGCGATGGCAAAGCTTGCCCTCTCGCATCCGGCGCATGCCTTGCGGGGGCAAAACACGAGCTCGGTTAATTACGCCGCCGATTTCGTCATGGACACGCTCGATGACACAATCGGCGAAATCTCCGAGGACATCACCGTCTCGACAACGCTCAACCTGCAGCTTCAGGCCGCGGCCGAAAAGGCGCTCGCCGGGGAGCTTAGCCGGAAGGGCGCAGCTTATGGAGTAAGCGAGGGCGCGCTCGTCGCGCTCGATGCCGATGGCGCCATCAAGGCGCTCGTTGGCGGACGCGACTATGCTGCGAGCCAGTTCAACAGGGCGGTTGCAGCGAAGCGGCAGCCTGGCTCCGCCTTCAAGCCCTTCGTTTACCTTGCCGCGCTCGAAAGCGGCTTGACCCCCGATACGGTGCGCCCGGATGCGCCCATCAATGTGAGAGGCTGGCAGCCGGAAAATTACTCGCGCCAGTATTTCGGGCCGGTCACCCTCACCCAAGCCCTTGCCTTGTCCTTGAACACCGTGGCAGTCCGCCTCGGTCTCGAGGCTGGCCCGAAAACCGTCGCCCGCGTCGCACACCGGCTCGGCATAACCTCCGAGCTTGCAGCCAATCCCTCCATCGCCCTCGGCACTTCGGAGGTGACTCCCCTTGAGCTTGCCATCGCCTATGTGCCCTTTGCCAACGGCGGGATCGGCGTTCAGCCGCAGATCATTTCGCGGGTCAAGACAAGCGCGGGCAAGCTCATTTATCAGCGGAGAGGCGCAAGCAACGGAAGGGTCATCAATCCCATGCATGTTGCGATGATGAACACAATGATGCAGGAGACCCTGCTCACCGGGACCGCGCGCAAGGCCGCCCTCCCCGGCTGGCAGGCCGCGGGCAAGACCGGCACCAGCCAGGAATGGCGCGATGCCTGGTTCGTCGGTTATACGAGCCATCTCATTGCCTGCGTATGGCTCGGCAATGACGATTCGGCCCCAACCCGGAAGGCATCAGGCGGGAACCTTCCGGTCGACATCTGGTCGCGCTTCATGCAAGCAGCGCATCAGGGCGTGCCGCCGCAGCCCCTCCCCGGCGGGCTCTGGCACGAAAGCCCTCCGCCGGCCGTGGCAGACAACAGCGGCCTCCTAGGCGGCATCATCCCGCCCGGCCCGCAAAGCGCGCCTTTAGCAAGCGTCAGCGGCGCGGAGCAAAGCGCCATGCCCCAGCCTTCCCGCTCCCGCTGGGCGCCGGTGCCGCCCGCCGATATTCCCGATGCCAGGCCCCCGGGGCCGCCGCCCGCGCCAGGGTTCCACGCTCCCAATTTTTTCGAGCAGCTCTTCGGCGGGTGAGCAGGCGGTCAAGCGCCGCCGCCGTCACACGCGCTTGAGGGCCGACACAATGACCAGAAGAATGATCGCGCCGATGGCGGAATGCATGATCGCGCCCAGAAGACCCGGCCCAAGCGGGATTCCAAGCCATGGGAAAAGGATGCCCGCCACAATCGAGCCCAGGATCCCGATGCCGATGTTGCCCGCGAGGCCAAAGCCCCCGCCTCTCACGACGATCCCGGCGATCCACCCAGCAGCCGCACCTACAGCCAGCCATATCAGCAATGCGATCATCTTTGCCTCCCGGGCAGGAATTTAGCGGCGCTATAATGGCAGGGCCAGGCAGCAGGGGGAAGGGACACGCTTGCCGCCAGTCAGATCAAGGCGGAAAAATCATGCGTCCCGTCCGGCTTCAGAGGAATGGGCTTTGCCCAAAGAACGGCGCCGCGCGGCAGAGCGCCGTAAAGATGCGGGAAAAGCGCCCCGCTGCGCGAAGGCTCAAACCGCAGCTTGCTGCCAAGGCGCGCCGTATCCACGGCGAGGAGCAAAAGCCCGTCCTGACCGCCGAAGTATTTTTTGGCCGTTGCGGGAACTTGCTCTGCTGCGGAAAAATGGATGAAGCCATCCGCAAGATCGGCCGGAGATCCGGCAAAGCTGCCGCAGGACTCAGTTTCGCGCCATAGGGCGGCAGGAACAATCTTGTATACGAGCTTGTATGCGAGGCGCAAATCCATCTCCCGGGATTGAAAGCCTTTTTTCAGCCGCCTGGCATTAATGCAGCGGCTGAAATTCTTTGGGCTTCCGCAAGAGCGTACCGCTCAGCGCATCCGCAATCAGCTTCCGGGTCTCGACGGCGCCGTAAAGCGCGATGAAAGACCCAAATCTTGGCCCGCGCTCCTCCCCGAGCAGGACTTGATAAAGCATGGCGAACCACTCGTTAGAGACACCTGGCCGCTCCGGGGTTGCGCCTTTGGCCTTGAAATCCTGATAGCGCGGAATCTTCCGCGCGATGTCGTAAAGCAAAGCCTGGATGTCCTCTGCGCTCGCGTCCGGCGGCAAAGCTTCAAGCGCCTGCGACAAGCTTCTGAGCGCAGCGCGCTCCACCTCGTCTGGGGCGCGGTATCGTTTGGCCGGGCGCACAAAATCGCAGAAATAGCGCACGGCATAAGTGACAAGCTGGCCGAGGCGGGGGTGCGTCGCAGGCGAGACATCCGGCGCATAGCGGCGCAGAAAGCCCCAAAGCACCTGGGGGTCCTCACTGTTTGCGACGGTTGCAAGATTAAGCAGCATGCCGAAGGTGATCGGCGTGCGGGCCGCTCCGCGGCGCAGCACTTCGGGCGGCGGCGGCTTTCCCGCATGAATATGCCACACGGGATTGCCAAGCTGCTCCTTCGGCCCTTGCCTCGGATAGGCATCGAGGAAGGCGAGATAGTCATCCACGGTGCGGGGAATGACGTCGAAGTAGAGTCTCTTGGCGGCCGTTGGCTTTTGGTACATGAAAAGCGAGAGGCTCTCGGGGCCCGCATAGGCGAGCCATTCGGAAATGGTGAGGCCGTTTCCCTTGGACTTCGAGATCTTCTGCCCCTTCTCGTCAAGAAACAATTCGTAATTGAAGCCTTCAGGCGGCCTCCCGCCAAGCGCCCGGACGATTGCGCCGGATAGCTTGACCGAATCGATGAGATCCTTGCCTGCCATCTCGTAATCGACTTTGAGCGCATACCAGCGCATCGCCCAGTCGGGCTTCCATTGCAGCTTGCAGGCCCCCCCGGTCACCGGGGTCTCGAAGGACTCGCCTGTCTCTGGGTCGCGCCAGAAAATCGTGCCCGCTGAGGCGTCAATCCTTTCGACTGGGACCTGCATGACAATGCCCGTGCGGGGATGAACCGGCAGGAAGGGTGAATAGGTCGCCGCCCGCTCCTCACGGAAGCTTGGCAGCATGATCGCCATGACCTTATCGTAGCAAGCAAGCATGCGGAGGAGCGCCTGGTCGAAGCGGCCAGATGTGTAATAATCCGTGGCCGAAGCGAATTCGTAATCGAAGCCAAATTCGTCCAGAAAGGCGCGAAGCCGCGCATTGTTATGTGCCCCGAAGCTCGGATGGGTGCCGAAAGGATCGGGCACGGACGTCAGCGGCTTGCCGAGATGCGCCGCGACGAGCTCCTTGTTTGGGATATTGTCCGGCACTTTGCGCAGCCCATCCATATCGTCCGAGAAGGCGATGAGTCGCGTCTTGATCTTGTCCTGCGTCAGCACGCGGAACGCGTGCCGGACCATGCTCGTGCGGGCAACCTCGCCGAAGGTGCCGATATGGGGCAGCCCCGACGGGCCATAGCCGGTCTCGAACAAAACTTCTGTCTGCCCTGTTTCCTCGATCCTTCGGATGAGCTTGCGCGCCTCCTCGAAGGGCCAGGCATTGGCTTCGTCGAGAGCGGCGGCGAGAGAGACCGCGGCCAAAGGTGCGGCGGACGGCATGACAAAACCTTGAGAAGGAGACGCGCGCAAAGGGTCGGCGTATGAAAGCCCAACGATAGGAAGAACAGCAGCGGGCGTCAATTCTTCGGCCGGTCGCGCAGCAGGCTGTTCTCCTCGGGTTTCACCTTAGCCGCAGGCCGGGACCAGATCTTCTTCTTCACCGCAAACAGCATCAAGGCATAGACCGAGAGGAAGGTGATCACGCCCATGCCGATGCGTTTGCGGTCTTCTAGCTTAGGCTCGGCTGTCCACATGAGAAAGGCTGAAACATCCTTTGCATATTGCTGGACGGTCTTCGGCGAGCCATCCTCGTAATCGACAACGCCGTCGCTCAGAGGGTTCGGCATGCCGATCTTATGGCCAGGGAAATAGGCGTTCCAGGTGGGGTCCTGTGCATTGGTGTAGCCGGTGAGGAGCGCATAGATGTAATCGACGCCGTGCTCCTGATATTGGATGAAAGGGTCGAGCAGGAAGAGCGGAAAGCCGCGCTCATATGTGCGGGCCTTCGCCAGAAGAGACATATCCGGAGGCACCGCGCCAAGCGCCGCGCGGGCTGCCTGCTCATTGGGGAAGTTCCAGGGGAAATAATCCGAGGGCCTGCCCGGCCGCTCGTACATTTCGCCGGCGTCGTTCGGACCGTCCTTGATTTTGTACGTCGCGGCCAGCGCCTTCACCTGGCTTTCGGAGAAGCCGGGCCCGCCGGGATCGGACAGATTGCGGAACGCGACGAGCTTCAGTGAATGACAGTTGGAGCAGACCTCGCGATAGACTTGGAAGCCGCGCTGAAGCTGGGCCCGGTCGTAATGGCCAAAGGGGCCGGCAAAGCTCCATTCCTGGCGTGGCGGCCGCGGCTGCTCGTGCGCGCCGCCTCCGCCGCCGGTTTCCTCCGCGCGCGCTCCCGCTGCGCATGCAGCGAGCAAAAGCCAAAGGAGCGCACGGGCTAAGACGCCAGTCTTACGGTTCAAGGCAACGGGCCGCTTCATCGCTTCGCTCCTTGCCTCTTCCGCCCGGTCATTGGCCCGGCTCGCGGATTTGCGCCATGCTCTTGCCCGCCGCTCCGGCCTTACCCAGCACGGCATCAAAGATCGTCGCCGGGAGCGGCTTGGTTTTCTCGTATCGAGACAGGAGCGGCAAGATCACCAAAAAATGGAGAAAATAGTAGAAGGTCAGTAGCCGCGCCGCGATCACATAGCCTCCTTCGGGCGGCTTCGACCCGATGTAACCAAGCAAAACGGCGCATGCCACGAAAAGCCAGAAGAAGATCCTGTAAAGCGGGCGGTAGGCAGCCGATCTGACCTTGCAGGTGTCGAGCCAAGGCAGGAAAGCGATGATCAGCACCGCTGCAAACATCGCCGCTGTGCCGATGAGCTTTGAGGGGATCGAGCGCAGGATCGCATAAAACGGCAGATAGTACCATTCGGGAACGATATGAACCGGAGTCTGCAGCGGATTGGCCTCGATGTAATTGTCCGCATCATAGAGATAGTTCGGCACATAGAACACGAACCAGGAATAAAGCACGAGGAAGCAGACAAGGGCAAAACCATCCTTCACGGTGAAATAAGGATGGAAGGGCAGCGTGTCCTTCCCGGATTGCTTCTCGATCCCGGCAGGATTGTTCGAGCCAAAGACATGCAGCGCCCAGATGTGCAGCACGACGACGCCCGCAATCATGAAAGGCAGGAGATAGTGAAGCGCGAAAAAGCGGTTCAGCGTTGCGTTATCAACCGCATAACCGCCCCAGAGCCAGGTCGTGATCGAATTGCCAATGATGGGGATCGCGGAAAAAAGGCTTGTGATGACGGTCGCTCCCCAGAAGCTCATCTGCCCCCAGGGCAGCACATAGCCAAGGAAGGCCGTCGCGATGGTAAGCAGATAGATGAGGACGCCGAGCAGCCAGAGCACTTCCCGCGGCTCCTTGTAGGAGCCGTAATACATCCCCCTGAAGATGTGGATATATAGGGCAAAAAAGAACATCGAGGCGCCATTGGCATGCGCATAACGCAAAAGCCAGCCATAGTTCACATCGCGCATGATGTGCTCGACCGAGGCGAAAGCAAGGCTTGAATTCGGCGTGTAATGCATGACAAGCACAATACCCGTGACGATCTGGGCTGCCAGCATGAACGACAGAATGCCGCCGAAGGTCCACCAGTAGTTAAGGTTGCGGGGATTGGGAAAGACCACAAAGGAGGAATGCAGAAGCCCGCCGATGGGCAGCCGCCTCTCAAACCATTTGCCGAGGCGGCTTTTCGGCACGTAAGTCGTCTCTCCGCTCATGCTCAGCTCTTCTCGCAATGCCTCTCTGCAAAGGGCCCCCGGAAGCAAAGAGCCCCTCTGTTTTTCGGGTCCGTCCTTCAGCTTGCGCTCCTTAGCCGATCGTGATCTTGGTGTCGCTCACGAACTTATAGGGAGGGACGGCAAGATTATAGGGAGCTGGCCCCTGACGGATGCGCCCCGATGCGTCGTAAACCGAGCCATGGCAGGGGCAGAAATAGCCGCCCTCGAAGGGGCCGTCATTGCTCAAAGGCACACAGCCAAGATGCGTGCAAATTCCAATGACAATAAGCCATTCTGGCCTTTGCACGCGCGCCTCATCGCTTTCAGGATCGCGCAGCTCGCTCAAAGCCGTGCTGCGCGCGGCTTCGATCTCTTTCGGGGTGCGGTGGCTTATGAAGATAGGCTTGCCGCGCCACTTGACGGTGACGACTTGGCCTTCCGCAATGCCGGAGATATCGACATCCGTCGAAGAGGCGGCGAGAGTCGTTGCATCGGGATTCATTTGATCGATGAGCGGCCAAGCCGCAAACGCGCCAGCGACGGCGCCCATGGCTCCCGTCGCGATAAAGAGGAAATCTCTCCGGTTTGGCTCGTCTGCTGCCGTGCTCGCTGCCATTCTTATTCCCGCGCTTCGCGTCCTGGCTGGCTATCGCATAATCGAGCCTTTCCGGGGAAGCAATAGCCGTGCCGTCAAGAAACATGATTGAAGCCCCTCAGAATCCCGGCAGATTGCGCACTTGCGCGCTGCAAAATGAGGCTGCGAGCCCGCAAGAAGGAGGCGCCGCGCCACTGGCTATAGCGCTTTATCAGCCTGATATTCCACAAAACACCGGCACGGTCCTGCGCATGTGCGCCTGCCTCGGCCTTGACGCCGCGATCATCGAGCCTGCCGGCTTCCCGGCGAGCGACCGGCATTTCCGCCGCGCCGGCATGGATTATCTTGATCTTGTGGCCGTTGCGCGCCACGCCGATTGGTGCGCCTTCGAATCCTGGCGCAGCTCGGCCAAGCGGCGGCTTATCCTGCTGACTACCAAGGCGGATCTTGCCTATACTGGCTTCTGCTTCCGCTCAGGTGACATCTTGCTCCTTGGGCGCGAGTCAGCGGGGGTGCCTGCGGCCGTGCATCAGGCCGCCGATGCGCGGGTCGTTATCCCTCTGAGGCCGCCCGCAAGGTCGCTCAATGTTGCCGTTGCCGCCGCCATGGCGGCTGGCGAAGCTTTGCGGCAAATCCTCTCTGGACGCGGCCGCGCCGAGCGGGGGTCAACCCCGGCGCCGGAATAGGCTGAACTGGAACGGCTGGGTCTTGCCAGCGGGCGTCTGGTGAGCATGGCGGCGGGACTCGACGAGCGCAAACTCATCTCCAAGCACGGCGCCGATGGAAGCCGCATCATGGCGCTGAACCGGAAGGCCGCTGCAGCTCTCTGGCCCTTCGGGGGCAAAGGTGCCGATAATCACATAGCCTCCAGGCCGGACGGCCTTTGCCACCCTTGCAGCATAAGCCTCGCGGTCAGCAGCACTGGTAAGGAAGTGAAAGGCCGCCCGGCCGTGCCACAGTTCATAGGATTGAGAAGGCTCCCAGGCCGTCACATCGGCCACGATCCATATGACCTTCTCTGCCCTTGGCCCAAGCCGCGCCTTCGCCGCTTCAAGCGCATATTTCGAAATATCGAGAACGGTGAGCGCAGAAAATCCCTCGCAGAGAAGGGCATCAACGAGGCGTGATTCGCCGCCGCCGATGTCGATGATTGCAGCCTCCCGGCTTATGCCCGCCGCCCGGATAAGATCAAGGGATATCGCGGGGCGCTTCTCGAACCAGCTCAGTTCTTGTTCAGCCTTGGCCCGGTAGACCTTCTCCCAATGCTCTTGCCTGCTGCTCATCATTTTAGCGGCTTGCCTCAGCGGCTTCCGAAAATCGCGCTCCCAATTCTCACATGGGTCGCTCCCAGCAAGATGGCGAGCTCGAAGTCGCCGCTCATGCCCATTGAAAGCGCTGCGATCCCGTTGCGCTTGGCTATGAGGCTCAAAAGCGCGAAATGCGGCGAGGCCTGTTCACCGGCGGGCGGAATGCACATGAGCCCCGTGATGTCGAGGCCATAGATCTCACGGCAGCGCGCGATAAAGTCATCCGCCTCTTCGGGCAGCACGCCCGATTTCTGCGGCTCGGCGCCCGTGTTGACCTGGATGAAGAGCTTAGGGTGCCGGCCGGCGCGCTGAATTTCATCCGCAATGGCCTTGGCGGTCTTTTCGCGGCCGACCGTCTCGATGGCGTCGAAAAAGGCGACAGCCTCCCGTGCCTTGTTCGATTGCAAAGGGCCGATGAGGTGAAGCTCAAGCCCTGGATAAAGCTCCCGGAGCGCTGGCCATTTGGCCATCGCCTCCTGCACCCGGTTCTCGCCGAAGACCCGCTCGCCTGCCTCGATCACCGGAACGATCTCCTGCAGGCCGAAAGTCTTGGTGACGCAGACGAGCGTCACGTCCTGCGGCTCGCGCCCGGCATCGCGCGCCGCGCGTGCCATGCGCTCGCGCACCAGAGCAAGGCGCCCGGCAGCCGTTGGAAGAGGATGATCCGGCAAGGCTTGGGCTCATTCAGGATAAGGAGGGCGAGGCGGCATGTCATCGTCATCGCCCGCCGCGTAATAGCCGCCGAAGAAGGGGGTGCCAACGCCGTCAATGGGGTTGAAGACACCGGCTCGGTAGCCCTCATTCGCCGGAACCCAATTGTAGTAACGCATGGCGTCAGCGGCGATGGCGAAAAGCACCGGATTTTGCCAAGGCGGGCGCTGATGGCGCATTTTGTAGCGCCAAGCGCCCATGCGGTATTTGAGCGGGAGGGGATAAAAGCCAAGCCCGCTGCCCGGGTCGCCGACGAGCGCCACGTAATGCGGCACATGCCCCTTCCGGCCTCCCCGCGGCGGCGGCGAATCGAGGCCTTCAAGGCCCAAAGGCCGGATATAGCTATGGCGGATTGTTTTGGTTTGCGCCGCCTGGCCAGCCGCTTTAGCGGGCTTGCGCGCCGCCGCCTCAGCGGCCGGGGCGAGCGTCACGGCCGCCGCGAGAACACCTGCCAGCCAGCTCCGCCGCATGTCCCTTACTCCGCCTCGATCCCTGTGTGCTTATTATATGTGTGCTTATTAGCATAAATGGGGGATTTCGCCCGTCCTTTTACTGCACAAGGAAGACGCGGAGAAAAAGCCCATTCCCCCGTGTAACCGGACGAAAAGTTTTCACGTGAAACATTTTTGTCCGGTCTGAGCCCAAAATCTTACAGGGCACCAAACATTTCTGCGCGCTGAGCTTGTAAAAAAGGCCAGGAATTTTGTCCTTTTGCCCAGCCATGCTGGCTTCTTGAAAAAGCGTGCTAATGTGCAACAGGAGGTCCAATGAGCGAGACTCAGGACGTTGCCGTCTTAACCGGCAGCCTGCACAAGGATTCGATCAACCGCAAATTGGCGCTTGCTCTCGCCGAGCTCGCGCCTGCGCCGCTGAAGCTCACGATGGCCGAGATTGGCGGGCTTCCCTTGTATAATCAAGACTTCGGCGCGGATCCGCCGCAGATTTATAAGGATTTCCGCGCCAGTCAGGGCTCAAGACGGCGGCGCTCGGCCTCGGTCAGGAGATCGTGAAATCCCGCTGGCGGATATTCGAGGATCTCGGCAGCAATATCCTTTGGCCGGTTTTTTACGCTCTCGTCTTCTGGCTTATTAGCATATTCTTCAGCATTGGATTGATCGCCCCCCGGCATTTGCTCGCCCTTGGCGGTTTGCTTACGGCATTGGCCGCAGTAGCGGCTGCCATTTATATAATCTTATTCTTGAATTGAACTTGCCTTATGAAGGGTCGATAACGGTCTCGCCCCGGCCTCTGAAGGAAGCGTTGGCGCAAATCTCGGAGCGGCCCGGGAGCCAGCCGGGATTTCCAGCCAGCAGGATGTGAGCCTCTCGCCTTACGGCATCGCCCCGCGCACTTTCCGGGCAGCCGCTCCTCCAAGCGCAAGACACAGCCGGAGCTGGCACAGCCTTCAACGGAGAGATTGACCAGCTCCGTTAATTAATGCTGTGTAGGTTTGATGATTAACTCTTTCGCCTAAGAGCCTGTTTCAAACGCCCCCCTGGCGGAGCCCCGTCCCACACCCTGAGGAGCAGGCGAAGCCTGCATCTTGAAAGGTGAGCCTGCGCGGCGGCCCCCCGGCGCCCTTCTGCTTCGAGACGGTGCTCCGCGCTTCCCGGCATGAGGGCTGAGAGGCGAGCGCTCCGGCCCTCTGGCGAGCAAAAGGGCGGCGCTTTTGAAACGAGCTGAGCAGATCGACGGCCATAAGCATATGACCCCTGAGCGCTATAACGCCCGCGTGACGGAACCCAAATGGCAAAGAATTTGGGAGGAGAAGGAAATTTTCCGCACCAACGGCAAGGATTCGCGGCCGGAATATTATGTGCTGGAGATGTTCCCCTATCCATCCGGGCGCATCCACATGGGCCATGTCCGCAATTACACGATGGGGGATGTCATCGCCCGCTATAAGCGCGCGCGGGGGTTCAATGTCCTCCATCCCATGGGATGGGACGCCTTCGGCATGCCGGCTGAGAATGCCGCCTGGCACAACAAGAGCCATCCGGCCGATTGGACCTATGCCAATATCGCGGCGATGCGCGCCCAGCTCAAATCCATGGGGCTTTCCATTGACTGGTCGCGCGAGATCGCAACCTGCGATCCCGGCTATTACAAGCACCAGCAGCGGATGTTCCTCGATTTTCTGAAGGCGGGGCTTGTCACGCGCAAAAAGGCCAAGGTCAATTGGGATCCTGTGGATCATACCGTCCTTGCCAATGAGCAGGTGATCGACGGGCGCGGCTGGCGCTCCGGCGCCCTGGTCGAGCAGCGGGAGCTGACGCAGTGGTTTTTCAAGATCACGGATTTCGCCGAGGACCTCCTCTATGCCCTCGACGATCTCCCCCGCTGGCCGGAAAAGGTGCGCCTCATGCAGGCGAATTGGATCGGCCGCTCTGAGGGGCTCGCCTTGCGCTTCGAGCTTGTGCCCTCGCCGCAAGCCGACGCGCGCGAGATCGAAGTCTACACCACCCGCCCAGACACGCTTTTCGGCGCCAAATTCCTGGCGGTTGCGGCCGATCATCCCGTGGCCCTGGATGCCGCGCGGAAAGACCCGGGCCTTGCTGCCTTCATCTCCGCGTGCCGCCATGGGAGCACCTCGGCGGCCGAGATCGAGACCGCTGACAAAAAGGGGTATGACACGGGGCTGCGGGCGCGCCATCCCTTCGACCCGGACTGGCTCCTGCCCGTTTATGCGGCGAATTTCGTCCTGATGGACTATGGCACGGGCGCGATCTTCGGCTGCCCGGCGCATGACCAGCGAGACCTCGACTTCGCGAACGCCTATGGCCTTGGCAACACACCCGTCGTCTGCCCGCCGGGGGAAGACCCTTTTTCCTTCACGATCACGGACAAGGCCTATGAAGGCGATGGCCTTGTGATCAACTCGCGCTTCCTCGACGGTATGACCACGGAGGCAGCCAAGGAGGAAGTGGCAAGGCGCCTCGAATCAAGGCCGCTCGGCAACCGCCCGCAAGCGCGGCGTGAAATCAATTACAGGCTGCGCGACTGGGGCATCTCGCGCCAGCGCTATTGGGGCTGCCCGATCCCTGTCATCCATTGCGAATCCTGCGGCGTGGTTCCTGTTCCCGAGAAAGACCTGCCCGTCGAATTGCCAAGGGATGTTTCCTACGACGAGCCGGGCAATCCTCTCGACCGGCACCCCACGTGGAAAAATGTTGCCTGCCCAGCCTGCGGCGCCCCCGCCAGGCGGGAGACCGACACGATGGATACTTTCGTCGATTCGTCCTGGTATTTTGCGCGTTTCACGGATCCCTGGAACGATAAGGCGCCTGTGACCGCCGCCTGCATCGAGAAATGGCTCCCCGTCGATCAGTATATCGGGGGCGTCGAGCATGCGATCCTGCATCTTCTTTACGCGAGATTCTTCACCCGTGCGATGCAGGCCACGGGCTATATGGGGGACCTGAAGGAGCCTTTTGCGGGGCTCTTCACGCAGGGCATGGTCGTGCATGAAACCTACCGCTCGAAATCCGGGGAATGGCTCTTCCCAAGCGATGTCAGGATCGAAGCCGGGCCCGGAGGGCGGCGGGCTTTTCACGCCGGAAGCGGGGAAGAGATCGAGATCGGCCCTATCGAGAAAATGTCGAAGAGCAAGCGCAACACGATCGACCCCGACGACATCATTTCGTCGTTTGGCGCGGATACAGCGCGCTGGTTCGTGCTCTCGGATTCACCGCCCGAGCGCGATGTCATTTGGACCGAGGAAGGCGTGCAAGGGGCCGCGAAATTCGTCCAGCGGCTGTGGCGGCTCGTGGGCGAGCTTGCCGGGCTTGCCGCGCCCGCGGGCACGCCTTTGCCGGAAGACCTTCCGCCCGAAGCCATGGGCATTCGCCGGATGGTCCATATGAGCCTCGCCAAAGTCGAGGAGGATATCGAGCGTCTGCGCTTCAACCGCGCCGTCGCGCAGGTGCATGATCTTGCCAACAAGCTCTCGGCTGCAATCGGGGGCATCGAAACGGAGCGGGTCAGCCAGGAGCTTCGCGCGGTGTTCCGCGAGGCCGCGGACATATTGGTGCTGATGGTTGCCCCGATGATGCCGCATCTTGCCGAGGAATGCTGGGCGCATCTCGGCCACAAGGACCTCGCCGCCGAAGCGGCTTGGCCTGCCGCCGGCAAAGAGCTTCTGATCGAAGAGACGATTGCGCTTCCCGTTCAGGTCAACGGCCGCAAGCGGGGCGATGTTGTCGTGGCGCGGGATGCGGGCCGCGCCGCCATTGAGGAGGCAGCGCTTGCGCTTGAGCCGGTCCGGCGGGCGCTCGGCGGGAAACCCGTGAAAAAAATCATCATCGTTCCGCACAGGATCGTCAATGTCGTTGCCTGAAAGGCGGCCGCAGCGCCGCGCCATCGCCCTTGCCTTTGCGCTCCTGCCAGCCCCATTGCTCGCAGGCTGCATCCAGCCCCTCTATGGAACGCTCGGCACGGACCAGGACGTCGCGCGCGAGCTGCAAACTGTCTCCGTCGAGCCCATCCCAGGGATGCTTGGGCATTATCTCGCCAATGAGCTGCGCTTCGGCCTCAACGGCACGGGCTCGGAGGTGCCAGCGAAATACCGCCTCGGCGTGACGGTCATCGAAACCGTGCAGACACCCTTGCTCGACACCGTGACTGGCTACCCGACTGCGGCGAGCGTCGTGGTCTATGCCGATTACCGTTTGCTGCCCGCTGCGGGCGGCGCGCCCATCGCAGAGGGCCGCGTCACGACTCTTGCAAGCTACGACCGGACGAGCCAAAGATTTGCAAACCTTCGCGCCGCGCGCGATGCTGAGATCCGCGACGCCAAGACGCTGGCCGGGATGATCCGCACCCGCATCGCGGCAGCTCTTGCCTCGCGCGGCTGACGAGCCGTGGCAGCGGTCAAGAGCCACGAGGCCAGCCGTTTCATCGCCAGCCCCCCGCCTGGCGTTTTCCTCTATCTTCTCTATGGCACCGACGCCGGGCTTGTCTCCGAGCGCGCGCGGAAAATTCTCTCCCGGGCCACGTGCGGCGCGAGCGGCCCCTTCAACCTCGTGCGGATCAGCGGGGACGAGCTTGCTGAAGACCCCGCGCGGCTCGCAGAAGAAGCGAACACGGTCCCCTTGTTTGGCACGCGGCGGGCGATCGCGGTCACCGCTCAAAGCAAATCCTTCGCCGCGGCGATTGAGCCGCTTCTCAAAGCCCCGCCGCGGGATTGCACGATTGTCATCGAGGCTGGATCGTTAAAGAAGGACGCGCCCCTGAGAAGCCTTTGCGAGCGCGCCCAAGGCGCAGCCGCGATCCCCTGCTACCCCGATTCGCCGCAGGACATCGCACGGCTCATTGATGCGGAGGCTGCGGCAGAAGGGCTTACGGTCGCGCCCGCCGCCAAGGCATTCCTTGTGTCTCAGCTCGGCGAGGACCGCCTGGCAACGCGCTCGGAACTCGAAAAGCTCTTCCTCTTTGCCCATGGCGGGAAGGAGATCACGCTAGAACATGTGCGGGCGGTTTGCAGCAATGCTTCGGGGCTCATTGCCAGCGATGCGGTGAATGCGGCATTTGCCGGCGACTATGCGGGGCTTGATGCGGCGCTGCGCCACCTCTTCGCCGGAGCGGGCGATTATCATGCCGTCCTTGCAGCGGCGCTGCGCCATGCCCTCGATCTGCACCGGGCGCGGCTGGAAACGGCGGTAGGGCAAGGGTCTTCGCGCGGAGCCCCGGCCTTTATTGCCTTCAAGCAACGGGATGCCTTCGAGAGCCATTTGCGCGGCTGGACAAGGCCGGGGCTCGAGCAGGCCACGGGCGTCCTTGCCGCAACGGCTGCTGCTACGCGCAGTGAGCCAAAGCTCGGCCGCTCTCTGACCGAGCGTGCGCTGTGGGAGGTCGCAAGGCTTGCGCGGAGCAAAGGCGAAAGCGGAAAGCCGGGGCTCACCTGACGGTTAGCACCGCGCGGCGCGCAAGACAGGGCAAAAGGCGGCGCAGATCGCCGCGGCTAAGCGCGATGCAGCCTTCGGTCGGGGCAAGATCCGGCCTTGCGCAATGAAGGAATATGGCGCTCCCGCGGTATTTGCAGCGCGGCCAGATATTATGATCGAGCACGATCACGAGATCGTAAAGATGGTCCTCGCGCCAGAGATTCTCGTGGCGCGCGCGGAACGGGAGGGCGACATGCCTGTTATAGCTTGCGTTCTCGGGATCGTCGCACCAGCCATCGGCGGGTTTGAGCGCGCGTGAAGGCAGGCGCCATAATGAGCGTGCGCCTCGATCAGGCCGGTAGAAACCGCAGAGAAGCCGGAAGGCGCCTGCGGGCGTCGCATGGTCTCCTTCCCGCTTATTACGCGAGATCCCGGCTTGTCCAATGGCGCAGGAGAGCGTGAAGGGCCCAGCCTGCAAACGGCCAGCGGCTATGCGCCCGGGAAGAGGCTGCCCCGGCTGCCGTGTCACCGTTAAACGGCTGATGCCGTTCTTGCTTCCGCCGCGCTCCTTTTGCCGCCCGCTCCTCCGGCCAAGCTGGAGCGAATTGCCTTCCTTGTTGAAAATACCCATGTCTTCACACAAACTATGAGCAGCAAAGCGGCGCCCGGGGTTATCATGGCAATGTCATATAGACATGCAGATGCGGAATAAGCGGGGCAGCGCCTCCTCTCCGCGGAACCCTGGTGACTCCGCGCTGTTTTCGAAACGGAAGGATTGCGAGCAATATCTTAGGATACATCAAGGACGAGCTTATGACCCAGGTTTTCAAGATCTTGATCGCCGACGACGACCCGGATCTGCGCGCGGCCTTGGCCGAGCAGGTGGGCCTTCATGAGGAATTCACGGCCATCGAGACGGATACGGCCCGGGGCGCGATCGCCATGGCCCGCGAGCAGACGCCGGACCTCATCATCATGGACGTCGGCCTGCCGGACATGGATGGCCGCGAAGCTGTGCGGCAATTGCGCCAGCAGGGCTTTAAGAATCCTATCATTATGCTCACCGCCCATAGCTCGGAAAACGATACCGTCGAGGGGTTCGACGCGGGCGCCAACGACTATGTGGCCAAGCCGTTCCGCTTCGCCGAGCTTCTCGCCCGGATGCGGGCACATCTGCGGCAGCGGGAAACAAACGAGGAAGCGCTCTTCCGGATCGGCCCCTACACTTTCAAGCCGAGTGCAAAGCATCTCATCGGCGAAAAGGGCGACAAGCTCCGCCTGACCGAGAAGGAGACGGCAATCCTGCGCTTTCTCTACCGCGCGGGACAGGCGGTCATCCCCAGGGAAGTGCTGCTGCGTGAGGTCTGGGGCTATAACGCAAATGTCACAACCCACACGCTCGAAACGCACATCTACCGTCTGCGTCAAAAGATCGAGCGCGATCCGGCGAAGGCCCAGCTCCTCGTCACCGCAGCGGGCGGCTATAAGCTGATCCCCTGACGGCGGCATGACCCGGGCCGCCAGGGCTTGAGAAGGGGAGCGCCTTGGCATGGGGCTCGAAGAAGATGCCGGCAAGCTTGCGGCAAATCCCGCTTTTGCGGTTCTCGAGCCGGAAGCTCTGAGGCTGATCGCATTCTCCGCCGAGAAGCGCTCGCTTCATGCGGGCGATGTTTTGTTCCGCCGCGATGAATTGTCGAGCGAGGGATTTGTGGTCCTCACGGGATCCGTAGCGCTTGATTCGTCAGGCCAAGGCGCGGCGATGGCCCGGATTATCCGGCCCCCGGGACTTATCGGAGAGCTCGCGCTCTTAACCCAGACGCGCCAGCCTGCCACAGCAATCGCACGCGAGCCAACGACCGTCCTGCGGATCTCGCGGCACCTTTTCCGCCGTGTGCTTCAAGAATATCCGCGCAGCGCAGAGCGCCTGCGGCGGAACATGAGCGCAAGACTTCTCCAATTCGCCGCAGAAATCGGTGCCGTGCGCCGCTACCGGCTCACGTTTCCGGACGGAGAAGAGGAGGAAGGAAGCGCGGGATGACCGGCGGCCCGAGGCGTGCAGATCTGGCACTTTGCACAGCCGGCTGCGCAGGCGGGAGGGCCGGAGGAAATAAATCTTTTGAGGCAGAATTCTTCACGCAGGAAGTAAGCAGGCGCGCCATCTTGAACAGGCGAGCCATCTTGAAGGAGAACGGCGCGAGCTTGGCAGCGCTTGCCGCGCCGGAGCCTCTCCCCGCAGCAGCTGATGGCGCAGCGCCCCAAACATACCTATCCCGCGAAATATCCCGGCATCTGGGGGTGGAGAATCACCTGTAGCTTTGCCCTGGAATGGGCAAAGTGATGCAGCAGGTCCAGGGCCATGAAGCGGGACGGCGGCCTCACGGCATATGGCCGTCATTTTCTTAAGTCTTCAGAAAAGGAGGCTGGCCCTGGCGCGCTCGGGGAGGCCGCACGCTTTGCCATAAATCCTCCCCCCGCCACTTAACCTTATGCACACCTCCCGGTCGTGAATGTGCCGGGGGTCTGGCAGACAACCGCGTGTCCGCTGGCATGCAGATCGCAGCGCGGCCCTATGATGACCTCACCGCCTTTCAGGATGCTTTGGCCTATGCGGCGGCAGCGCCGAGGAGGTTTGCTGATGAGCTGATGCCCGGCTTGCGGAACGGCGCTTGAAAGATAACGCTGCGTGCTTTTGGCGCGTGGCCGGGGTCTTAGCGAGGCCCCCGGGCCTCAGCGCCAAGTTCAGAGTGCCGCAAGCGCAGCCTTATCACGCGTGGAGCCCGCTCCGCATTCTGACGCCGCATGGAGGGCGGCGGCAACCGCAGCAAGGGCGCCGTCTTGGAATGGCCGCGCCACAAGCATAGCGCCAAAAGGCAAGCCGTCTGCACGGAAGCCGCATGGAACGGATATCGCCGGGGCGCCCAGGAAGTTGACGAATTGAGTGTAATAGCCAAGCCTTGCATTGAGCCTTATGGGTTCTGCCAGCATTTCGTCCAGCCGGTAAATTGTGGGCACGGTGGGCAGCAGCAAAATATCCGCTCTTGCCCATTGAGCCTCGGTGATGCGGCTCAACTCCTTCAGCCTGTGCATGGCCGCAAAGGCATCGGCGGCGCTATGGCGGCGCGCGCCTTCAAGCAGATCGCGCACCGTGCCGTTCACATCCTCAGGATGCGTCTCGACAAAGCCTCCAATGGACACAAGCCGCTCAGCGAGCCAGGGGCCTTC
>DASRYK010000048.1:0-3497 GCA_035687205.1 Methylocella sp. | reverse complement strand
CGCGGCGGCGCGCGGACGGGGCGATTGAATATCTCGGCCGCATCGACCATCAGGTGAAGATCCGGGGCTTCAGGATCGAGCTCGGCGAGATCGAAGCCCGCCTCTGCGCCCACCCCCATGTCCAACAGGCCGTCGTGGCGGCAGAGATGAATGACGCGGGAAAAGGTCTTGGTTGGGACGCAAAAAATGAGAGGCTGATCGCCTATATTGTGCCGAAGGCGCTGCGCAGTGATGATCTTCCATCAGTCCTCGCCGCGGAGGAAATGCTCACGCAATGGCAGACGGTCTTCGAGGCTGCCTATGGCTCTCCAGAAATCACAAAGAATCCAGGGTTCAATACTGCGGGATGGGTCAGCTCATATACGGGCGAGGAGATTCCTGCTGCCGAGATGCGGGAGTGGGTGGAGGAGACGGTCAGTCGAATAAAGTCGCTAAAGCCCCGGAGAGTTCTCGAAATCGGATGCGGCACCGGGCTCCTTCTTCTTCGCCTAGCGCCTTTCTGCGAGCGGTACATTGGAATGGATTTTTCGCAAGCAGCGCTGCGATCGGCTGCGGCCGCCATCGAACAGGAAGGCCCGGCACTCGTTCATGTGAAACTCCTGCACCGGGCGGCCACGGATTTCTCGGGGCTCGAGCAGAAAAGTTTTGACACGATCATCCTCAACTCGGTCATCCAATATTTTCCCAGCGTAGACTATCTTTTGGACGTTTTGGAAGGAGCGGCGCAGCTCGTCGAGCCAGGCGGGCGGATCTTCCTCGGCGATGTGCGTCATTTCGGGCTTCTGAGAGCCTTTCATCTCTCAGCCGAGTTGGAGAAGGGCTCTGAAGCAATCCCGCCTGGCATGACCGCCGCAGAGCTTCGCGGCTTGCTCGATCTGCGCCTCCTTCAAGAGGAGGAGCTTGTGATTGAGCCAGCGTTTTTCGCGGCTCTCGGGCAGCGGCTCAAGAGGCCCGGCGCTGTCGAGATCCTGCTGAAGCGCGGGCGCCATTCAAATGAGATGACTCAGTTCCGCTATGACGCGATCCTTCATTTCGATGCGGCTGCCTCTCAGCCCGCGGCGGAGGCGGTGCATCTCGACTGGATAGGCGATGATCTCAGCCTGGCAAAGCTCCGCTCGCTTCTCGCAGACGGCCAGCATCAATGTGTGAAGGTCACGGGGGTGCCAAACCGGAGAGTGGCGGGGGCAGTTCGCGCCGTTAAACTCCTTGCAAATGGTGAACTTCCGGATATTCCAGCTCCGGATGCGACGCTCGCTGGAAGATTGCGCAGCCTTTGGGCCGAGGGCTGCGCGGCAGCTGTGGATCCTGAAGATGTTTGGGGCCTTGTTGATGAATCTCCTTACGAGATAGAACTTTTCTGGCCGCAAGAAAGTTCAGACGGATGCTTTGAAATTCTCTGCATCCGCCGCGAGGGTGATGGAAGGCCGCTTTGCGGCTTTGGGAAGACGTTCACCAATGTTCCGGCCAGCGCGGGCTCCCCCCTGCATGCGTACGCCAATAATCCCGCGCAAGGCCGGCTGGCGCGGACCCTTGTTCCGAAGATCCGCGAATATCTTCTCGAAATGCTGCCAGATTACATGGTGCCTGGCAGGTTCGTTGTCTTGCCATCCTTGCCGGTGACACAGAGCGGCAAGGTGGATCGCATGGCCTTGCCAAAACCAGGCGATGGCGGATCTCCCGGCAGATGTTATGTTGCACCACGCAACCGCACAGAAGAGATCATCGTAGCTACCTGGGCAGAAGTCCTGGGGGAGCCTCGCGTCGGAGCGCACGATAATTTTTTCGAGCTCGGCGGCCACTCGCTTTTGGCTACTCAGATTGTTTCCCGTCTGCGCAAAGCCTTCGATGTTGAGATTCCTTTGCGGCTCATCTTCGAAAAGCCGACGCCTGCTGGACTTGCCGAAGCCATTGAGGCCGAGCTGGTCCAGATCATTGATGCGATGACAGATGATGAAGCTGAGCGGCTGCTCGAAGCTCTGAGTGGCGTTGCCGATGACTAATCCGCAGAGCCTAGGTGCCGTAGCAAGGCTTTCTGCTGCGAAAGCTGCGCTGCTGAGTAAGCGGCTGCGGGGCGAGAGTGGAGCATTGGCTTCATCTGGGAGGATTACGCCTCGCCCTCCGGGGATTTCGCCGCTGTCCTTTTCGCAGCTCCGGCTTTGGTTTCTCGACCAGCTCGAGCCGGGGAGCGCTCTCTACAACATTCCGGCGGGATTTTGGCTCAAAGGCGCTCTTGACACTGGTGCTCTTGAGCGCAGTCTGAATGAAATCATAAAGCGCCACGAGGTCTTGCGCGCGAGATTTCCAGCAATCGATGGTGAGCCAGCGCAGATCATTTCGCCTCATCAGCCTTTGACGCTCGTTGTGGAATCCCTTCTGGATGCCGCACCCGCGGAGAGGCAGGCAGAGGCATTGGCACGGGCGCGCAGGGAGGCTTTGCGGCCGTTTGATCTTGCGAGCGGCCCATTGATCAGAGCCCATCTTTGCAAGCTGACCGAAGAGCCTGGCGCGGACTCAGACGCCTTCGATTATCTCATGACGGTGACGCTGCATCATATTGCGGCCGACGCTTGGTCCGTCGATATCCTGGTGCGCGAGCTTGAGGCGCTCTACTCGGCATTCGTAGCTGGCCGAGCTTCTCCCTTGAAGGAGTTACCGGTCTATTATGCGGATTATGCGTATTGGCAAATAAAGTGCTTTGAGGAAGGTGCGCTAAACAGTCAGCTCGACTATTGGCGCGAGCGCCTTGCCGGCCACAACGGCGTTCTCGAACTGCCTGCGGATAATCCCCGGCCGCACATCCGGACCCATGGCGGCGGCACCTGCAGATTGCGGCTCAGCTCCGGTCTTAGTCAAGGATTGAACGAGCTTAGCCGGCGGGAAGGAGTCACGCTGTTCATGACTCTTCTCGCCGCATTTTATGTTTTTCTCTACCGGTGCAGCGGCCAGAGCGACATTTGCATTGGGAGTCCCGTTGCGAACCGCAACCGGCTTGAGACGGAGTGTCTTATCGGGTGCCTTGTCAACACATTGGTCTTGCGCACAAGCGTTTCTGGCCGCATGCCGTTCACGGTGTTGCTTGGCCACGTGCGCGATACTGTGTTGGGCGCGCTGGCGCATCAGGATCTCCCCTTTGAGAGGCTGGTTCAGGAAATCAATCCGCAACGCCAAAACGGGCACACCCCTTTTTTCCAAGTTATGTTTGTTATGCAGAATGCTCCTGCGGCATCAATACGCTTGGACTGCATTGAGGTGACGCCGGTCGCGCTGGAAACGATGACCGCGAAATTCGACCTCACTCTGACGGTCACTGAAGATAGCGATGGTCTGACAGCTGCATTTGATTACAGCACGGATTTGTTCACTCCGGACAGCGTCTCCCGGCTAGTTAGTCATTATGTGAGTATTCTTGAATGGATTGTTGGGGCACCGGAGGCCTGTGTAGGAGATGTTCAGTTATTGGGCGGGGAGGAGCGGCGGCATCAACTATTTGGGTGGAA
>DASRYK010000047.1:0-2837 GCA_035687205.1 Methylocella sp. | reverse complement strand
CCCCCATCGATCGCGCGACAGCCGCGATCTCGGTCTCCGTGTGCGGCAGAAACTCATGCAGCGGCGGATCCAGCAAGCGGATCGTGACTGGAAAGCCCGCCATGATCTTGAAGATCTCGGCAAAATCCTCCCGCTGCATCGGCAGGAGCTTGGCAAGCGCGGCGCGTCTTCCGGCCTCGTCGCCCGCAAGGATCATCTCCCGGACCGCAACGATGCGCGCCTCCTCGAAAAACATGTGCTCGGTGCGGCAAAGGCCGATCCCTTCGGCGCCGAATTTCCGCGCGACCCGGGCATCGCGGGGAGTGTCCGCATTCGCCCTCACCCCAAGGCGCCTGACTTCGTCGGCCCATTCCATCAAGACGGAGAATTCGCCCGAAAGCTCGGGCTGATGCATTTCGACAGCCCCCTTGATGACCTGGCCGGTTCCGCCATCGATGGTCAAAACATCGCCTTTCCGGAAAATCTGGCCCCCAGCGGTCATCGTCTCGCTGGCGTAATTTACGCGGATCCCGCCGGCGCCGGACACGCAGGGCTTGCCCATGCCGCGGGCGACGACGGCCGCATGCGACGTCATGCCGCCGCGCGACGTTAGAATGCCTTCGGAGGCATGCATGCCAAGGATATCCTCGGGGCTCGTTTCGATCCGCACGAGAATGACCTTGCGGCCATTGTTTTTCCATTGCTCGGCGTCGCTGGCGCTGAAGACGATTTCGCCGCAGGCGGCCCCGGGTGATGCGGGAAGCCCGGTTGCGATGACCTCGCGGGGCGCATTGGGATCGAGTGCCGGGTGCAAGAGCTGCTCGAGCGAGGCGGGATCGACGCGGGCAATGGCCTCTCTCTTGCTGATGAGACCTTCCCTGGTGAGATCAACGGCAATGCGGAGCGCGGCTTTGCTCGTGCGTTTGCCCGCCCGGGTCTGGAGCATCCACAGCCGGCCCTGCTCGACCGTGAATTCCATATCCTGCATGTCGCGGTAATGTTTTTCAAGCACATCGGCCGCGCGCGCGAACTCGGCGAAAACTCCCGGCATCGCCGTCTCCATCGAGGCTTCCTGCGCCCCGGCGGCTAAGCGCGCTTTTTCTGTCAGATACTGCGGGGTTCTCAGCCCTGCCACGACATCCTCACCCTGCGCATTAAGCAGGTATTCGCCGTAAAGCTCCTTTTCTCCGGTCGAGGGATTGCGGGTGAAGGCAACGCCTGTTGCTGAGGTCTCCCCCATGTTGCCAAAAACCATGGCCTGGATCGTGACGGCCGTGCCGAGCGTCTCGGGAATGTCATGCAGCCTGCGGTAGGCAACGGCGCGCGGCGTCATCCAAGAATCGAACACTGCGCCGATAGCGCCCCAGAGCTGCTCACGCGGGTCCTGCGGGAAAGGCGCGCCGAGCGCCGCTGCCACCTTGCTCTTGAATGCGACGATGAGGCTTTGCAGATCCGCTGCCGAAAGCTCTGTGTCGAGGGTGAACCCTTTGCTCTCCTTGTACGACTCAAGAAGCTCCTCGAAGGTGTGGTGCTCCACTCCCAAAACCACGCTGGCATACATCTGGATGAAGCGGCGGTAAGAGTCATAGGCAAACCGCGCATCGCCTGATCGCTTCGCTAAAACCCCGGCCGTCGCGTCGTTCAGGCCAAGGTTTAACACCGTGTCCATCATGCCGGGCATGGAGACTTTTGCACCCGAGCGCGCCGAGACGAGGAGCGGATTGAGCTCATCGCCGAAGCTGTGGCCCGTGAGGCGGCCGATCTCGCCGAGCGCGGCTTCGACCTCTGCGGCAAGGCCAGGGGGATAGGTTTTCCCGCTGGCATAATAATAGGCACAGACTTCGGTGGTGATGGTGAAGCCCGGGGGAACCGGCAGGCCAAGCCTTGCCATCTCGGCCAAGCCCGCTCCTTTACCGCCGAGCAGGCCGTCGAGCCCGCTTCCGCCCTCGGCCATGCCCTGGCCGAAAGAATAAACCCATTTTGGCATTTCAGACCTTTTGCAGCGGGGAGCCCTTGCGCCAAAGGCTGCCGCGATGCGATCCAACCCGGTGCCCGGTGGGCTTGGGCTCTTGCCCCGGCTGGTGCGCTAAAGGCGGCGCAGCATCAACCCAAGGCCGATCCAAGCCACCCCCCAGAATAGGAGATCAAGGCCCAGGAGAACGCCCAAAACCAAAAAACGGTTCTCCGGCCAGCCCGCAATGATCAGAATACCGACGAGAAGGGTTATGACGCCCGCAAAGAGAAGCGGCCCGCGCAGGGGCGGGTCAAGCTGCGCTCCGAATGCGATGCGGATCACCCCCGTCGCAATCATCCCCGCGCCAAGCAGCAAGGTGAAGACCGCCGCGGCCATGAGCGGCTGGGCGAGGGCGAAAGCTGCCGCCACGATATAGGCAAGCCCGGCTGCAAGCCATAAGAAGAATCGACCCCAGGTCCTGGCGCTCAATCCGGCGGCAATCTCTGCGCCGCCCGCGAGGATCATGAAAATTGCAATCGTATAGACGGTCGCGATTGTCGCCGAAGTGACGAGAATAAGGGCGAGAACTCCCATCCCAGCGACGGCGCAGCCAAGAGCAACGATCCAGCCCCAGCGGGACTTCAAGGTTTCGACTGCGCGCTGCAGCTCATGTGCCGCGCTGCGGCGGGGCGGGGGGACATAAAAAAAAGCCACGGGTGAAGGCTCCATTGACTGGATCCCGGGCGCTGGCGTTTGCGAAAGCGCCTCCGGCCAGGGCGCCAACTATACCGCTCTTCGTGAGCCCTCATAACCCCTTGCGGCGAATTTGTTTTTGATCAGGAACGATTTTCATGCGGGCCGTCCTTAGTCGCGGGGCCCGGACTCAAATTCCGGGAGGCCATGA
>DASRYK010000046.1:0-17055 GCA_035687205.1 Methylocella sp. | reverse complement strand
CGAAAGCTCGGCGGAACGCGCCAGAGCCATGCCGGCGTGGCTCTGCGCCTACAACAGCAATAGACCTCACTCCGCCCTCAAAGGAAAACCGCCCGTCAGCCGGTTGAGCAAGGACAACCTCCTTGTCAACGACAGCTAGCGATCGAGCCATGTGCCGCGCTGGCCGCGGGAAGCGCGCGAACGTATTGGAACCGGCGTGCGAAAACCGGCGGGACCAAGCGTTTCCAATCGTTCGCCGGGGGTTGCCTTGAACCGGTCCTGGGGGTTCGCGCGGACGCGCTGGATGGCACCCCGCAAATGCCGCAGCTAATATTTTAGATGCAGGATTCGAAATAAGCGTTTGATATTCATGGTGGGCGGTGACGGACTCGAACCGCCGGCCCTCTCGGTGTAAACGAGATGCTCTACCAGCTGAGCTAACCGCCCTGAACCGCGGCATTTCGCGCGCAAGGTTGGTCGCACATGGGCGTGTGGACGTCAATGCCGCCGCCGCCCCAGCCCGCCTGGGCTCTCTCTTCGTGAGCAGCGCCCGCTTCAAGCCACTGTCCGCCTCATTCCTGGCGGCGCCCTCGCAGGATTTCCCGGAGATTGTCGATGGGCAGCAATCGGCCCTCGCGCTCATAGTGCCAATATGTCCAGCCATTGCACGCGGGGAGCCCCTGAGCCAGCGCCCCGAGTTTGTGAATGGATCCTGTGATGTTGCCCATTGACACAGCGCCATCGGCCCGCACCGTCACAGCATGCATTTTTTTCTGGTCGACGAGAATTTCTCCAGGTCTCAAAAGCCCCTCTTCGATGATCAAGGCAAAAGCAATCCGCGGCTCGGAGCGCTTGGCGGCGACTGGCGCTAAAGCTTCGGCTGGAAGGGCCTTGACTCGCGCGATCCTTGCGCGGGCGGCCGCGGCATAGCGCGCTTCGCGCTCGATGCCAATGAAATGGCGCCCCAAGCGCCGTGCAACGGCGCCGGTCGTGCCAGAGCCGAAGAACGGGTCAAGCACAACATCCCCCGGGCCTGAGGCGGCGAGCAAGAGACGCGCAAGCAAAGCCTCGGGTTTCTGCGTGGGGTGAAGCTTGCGGCCGTTCTCGTCCTTGAGGCGCTCGGCGCCCGTGCATATCGGCAGGAGCCAGTCGGAGCGGACCTGACAATCTTCATTGCCCGCTTTCAGCAATTCATAGTTGAAACGGTAATTCTTCGCGCCTGCGGACTTCGCAGCCCAGATCAATGTCTCATGCGCATTGGTGAAGCGCCGGCCGCGGAAGTTGGGCATGGGATTGGATTTTCGCCAGATAATATCGTTGAGAATCCAGAATCCGAGATCCTGCAAAAGCGTGCCGACGCGGAAAATATTATGGTAGGTGCCGATGACGGCAATCGTAGCATTGGGTTTCATTACCCGGCGCACGGCCGAGAGCCAGGCTCGCGTGAAGTCGTCATAACGGGCAAAGCTCTCGAATTTGTCCCAAGCATCGTCTACGCCATCAACGCGGCTTTGATCCGGCCGCGAAAGCTCAGATTCGAGCTGCAAATTGTAAGGCGGATCGGCGAAAACGAGGTCGGCGCATTCCGGCGGCAGCTGCGAGAGCGCCTCAACGCAATCGCCTAGGATGATGCTATCGAGGGGAAGCCCCTGCGGCGAGGCTCCGGGGCCAGACGTGACGGAGCGCTTGGGCAAAATCCCAGGACGCAAGACCTTCCTCTGGGGCTCGGGGCCCTGCGCCCCGGCACGCTGGCCACGCATGAACAGAACCAAACGCCACTGACGCAGGAGACCTTGAGTCAGAGGAGGTAAAGACTGCGTTTCCTAATGAAAATTGGCTTGTGCCATTTTTGCATATGGGGCCATGGCTCCTTCAGCTCATCTTTCGATCCTCAGGCGGCGCAGGCGGCCCGGCCGATGGGGCAGGCCGCAAAGTATCAATGGCCAGAAGGCGCATGCTGCGCAAAACGGGCGTCATTGCGCTGCCGCGGTCAATTCCCCGGAAGCTCCGCCCGGCGGAACCGTCTCGTTCGGATCGGCAATGAAGCTGTCGGCCTGAAACTTATTTCCAGCCGGCGACGTGGCGCTATAGAACGTAATGAGGCCGGCTCGCCCTGTTCCATAGGCTCGATCCGTCGCGCTGCACCGCAGAACATTGTCAATAAAGACTTGGTGCAAACCGCCATGTGAGACGACTTTCAGAGTATAGAAATTGCCGCTTTTGATCGTATTAAGGTTGGCGTTGCAAAGAAGCCTGCCTGGGCCTGCGCCTGTCTGGAGATTCACGCCATCGAACCTCCAGAGAACCACATTGAATTGGTGATCGTCGCCCGGCAGATCGCGGTTGATAGCCGCCATATAGCCGTGCATCGTCTTGTTCACAGACGAGAGTTGCGTCTTGAAGGCAATGCCTGCGTTGCTCCGCTGCCCGGCAGGCCAAATGCGTCTTAGGCGCGTGGTGATAGTCAGGTCTTCGTTGCAATTTGGAAGCGTGCTCAGTTTCCATCTCGGGGTTGCGGAGGTGACATCGTAGGTGCCAGGAGACGCCGCGTTGACAGCCCATGCGCCGGCAAAAGGGGTCCATGAAGCTGCTTGCGCGGCTGAGCTGAATGTGAATGTCCTCGTTGTATTCGGCGGGTTGAGAAGATAAAGCCACGCTGCGTTCACATCGATGCGCGGCTCGGTGATTCCGGCCCGCGTGACAGGCACTCCGGTGCATTCAAGCGCTGCTGCAATGTCGTCGACGGTCGATAGCCCCTTTACGTCGCGCAGCAAAGCGAATGCGCCTGTCACATGCGGCGTTGCCATTGATGTTCCATCGAATGTGGCTGTGGTCTTTGGGCCTGGTGGCACCGAGGAGAGTATATTCGAGCCCGGAGCAAGGAGGCGCACATTGGCGGAATGATTCGAAAAGCTTGAGAGCACGTTTGCTGTATCGAGAGTGCTACCTACGGCAATCGCGCTTGATATGCAGCCCGGTGAGCTGATCGAGCCGTTAAAGCCGTCATTGCCGGATGCAATCACTGTTGCGATCCTTACGCCACGGAGCAGATCGATCGCGGCTTTTAAGGCAGGGCTTTCCGTGTCACAGGGCGCAAAAAATTGCCCGCCGCCCAGACTCATGTTTGCCGCTGCGATTGTAAATATGTTACGCAGTGCATAGATGCGCTCGAGCCCTTTGATCTGATCGCTGGTGAAGCTGCGGACGCAAGGCGCAGGCCTCGGGCTGCAGTCTGCTGGCGAATTAAACCGCGAAAAAACCTGGATCGCGATGATCCGCGCGTCTTTGGCAACGCCGCGCAATAATGACCTTGCCATATTGCCGGCAGCAATTCCCGCGACATGTGTGCCATGGTTGCAGCCGGAAATGGAGAGCGAGCAATTGACGCCAGATCCCGCTGCCACAGAGGAGCTGACGCCGCCCGGGCAGACCGAAGAGCTCTGGCCCGGCACATTCGAGGAATAGCAGGCCTCGGACACGATTTTATTTCCGGGAAACATGTCGTGGGTCTTATCGACGCCCGTGTCGAGGATGGCAACGGTGATCCCCGTGCCTGGGAAACCTGCCGCCCAGACCTTATTGGCATTAATGAACGGCACGCTCTGGGTCAGCGTGGGGGGGACAGCAACGTCCTCCTGAATGCTTAAGACGGAAGGATCAGAAAGGAGACGGCTCAGCTGCTCCGGCGTGACCGTCATTGCAACGAAAGGGAGAGCATCAAACAGAGAGACAGACGCATCTGCGGCGGCAGCCCCAAGTGCCCGGCTGACGGCAGCATTTTGCGCGGCGCGAAGGCTGCGCTCTTGCTGAGCGGCGCTGGCTTCGGAGAGTTCATGCGGCGGCCGCATATTGACATTCAAACCGGCAATGACCCGGAGGCGCCCCTTCGACGCGGCCTTTGCCTCTAGCGCCGATGCGGCCGCTGCCCGGGCGGCTTGCGGAGCTGCCTTGTCGAGGAAGATGGCGTTGCCCCCCACCGGGGCCGGCCCCCCTGAAGGAGCGGCGGCGGAAGGGGGCGCAGCGGGGTCGCCGGATGGGGTCTGAGCGGAAGCTGCGGCGGAAAGCAGGAAGGGCACCGCAAGGAACGCGCCATATAGTATAATGCAGCATAGACTAAATTTTACCGAATTCGTTATAAATAAACTGCAATTATATTTTTGTGAACTACAGATTATTGGCATAGCTTCCTCCTAGATAGCAATGAATGTGATGGAGTATCTCTGCATCCTCTCTGCACTCTATAATGAACCGCTCTCAATCACTCCCATTATTTTCTAAGGCAGCGTCTCGCTCACATTTTGAAAAGAACAACGGCACTCAGGCTAAATTGGGCACTTAAGAGATTCCCGGTCTTCAACCGGAAAGAATTTCAGTGAGCTGAATAATTTTCGACAAAGACAGCTTACTGACATTGGCAGCATTTGTCGAGCGCATGCCGTGCTCAACTCAATACACAGCCCTGGGCGAAGCGATAAGACGCTGCGTTGCATTAGCTAAGAATGCACCGCTCTCCTGATAGACATCTTGAAGGGCGCCCTGCATTTCGCTTCTTTCGCCGGGAGTCTGATCCCGTCGCTGCCATGGCTATTAGGCGAAGCTCAAATCAGAAATAAGCCCTATGCCGGTGCAACCTGCGGGCACGCTGGCTTTAATTTGCTGACACGCAGCGTAACCTTGCCGCCGGCTGAGAAATCAAATGCAGCGCGCTCTCTGCATCCTGGCCCGCACGCGCGCCACTGCCCAACTTTAGCCCCAAAACTTAAAAACCTATTGCGGGCCGCACGTCTCAGATGCGCCAGAGGGGGATCAAGGATAGCATGCTCCGCATTTTTTCCCGCGCCGGAATCCTTCTCTTCCTGCTGCACGCGCCTGCGGCTTATGCCTTCCAGAACCCGCTCGGCAGCATAAACCTCGCCAATTTCAACCCTTTCGAGCGCGGGCCTCTTGCCGACTTTCTGACTCTTTTCCGCCAGCAAGCCATACCGCGCCAGCTTGTTTTTTGGAATCATGGCTACAAACCCGGCACGGTTGTGATCTCTACCACGGAGCGCCGCCTTTATTATGTTTTGCCAGGCAAACGGGCCATCGAATATGGGGTTGGCGTCGGCCGGGAGGGTTTCACATGGACTGGCCAGAAGACCGTTTCGAAGAAGCGCGAATGGCCGGACTGGACGCCGCCGCCAGAGATGCTTAAGCGGCGTCCGGATCTGCCGCGCCATATGCCGGGCGGCATCGATAATCCGCTCGGCGCCCGCGCGATCTATCTCGGATCGAGCATGTACCGGATTCATGGCTCGAACGAGCCGGACACCATTGGCGCCGCCGTGTCGTCAGGCTGCATCCGCATGACGAATCAGGATATCGTTGATCTCTACGACCGGGTGAAAATCGGCACGAAAGTCGTCGTGCTCCGGTAGCTCCGGCTTCCGGCGTCCTCTGCGGCACGTCACATGCAGGGCTTCTTCTGCCCCGCTCTATTGAGTGCTATAACTCCTCCCAGCCCTCTGCCTCCGCTTTGGGAAGAGCTGCAGCGGAACTCGCATGCATTAGCTGATATGCTGCGGCGGTTTTTTGCGTTTTCCGCACGGGCGTATCGCCTGCGCCCGCCCGGAAGGCGCCGATCGAGAGCAAGAGCTCCTCAGTTTCGCGCTGCAGGCTAAGGGCCGCCGATGCCATCTCCTCGAACACGGCGGCATTCTTCTGCGTGTTCTGATCGATCTGGCTAAACAGCGGTGTTCACCTCAGCTAGGCTTGTTGCCTGCTCACTTGCGCCTTGGGCGATATCGGCGACAACGCGGTCGATCTCTGCGACCTGGATCACAATGTTCTCAAGGGCCCTTCCTGTTTGATGGACGAGTTCGACGCCTTGCTCGACCTCGCGGGCCGAGGATGAGATGAGACTCTTGATTTCTTTGGCGGCTTCTCCCGAGCGCTGCGCGAGAGCGCGCACTTCAGCCGCGACAACCGCAAAACCCTTGCCCGCATCGCCCGCGTGGGCGGCTTCCACGCCCGCGTTGAGGGCGAGGAGATTCGTCTGGAATGTGATCTCGTCGATCACGCCGATGATCTGGCCGATCTTCTGCGAGGATTTTTCGATTCGCTCCATCGCTCGACCGCGAGAGAAACGACAGCGCCGTCCTCACGCGCTTCGTTCTTGGCCGTCCCCACGACCCCGGTTGCATGGCCCGCGCCTTCCGCTGTCTTCTTGACGGTGAGGGTGATTTCTTCAAGCGCCGCAGCGGTCTGCTCAAGCGTAGCCGCCTGCTGCTCCGTTTGCTTCGACATATTCTCCGAGGCCGCGGCGATCTCGCGCGTTGTCGAGCCGATGGAGCGAGCGGCACCCGCAATGCGTCCCATGGCGGTCCCCAATTGCGAAACTGCCGCAATGAAGTCTTTCTGCAAGCGCTGATAGGTCTCGGGCATCTCCGCGGCAATGCGGCTTTGTAGATCGCCGCTTGCGAGAAGGATGAGCGCTTGCGCCATAATGTCGAGGGCCTTGGCCTGTTTGATCTCGGCGCGCTTACGGGCTTCATCGCTCTCGCGGCGCCGCTCCTCGATATCCTCAAGATAAACCGAAATCGAAAGCTCCATGTCGAGGAGAGTGGCTTTGATGAGGGCAGAAACGGCGTCAGCTGTTTCGGCCGCGCGGCGGCTGCGGCGGAGGATGCTGCGCGATTTTTCATTAACGACGGCGCGGATCAAAACATCAGTGATGATTCCATAGCCGCCAATATACCAGCGCGGCTCCAAGCCGAGACGAGCATGTGCTTAACCGGCGCCGCGCACAGCATTGACATAGGCCTCGTTGAACTCCGACTCTGTGACGATGGACCAGTGTTTTTTGCCGGGCCTTGGCAGCTTCCATATGTTGAATGTCAGAAAGAAATTTTCTCGTGTGCATTGCCGCCTGGACCTTGCTGTAAAACGCGTCCAAGGCGCCGCCGATGGCCATATCGACAAGCGGCTTCAATTTGCGCTGCTGCGCTCGCGTGTTATCGTCAATGCCCATGAAGGCGAGCCGCTCGCCGATCGCAATCGGCGCCTGCAAAGATGTTGCCGTGCCGGTCACAGGAAACTCCCTGGCAGTTGGAGCTATCGAGCGTGTTCGCCGCTTATGACGCAATGCAGAATAATGAGTTTGATGGGAGCCGGTTCATCCGGAAGGAAGCGGATGCATCATGCGAATCGATTCCTGCTGAAATCGACGCTTCCATGTGCTGGGCTACTGCTTAAGGATTAAGGAATTTCCAATTGCGGTCTTAAGCGTGCTTCTTTTCCTGCTACTCCCGAACAGGCAGAGCACCAGACTGCTTGATCCGGTGGCCATAAAATCGGGGAGAGGTTAGTTCGTCACCCCGGCCGCAGGCGGCCAGCCGATGATAAAGGAGTGACGGCAGCGAGGCACGCACGATCTACGCTTTCGGCTTCGTCATAAAGACGCCCCTGAATCCTCATCAGACTGCAAAGGGGGCAGCATGGGCTGCGATCGCTCCTGCGGTCGTGACCCAAATCCTCGCTCGTTCCCGATTGATGTGCTCCAAGGCGCGCCGCAGATGACGCAGACGATAGGGTTGGCCGGCAACATAGGGATGCAAGGCGATCCCCATCACGAGTGGCGCTTTATCGGCCTGGGTCAGCATCTCGTCGAAATTGTCGATGATCATGCCGGCGAAGTCGGCGGCCCGGTCCTTGCGCGCCACGATTGCTGGGATGTCGTTGACCTCCTGCGGATAGGGAACCGAAAGGATGCGCCGGCCGCCGCGCGCATGGAGCCAGACTGGCTGATCGTCCATGCACCAGTCGAGCACGTAGGCGTATCCGGCTTCGGCAAGGAGGTCTGGCGTCCGGATTGATTCTGATATCCACGGCCCGAGCCAGCCCGTGGGAGGCCGGCCCTCGATCTGCGTGATCTTCTCCGTCACCGCCGCAATTAAGCGCCGTTCCGACTCCTCGTCCATCGTGCCTTGGCGCTCGGAATTGGTATGGCCGTGGGCCACGACCTCGTCTTTGCGGGCCCGGAAGGCGTCCATCACCTCGGGGCAATGGCCGTAGATGCTGGTGTTGGCGAGGACCGATAAAGGCCAGCCGAGCGACTCGAACAATTCCAGGAGCCGCCACACGCCGACGCGATTTCCATATTCGCGCCACGAGTAGTTGAGGACGTCCGGTTGTGGTCCGCCCGGCGCGAGTTCTGCGCCTAGACCATCGCCGAAGGAAAAATGCTCGAGGTTGAGGCCTACATAAACGGCGAGCCGGCGGCCGTTCGGCCATTCGTAGGATGGGCGAGCGTTGATCCCCCGGTAGGCGAAACGCCCATGTGATGCGAGTTTGTCGGCTGGTTTCTCTATGCTCATCGGCTCCGGCCTCGCCCTAGGCTCCGGGGTATCGCGGTGCGCAGTGCGTGCTGAAACACCGTGAACTCAAGCTGTCGCGCTGCTTCCTAGCACGCCGTATATGAAGTCGCCTGTCAGCTTAAGAATCAAGGATTTTCGTATCACGGCTGGCGCGGTCTGGGGTTTGGACTGTGCGTCCCCATGACTTACTAGTCTACCCCTGCGGGGGCCGATTTCATGCCGGGCTGCTCTGGATTGGGCCAAGATCACCTGAGCTTTCCAAACGCCTCAAACACGCGCATGATGGCACCCTTCAGCAGACTAGGCGTTATTCGCACATGGGCATCTGCCCGAATTGGTAGCCGCCAGCCGGTCCACGCTGCATCACTGGAACGTTGCGGCAGGGGGATGGTGAGCTTGGGCTATTATATCCTAGCGGCAGCGCGCCCGAAAGCGCCGAGCCAGCAATAGCGCCCGCAACGCCTCCCGCCACACCGGCAGCAATTCCCCCGCCTTGCCAGCCTCCGGCAGGGCCGCCTCCATGCCAGCCTTCAGCAGGATCGCCGCCCAGCCAGCCTTGGGCTGGAACTCTGCTATTCCCCCCCGCGAGCGGGCCGCCGCCAGCCCCGCCATTGAAAGCGCCACGCGGCCCCGCATGCGCTGGCTTAAGAATAGCGGTCATGGCGGTTAATGCTGTTGCGGCAAGGAGTGCTGCAAGAATGCCCTGGGTGAACTGGCTTACAGTCATCAACATGCGTCCTTATTCTTAGGCACAATTTATAGGCGGCGGGCGGTCAGCGGCCCTTTAAACAATTCCATCGAATGCGCCCGAATGCGCCGCGTCTGGCATCCTGGCATCGTTTCCGGCAGGGGCAGCCGGTAAGGCGGCTCGATTTGACACCGGCGGCCATCTGCGATTTTCGAAAGCCTCAGTCTGTGAATGCAGTGACAGCCAAGCTTGACGGGGGGCCGGTTTTTGCGCACCTCTCAGAAAGCGCTGCCGCGTTATTCGGTTTCTTTCAGGGAGCTTCCGCAGCGGCGGTGGAAGCCAAGGAAAATTTCACGCATGTCGATGAGCTCCGGCCTTTCTTGGGGCAATGCTGTTGAAGATGCCGGGCCTGCGCCCCGCCGCCGCACCGTTGGTGTGCGGATTGGCTCTGGCGGCGCGAGCATCATCGTTGGCGGCGGCTCGCCCATTGCAGTTCAGTCCATGACCAACACGGACACGGCTGATGCCGAGGCGACGGCTGCGCAAATTGCCGCGCTCGCGCGGGCGGGCTCGGAGCTTGTGCGGATCACAGTTGACCGCGGCGAGGCGGCCGCTGCTGTTCCGTACATCCGCGACCGGCTCGCAAAGATGGGCTGCGGCGTGCCGCTGGTCGGCGACTTCCACTATATCGGCCACAAGCTGCTCGCCGAGCATCCGGCCTGCGCGGAGGCGCTCGATAAGTACCGGATCAATCCCGGCAATGTCGGCTTCAAAGACAAGCGGGACAAGCAGTTTGCGCAGATCATCGAGATGGCGATCAAATATGGCAAGCCGGTGCGGATTGGAGCGAATTGGGGCTCTCTCGACCAGGAGCTTCTGACAGCGCTGATGGATGCCAATGCCCAGCAGCCGCAGCCGCGCTCAGCGGGCGCCGTCATGCGCGAAGCCATGGTTCAGTCGGCGCTCACCTCGGCCCAGAAGGCAGAAGATATGGGCCTTGGCCGGGACAAGATCATTCTCTCCGCGAAAGTCTCCGATGTGCAGCATCTGATTGCTGTGTACCGCATGCTCGCGGCGCGAAGCGATTACGCGCTGCATTTGGGCCTGACGGAAGCGGGCATGGGGTCGAAG
The DNA here is from genome assembly GCA_035687205.1 of Methylocella sp. Classification (GTDB taxonomy): domain Bacteria; phylum Pseudomonadota; class Alphaproteobacteria; order Rhizobiales; family Beijerinckiaceae; genus Methylocapsa. The sequence continues at coordinate 6,903 of DASRYK010000046.1, read as the reverse complement.
GGCATCGTCGCCTCCTCGGCTGCGATGGGCATTTTGCTCCAAGAGGGGATCGGCGACACAATCCGCGTTTCGCTGACGCCAGAGCCGGGGGGCGACCGCACTCTCGAAGTCAAGGTCGCCCAGGAGCTTCTGCAGACCATGGGCTTTCGCACCTTTGTGCCGCTTGTTGCGGCCTGCCCTGGGTGCGGGCGCACAACGTCGACGGTGTTTCAGGAGCTTGCGCGCGACATCCAGGCCCATATCCGGGATTCCATGCCGCTTTGGCGCACGCGCTACCCCGGCGTCGAGACGCTCAATGTTGCGGTCATGGGCTGCATCGTGAACGGGCCTGGCGAGTCGAAGCATGCCGATATCGGAATTTCGCTCCCGGGCACGGGAGAGTCCCCGGCGGCGCCCGTGTTCATCGACGGGCAAAAGGCGATGACCTTGCGGGGAGAGGGCATTGCGGCTGAGTTCAAGCAGATCGTCGAGGACTATATCGAGAAAAGGTTTGGCGGGGCGAAGAAAGCCGCGGAATAGCACGGGCTCTTCCTTGCACCTGGAACGCCTCTGCGCGGCGCGGAGTACCTGGAGCAGTTGTCATCCTGCCCATGCATCCGTGGCCCATGCAAGCAGCCTGTAAACAGCAACGCTGACTGCAAGGCCCCCGCAGAACCAGCCAAGGTGGCCATAGCGCCGCGCCATTGGGACAAGCTCGTGCAAAGCCACGAAGATCATGGCGCCAGCGGCAAAGGCCATAAAGTATCCGTTGAGCTGGGGGATGAACTCCAAGGCGAGAAGCCCGGTCACCGCCCCAGCGGGCTCAGCAAGAGCTGACAAGGCCGCTGCCCACAAAAGAAACCGGCGGCTCTTCAGCGCGATCGCGGGCAGGGCCATAGCAAGCTCTTCGGGCAGATTGTGAAGCGCGATTGCGATTGCTACGAGCCAGCCGAGCGCAGGTGACGCAATATAGGCATTGGCCATCGCGAATCCTTCCGGCACGTCATGCAGGATGAGCCCGATGACCACAACATAAACCGCCTTGACAAGCCGCGTATCGGAAAAGCCGTGCTCAAGGACAAGGTGGCTGTGCGGTATGGCGAGGTTGACCAGCCATAAGAGCGCCGCTCCCGATGCCACTGTCAGAAAGGCTGCTGCCCAGCCGAGAGCGGGATAGGCCTCTGGAAGAAGTTCAAAGGCAGCGATTAAGATCATGATGCCGGCGGAAAAGCCGATTCCGCCCGCGATTGCTTCCGCATTCTTGCGGACCAAGGCAGCGAGCAGCACGCCGCAAGCTGTCGTAACAACCGAAAGCAGGGACAAAATCAGGACGGCCTGCGCGGGGGACATGCTGCCGGTGTGCGATCGTTGCTTTGAAAGCTCTGCCGCGGCAGTGCCCTAAAGTGAGGCCGCGCCGCGGTGCCTGGGCGCGACTTTATACCTTTGCGCAGATCAAGCAATTCCATGCGAGTGCGCCGGCAGGAAGCGTGGCAGGCGAAGTGTGCTTCACCGCCTTAAGCTTCACCGCGTGGCACGGCGTTGAGAAAATGCTCGCCGGCATCTAAAGGAAGGATGCCGTGCCGGAGAGGGAAGAGCTTGGCCGGGTGTCCCTCTCAGCTATGGCAGCTAGCCGGATTGCCTGCGGAGAAACGCCGGAATTTCGAGCTGGTCCTCATCGAAAGAGCGAGCCTGGTTGATGCCCCGGCCAGCTGTGCCTAGCGATGGTTGCGGTGCCCGTTGCGGGGCTGGCGGATGCTGGGCGCGTTTGCCGCCATATTCGGCGTGAATGGGCGCAGCCTCGGGCATCCGCGGGGCTGGCGGAGGGGCAGGCGGGCGTGCGGGAAGGCGCCGCGGCTCCTGGGTGGTGCTCCTTGTTTCAGATTCGTGGCGGCTGATCCCGAACGAAGCAAGCTTTTCAAGGAGAGAGCGTCGCTTGGTTTCGGGGTGATGTGCCGCAAGCTCGCCGCGCTGCGCCCGGATTTGGTTCTGCGCGGGAAGCGGCAGATCGTCGATCTGCGGCATTCTCTGAGGCCGGATGACAGGCGAATCGGGAGCGGGCGGGACGAAGGGGCCTGTTTCAAAATGATCGTTTTGCGGCACGGCGTGCTGCTGAGGATCCATATAGTGCCGCGGGGCAGGCGCAACCTCCTGCAAGCGGACGCCATGCTCGCCCGCAGCCTGCTGCGCGGTCATGGCGCGGTCATCGTAACGGGCGTCATATTCGCCCGGAAGCGTCTCAGGCTGCGCCGCCTGATAACGCGTCTGCCCCGTTTCAGCGGGCCGCGGTGCCGTTTGCGCGCGCAGGCGGCTTGTCAGTTCCGCAATCCTTGCCTCAGCGGCCGAGGGCTCGGAAACGCTGATTGCCTGGTCGATTCCTGTCGCGACGACCGACACGCGCACAACGCCTTCGAGGTTCTGATCGAAGGTGGCGCCAAGAATAATGTTCGCATCCTCATCGACCTCCTGGCGGATGCGGCTTGCGGCCTCATCGACCTCATATAGGGTGAGATCATTGCCGCCCGTGATCGAAATGAGGAGGCCTCGCGCGCCTTTCATCGAGACTTCATCAAGCAGCGGGTTGGCGATCGCCGCCTCGGCGGCGAGGATTGCACGCTTTTCCCCGGAGGCCTCGCCCGTGCCCATCATCGCCTTGCCCATCTCGCGCATGATGGCGCGTACGTCAGCGAAATCGAGATTGATCAAGCCTTCCTTGACCATCAAATCGGTGATGCAGGCAACGCCCGAATAAAGGACCTGATCGGCCATAGCAAAGGCATCCGCGAAGGTTGTCTTTTCGTTGGCGATACGGAACAGATTCTGGTTAGGAATGACTATCAGCGTGTCAACGGCCTTTTGCAGCTCGGCGATGCCTGATTCCGCAACCCGCATCCGCCGCGCGCCTTCGAATTGGAAAGGCTTTGTGACGACGCCGACGGTGAGAATCCCCATATCCCGGGCGGTGCGGGCGATTACTGGCGCGGCTCCTGTCCCCGTCCCGCCGCCCATTCCCGCTGTGACGAAGACCATATGCGCGCCGGAGAGGTGATCGCGGATCTCCTCAATGGCTTCTTCCGCTGCGGCGCGGCCGACTTCGGGCTGCGAGCCTGCGCCAAGCCCTTCGGTGACTTGCAGTCCCATTTGGATGATCCGCTCGGCCTTCGCCGAGGCGAGCGCCTGAGCGTCCGTATTGGCGACGATGAACTCGACTCCTGCCAAGCCAGACACGATCATATTATTGACCGCATTGCCCCCCGCGCCGCCGACGCCGGCGACCATGATATGTGGCTTGAGTTCCCGTAATTCGGGAGCTTTGAGATTGATCGTCATCGTCTGGCCTCTCGACGTTGGAGCGCCGTAAAGGCGCTCAGGTTTCGTTCAACTCTTCGCGGAGAACGCACCGCGCTTACTCTGTGCCGCACCTTACTTAGAAACTGCTCTTGAGCCACCGGCCCACGCGCCCCATGTATCCGCTGGCTTCAGCCTCGGGATGAAGGGGGCTCCGTGATGCCCGGAAATGCTCGATGCCGCTCACCTGCGGATAAATCAAAAGCCCGGCAGCCGCCGCAAAAGCCGGGCTTTTCGCTGATTCCGGCAGACCTTTGACGCCTAGCGGCCTGCCGATCCTGACCTGCCCTGAGACGATGCGCTTCACCGCTGCCTGCATGCCTGTGAGCTGGCAGGCCCCGCCGGTCAGCACGAGGCTCCGCCGCGCATGCGCCGGAAGACCGGCAGCCTTCAACCGGTCGCGGACGAGTTCGAGGATCTCCTCGACACGTGGCTTGATGATTGCGATAAGCTGCGCTTTCGGCACATGTGCCGGGCGCTCGGCATCCTCCCCCGCCGGAACGATGGCGATCGTCTCACTCTCGTCGGTCACCGAGGTGAGGCAGGCGCCATAAAGAGTTTTTAGCCGCTCGGCATCAGCGACAGTGATTCCAAGCCCGCGCGCGACATCCATAGTGACATGATGCCCGCCGACGGCAAAAGCGTCAGCATGGGCGAGATGACCGCCAGAAAAAACGCTGATCGCCGTTGTACCGGCTCCCATGTCGATGAGCGCGGTGCCAAGCTCGGCTTCGTCATCTGCTAAAACTGCAAGGCCAGCCGCATAGGGCGTCGCGACCATAGCCTCAACGTTCAGATGGCAGCGCTCCACGGCGAGCATGAGATTGCGCGCGGCTGCCGCATCACAGCTCAGCACATGCAAATCCGCGCCAAGCTCTTCGCCGACCATGCCCGTTGGATCCTGAATCTGGCGTGTTTCGCCGAGCGAAAATCCGATCGGCAGGGAATGAAGCACGGCCCGGCCTTGCTGGCTTCCGCGCGCTGTGCAAGCCTCGAGCACTCGGTGAATATCGGCCTGTGTGACGGCCCGGCCCGGAATGGCAACTTTGGCATTGTAAAGCTGAGATGCGAGCCGGCCTCCCGTGACATTCACGATCACGCTTTCGACCTGCACGCCTGCCATGCGCTCGGCGGCATCAACGGCGAAGCGGATTGCCGCTTCCGCGCCATCCAGATCGACGACGGAGCCTCCCTTGATCCCGCGCGAGCGCTGATGCCCGATGCCTAGAATGCGGGCGCGATGCGTGCGGCCGCGCAGCATCTCGGAGGGATCGCCTGGATTGAGCCGCGCGATGAGGCAAACGACTTTCGACGTGCCAATATCGAGGACAGAGAGAACCGCGGACTTCCGCGCAGGCAGAGGCGGCATGCGCGGAGGGAGGAGCTTTGAGATCATCTCGGGCCGCCTTTCGGCTTGGCAGACTTTCCTTTTTTTGCAGGCTTGCGGGAATCCGCCTTGGCGGTCTTGCTTCCCAGCCCTGCCAAGCGCGCGGCTGCGGCATCCGCAGTGAGCCGCGCTGTGAGCCGGTCAGGCTGACGCAAATCCAGCGACAGCACATCCTTGTCGAGTATGCGATAAACCCGCTGCAGCTCGGCCAGCCTTTCGATTGCAGCCTCAGGCCGGATTTCGGGCAAGAGGATGTCTATGCCGCTGTCCGTCTTCAAATTCCACCTCCGGCCAGCAACCCGCACGCCTGCAACAATACGCTCGCGCAAGCTTCCCGAGGCATCGAGCAGAGCAAGGTATTGGCCAAGCTTCTCATTGGCGCCCTCGCCCACGACAAAGGGCAAGTGAATGAAACGCCTGTCATGCACCCGCGCGAGCGGGACGCCGTCTTCGGCCACAATCTGGATGCCGCCGTTCGACTGCCATAAACCGGAAGGCTGCCGCTCCTCGATCTCGATCAAGAGGCGGCCAGGATAATACTTCGTGACTGCCGCATCCTTGACGAGCGGAAGCTGCTTCAGCCTCTCCCTGATTTTCGCCGCATCGAGGAAAAGAAGTGAATTGCGCGGGCTGATGCCGGCAACGGCAAGTATGTCCTGCTCCTTGAGCTCACGGACGCCCGCAATGGTCACAGCCTTGATCGAGAAACCGGCTGCCTTTGCGATGACATCGCCAGGCTCGCCTTGCTCAGCAACGAAAGCGGCATAGTGGCCGCCTTTTACGGCGCCATAGACGCCAACGGCCAAAAGTACCGAGAGCGAAAACCAAGTGTGCACGCCAGGCTTGCTCAGCTGGGCGAGGATCTTCGCGGGGAGCCCCTGTTTCGGCCTGCGCGGCGGAACTGAAGTAGCACTCCCCGGCCCAAGCGCTCCGGGCAGGGCCATTGCGCCGGCATAAGACGCGTGCCCAGGCGCAAAACCAAGGCTCAGCGCACTCAACGATCGCAGGAGGCGTCCTCGACCATCCATCGAACAAGCTCACCGAACGAGATGCCGGCAAAAGCGGCGAGTTCCGGCACAAGCGAAGTCTCGGTCATCCCGGGCTGGGTATTGACCTCCAAGACAACGAGCTCCCCCGTCCCGCCGGGAAAATCATCGTATCTGAAGTCCGTCCGGCTCACGCCGCGACAGCCGAGCGTCCGATGCGCCACGAGCGCCAACTCTTGAACAGTTTGGTAAATATTTTCTTTAAGTTTTGCCGGAAGGACATGGATTGAGCCGCCCTTGGCATATTTTGCGCGATAGTCGTACCAGCCCCCGTCCGCTGGGCGTATCTCTATGACATCATAAGCTTTTTCGCCGATCACCGCGCAGGTGAGCTCGCGCCCGCCGATGTAGCGTTCGACGAGAACCTGGCCGCCATATTTCCAATCGTCTTTGGTTAATTCTTGCGGGGGCTGGCTCGCGTCCTCCCGCACAATGATAACGCCGAAGGAGGACCCTTCCTCGAGCGGCTTGATCACATAGGGGGGTGGCATGACATGGCTTTTCGCTGCGGTGAAGCGGTCCACCGTCACGCCGTCTGCGACCGGGAGGCCTGCGGCCTTGAAAAGCTCCTTGGCGCGGTCCTTGCGCATGGCGAGCGCCGAGGCGAGCACGCCCGAATGGGTGTAGGGAATGCGCAGCATTTCCAATATGCCTTGCATGATCCCATCCTCGCCATAACGGCCGTGGAGCGCATTGAAGGCAACATCGGGCCTAAGCTCCATGAGCCTTTGCGCGATATCGCGGCCCACATCGAGGCGTGTAACCCGGAAACCTTCTGCATCGAGCGCCTTCGCGCAGGCTTCGCCCGAGGCGAGCGAGACGTCGCGCTCGGCCGACAAGCCGCCCATGAGGACGGCGACATGCTTGGTCATGGTGGTTTTCCGCTTGAGCTTGGGTGGAGTTTGCAGCTTTTTGAACCTCGGCGCCACCCTTCGGGGCGGGCGGGCGCGGCGTCAAGTAGGCGGAGCCTGCCAGATGGTGCAAAGCAGAGACTGCGCCCGCCAGTTTCCGCTCGACTCGCGGAGGGGTCCCGGCCAGAATCCGCTTCTGCCCCAATGTTGAAGCGCAGAAGGGAGGAAATCATGTTCGAAAAACGCCTGTTCCGCGCTGCCGCGCTGGCCGGCGCAATCATTTTGCAGGCGGGCG
>DASRYK010000045.1:0-7033 GCA_035687205.1 Methylocella sp. | reverse complement strand
ACGGCGCAAAAATGGTGGGTGAAGCCCTTTGTAAGGATCAGCCGGACCATCGCTCTCGATCCTCTGAAACCGATGGCGATCCGCAGCCTTATTGAAGCGGTGAGGGAAGGCGAAACCCTCGTCATCTTCCCCGAAGGGCGGCTCACCGTCACGGGGAGCCTGATGAAGGTCTATGACGGCGCAGGCCTCATTGCCGATAAATCGGAGGCCATGGTCGTCCCCGTCAGGATCGAGGGCCTTGAGGCGACTTTTTTCTCCCGCCTCACTAAAGAGCAGGTGCGGCGCCGCTGGTTTCCCAAAGTCACAGTGACCGTCCTTGAGCCTGTAAGGCCGGTCATCGGCCCAGCCCTCAAAGGGCGGCAGAGGCGCCACGCAGCGGGCGCCGCGCTCTATGACATCATGTCCGATCTCATTTACCGCACCACCTCGACGGACCGCACGGTGTCTGCCGCGGTGGCGGCGGCCGCAAGAACCCACGGGTTCTCCCGCATCGCGGTTGAGGACCCCGTGTCCGGCGCTTTGACCTACAGGCGCCTGCTTGCTGCGGCAAGCATCGCCGGAAAAAGGCTCATGCTGGCAGCACCGGCAGGCAAAGCCGTCGGCGTGCTGCTTCCCAACAGCAATGGCGCGGCCATCACGGTCCTAGGGCTCCTGTGGGCAGGGCGTGTTCCCGCGATGCTCAACTTCACGTCGGGCGCCGCCAATCTGCTTGCGGCCTGCACCGCCGCCGAGGTCACAGCCGTCGTCACGTCGCGCGAGTTCGTCGCCAGGGCGCGGCTTTCTGATACCGCCGCGCAGCTTTCAAAGCAGGTGAGAATCCTCTACCTCGAGGACATCAAGGCAGGCGCTGGCCTCATGACCCGGCTCTGCGCCCTTGCCTCGTCAAAAAAGCCGCTTGAACCGCGCAATCCCGACGATCCCGCGGTCATTCTTTTCACGTCGGGCACCGAGGGCGCGCCAAAAGGCGTCGTTCTCTCCCACCGCAACATGCTCGCCAATGGGGCGCAGGCAGCCGCACGCATCGATTTCGGCCGCAGCGACAAGCTTTTCAACGTTCTGCCGGTCTTCCACTCTTTCGGATTCACCCTAGGGCTCATCCTCCCGCTCATCTCGGGTGTCAGGGTCTATCTCTATCCCTCCCCCCTTCACTACCGGACTGTGCCGGAGCTCGTCTACAGCACCAATTCCACAATCCTCTTTGGGACTGACACGTTTCTTGCGGGCTATGCGCGCGCGGCAAACGCTTATGATTTCCGCTCCTTGCGTTACATTCTGGCAGGCGCCGAAGCGGTCAGGGATTCGACCCGCTATGTCTATATGGAGAAGTTCGGCGTGCGCATCCTCGAAGGCTATGGCGTGACCGAGACAGCGCCTGTCCTTTCTCTCAACACACCCATGTTCAACCGTTTCGGGACGGCCGGCCGGCTGATGCCCGGCATGGAAGCGAGGATCGAGCCGGTCGAGGGCATCGCTGAAGGCGGCCGCCTTTTTGTGCGGGGGCCGAATGTAATGCTCGGCTATATCAGGGCGAGCAAGCCTGGGGTGATCGAGCCGCCGCCGGAAGGCTGGCACGACACCGGCGATATCGTTTCGATCGACAAGGAGGGCTTTCTGACCATCAAGGGGCGCGCTAAGCGCTTCGCCAAAGTAGGCGGCGAGATGATTTCGCTTGCCTTTGTCGAATCTCTTGCGGCTGAGCTTTGGCCGCGGGCTCTGACCGCCGTCTTGGCCATTCCCGACACGCGCAAGGGCGAGAAGCTTATCATGCTCACGCAGCAAGCAGGCGCCAGCCGTCAGGATTTCCTGGCCTATGCGAGAAGCAAAGGAGCTAGCGAGCTGGCCATCCCCGCGGAGGTCCGCACCGTGGACAGGATCCCCGTTTTGGGGTCGGGAAAAATTAATTATCCGGCTGCGGCAGCCCTGCTTCAAGAGCTGCTCGCCGCTTCTGCCGCACGGGCCATTGGATGATCGGGCGGCAGGCGCCGGAACGGAGCTTTGAAAGCGGGATGTTTACCCCCGAGGAAATCGAGCGCTATGCGCGGCACATCGTCCTGCGCGGGATAGGAGGCCCCGGCCAGCAGAAGCTCAAATCCGCGCGTGTGCTCGCTGTCGGAGCAGGGGGGCTCGGCTCACCGCTCCTGCAATATCTCGCCGCGGCAGGCGTGGGCGAAATCATGATTGCCGACGACGACGAGGTTTCGCTCTCCAATCTCCAGAGGCAGGTCCTGCACGGCACCCCCGACATCGGCCGCCCGAAGGCGGAAAGCGCCAAGGACGCCATCGAACGGCTCAATCCTCACGTCAAAGTCACGCCGCTCCGCCTCCGGGTCACGGCGCGGAATGCCCGCGAAATCGTCTCCGCCTGCGACGTCGTTGCGGACGGCTCAGACAATTTCGCGACCCGCTATGCCGTCTCCGACGCTTGTTATTACGAGAGACGCCCCCTCGTGACCGCCGCAGTGGGAGCCCATGACGGCACGCTGACTGTCTTGCGCCCTTATGAAAAAAGCCCCACGGGGGAGCCCAACCCCACTTATCGATGCCTGTTCCCAGAGCCGCCGCCAGAAGGCTCAGCTCCCGCTTGCTCTGAGGCTGGCGTGCTGGGTGCGCTGACAGGGATTCTCGGCGCCATGATGGCCCTTGAAGTCATCCGGGAGATCACCGGCTTCGGCGAAGGCCTCGTCGGAAGGCTCCTGCTTGTCGACGCTTTCACCATGCGATTCGAGACGGTGCGCTACCGCTGGGACCCCGCAAACCCCCTGAGTGGAACGGCCGCCGCCCAAGCGTCATGAAACAGTGCTAACCGGGTATATCCGTGGAGAAGAGCGCCGACAGCGCTCATTCTTTCCATCGAGGCATTCCCTGCGCCATCCAATGCGCAGGATGGCTCAACAAAGCGCAAATATGTCGGCAATATTGCATTTTGGCGCTGATTTTATGCGCCTTGCTGTTCTCAACTCTCACCAGTGATAGAGCTTATCCACGCTTATCCACAAGAACATTTGCTTTGCGCGATAATGTTCTCTATATGTTCCAGGGTCAGATGGTGAACATCCCCCGCAAGGAAAGCTTCGCATATCCGTCCTGCGCGACACTGGCTTTGAGGAAATATGCTTCAGAGACAACATTATCATGACGGAGAGCGTGAACCTGGCCGCGAAGGCCGGGGACAAAATGCTTCGGGAGCGGTCAAGCCGGGCGGGGCGCCCAGCAAAGCCCCCCGGCGCGGGCGCGGCGCGCTCTCGAATGCCACAGGCCGGTTCGAGCCCCAAGCCAAGGCCGCCGAATGGGATGGCTGGGAGCTCCCTGAAGAACGGCCAGCTCTGCGCACGCAACTCTCTCCCGAGCGCGCCAAATCCATCATTACCCGGAACGATTCGCCCGATATTTCTTTCGACCGGTCAGTCAATCCGTACCGCGGTTGCGAGCATGGCTGCGTCTATTGCTATGCGCGGCCCACCCACCCCTATCTCGGGCTTTCGGCGGGACTTGATTTCGAGACCCGGATTTTCGCCAAGGTCAATGCGGCGGAGCTCCTGGAGCGTGAGCTTTCACAGCCAGGCTATGCTCCCAAGACGATCGCGATCGGGACAAACACCGATCCCTATCAGCCGGCCGAGCGCAGCGCGAAGGTGATGCGGCAGATCCTGGAGGTGCTGGCACGGGCCAATCATCCCGTTGCCATTGTGACAAAGTCCGCGCTCATTTTGCGTGATCTCGACCTGCTCGCGCCAATGGCTGAAAAGGGCCTGGTCAAAGCCGCCGTGTCTCTCACAACCCTAGACGCCGGACTGGCGCGCAAGCTTGAGCCGCGCGCGGCGAGCCCCCGGCGGCGGCTCGAAACGATCCGGCAGCTTTCCCTGGCAAGGATCCCGGCCGCCGTCATGGTGGCCCCCATCATTCCCGCGCTCAACGATGCCGAAATCGAGGCGGTTCTCGCCCGGGCGCAAGCCGCTGGCGCCTGCGAAGCCGGCTATGTGCTGCTGCGCTTGCCGCTCGAAGTCCGTGATCTGTTTGCCGAATGGCTTGAAGCCCATTACCCGGAAAAGCGCAATCATGTGCTTTCTCTCATCCGCGCGGCGCGTGACGGCAAGCTCTATGACTCCCGTTACGGCAAGCGCATGACGGGCTCTGGCCCTTATGCCTGGATGATTGGGCGCCGATTTGAAGCGGCAGCTGCAAGGCTCGGGCTAAGAAAAAACCCTGTGCCCTTGCGCTGCGACTTATTCCGCCCGCCGGCCCTCGCGGGGGAGCAATTGCAGCTTCTCTGAATGCGGGCGCGGCTTTTCCGCCGTCTTTTCAGGCGGAAACGGATCGCCTAAATCCTGGAGCATGCCCCAGCCGCCGGAAAATCCGCCCTCCGCAGCCTTGGCGCCGGATGCGCCTGGGATCACCGCCGCGCGCGGAGAGGAGGCGGAAGGGACGCTCGCCGCAGATGAGACAAGTGATCCGGCCCTCAAGGGCGCGGCGGTCATCCGGCGTTATTGGGAGACAGCGCCGCCCGGCCCCGGCGTTTACCGGATGATCGCCGCCAACGGCGAGGTGCTCTATGTGGGCAAGGCGAAAAGCGTGCGGAGCCGGATCGCCAGCTATATGCGGGACACCGGCAATAGCTCGCGCATCGCCAGGATGATCGCGCTCACCGCCTCGATGGTCTTCGTCTCAACCGCTACAGAGACGGAGGCCTTGCTGCTCGAGACGAACTTCATCAAGCAAATGAAGCCGCGCTTCAACGTTCTGATGCGCGACGACAAGTCCTTTCCCTACATTCTTCTGACCAGCGACCATCCCGCGCCGCAGCTCACCAAGCACCGGGGGGCGCGGGTCCGCGAGGGCGCTTATTACGGGCCGTTTGCCAGCGTCTGGGCCGTCAACCGCACCTTGAAAGCCTTGCAGCGCGCTTTTCTGTTGCGCTCTTGCTCGGACAGTTTTTATGCCAACCGCACGCGTCCCTGCCTCCTCTATCAGATCAAGCGCTGCTCGGCGCCCTGCACGGGGGAAATCCGCGAAGACGCCTATGCCGGGCTTGTGCGCGAAGCCCACGCTTTTCTTTCCGGCAAGAGCCGAGCCGTGCGCGAGGAGCTGGCTGAGGAGATGGCCGCTGCCTCGGAGGCGATGGAATATGAGAGGGCTGCACGGCTGCGCGACCGCATTGCCGCGCTCTCCGCGATCCAAAGCGTGCAGGGCGTCAATCCCTCGACCGTAGAAGAAGCGGATGTTTTCGCCATCGCCGAACAGGCTGGCCAGTTCTGTGTCGAGGTTTTTTTCTTCAGGACCTATCAGAACTGGGGCAACCGGGCCTATTTTCCCCGCGCCGACAAGAGCTTGAAGCCGGAAGAAGTGCTCGACGCCTTTCTGGCGCAATTTTACGCAGACAAGCCCCCGCCCCGCCTTATTCTTCTCTCGCACGAAATTGAGAACCGCACAGTCCTTGAATGCGCCATGAGCGGGCGCGCGGGGCGGAAAGTCGAAATCCTGACCCCGCGCCGGGGCGAGAAAAAAAATCTCGTCACCCATGCCTATCAGAACGCCAGCGAGACCCTGGCGCGCAAATTATCCGAGACAGCCTCGCAAGCGAAATTGCTGGAGGCCCTGGCTGGGGCCTTGGGCCTCAAGGGCACGCCTGTGCGGATCGAAGTCTATGACAATTCCCACATCATGGGCGCCAATGCGGTCGGAGCCATGATAGTGGCCGGCCCTGAGGGCTTCATGAAAACGTATTACCGGACCTTTAACATTAAAAACACTGAAGCGTCTCCCGGAGACGATTATGCGATGATGCGGGAAGTCCTCAGTCGGCGCTTCGCGCGGCTTGCGAGCGAGAGAAGCACTGCTGCTGCCGCGGCAGCGCCGGGGGCTCCTGCGCAGGAAAGCGAGGCAGCTTTCCCTGATACGCCCAGTCTTATCTTGATCGACGGCGGCAAAGGGCAATTCGAAGCCGCTCAGGGAGTTTTGCGCGAGCTTGGCGTCACAGGAGTCGAGGTTGCTGCCATCGCCAAGGGGCCGGACCGCAACGCTGGGCGGGAGACTTTCTTTGTGGAAGGCCGCGAGCCGTTCAGGCTCTCCCCTCGCGATCCCGCGCTTTATTTCGTGCAGCGGCTGCGCGACGAGGCGCACCGCTTCGCCATCGGGACGCACCGGGCGCGCCGGAAGAAGGAAATGACCAGGAGCCCCCTCGACGAAATTCCGGGTATTGGGCCTGCCCGCAAGCGGGCGCTGCTCAATGCCTTCGGCACTGCTAAGGCGGTTGCCCGGGCGGCCCTTCAGGATTTCGAGAAAGTTCCGGGCATAAATGCTGCAACCGCACGGGTGGTCTATGATTTTTTCCACGAACGTGGCAGATAGGAGCCATAAGAAACGTTTTGGGCGCCTTCCTTTCGGGATGGCGGAACCCAGCCTCGGAGGGAGGGCTGCTCCAGCCATGGCGGTGACTACGATAACGCGAGGCCCAAGCCTCGCGTGGAGCTTGCCGAATATCCTGACGTACGGGCGGGTGCTCGCGGTCCCGGCGGTCGTCGCTTGCCTTTTCTGGCCGGAATTCGCCTGGGCCCGCTGGCTGGCGCTTGGGCTTTTCATCGCCGCAGGCATCACTGATTTTCTCGACGGTTATCTTGCCCGCGCCTGGTCGCAGCAGTCCCGCCTCGGCCAGATGCTCGACCCCATCGCCGACAAGCTCCTCGTCGCGGCGGTGCTCATGATGCTTGCCGCGGACCACACCATTGCCAGCTATTCCCTGGCCGCGGCGGTGATCATTCTCTGCCGCGAGATCCTCGTCTCCGGCCTGCGGGAGTTCCTGGCCGATCTCAAGGTCTCTGTGCCGGTGAGCAATATCGCCAAATGGAAGACAACGCTTCAGCTCGTGGCCCTCGGCTTTCTGATTGCCGGCCCGTCGGGCGACGGCATCATCCCGGGGGTGACGGCGACGGGCCTCATCCTTCTCTGGCTTTCCGCCTTGCTGACGCTATATACGGGGTGGGACTATCTGAAGGCGAGCTTGAAGGAAGTCGCCGCCGGGCCCTGACCGCCAGCATGA
>DASRYK010000044.1:0-4490 GCA_035687205.1 Methylocella sp. | reverse complement strand
GAGGAAGAAGGGCGGCTATCCGGGCCCGCCGCAAATCGCTGCAATAAAGTCTAGGAGCTTGGTGGTGAGCGCGCCGGGAATCGAACCCGGGACCTCCTGATTAAAAGTCAGATGCTCTACCGGCTGAGCTACGCGCTCGTCGAGGGGCCAGGGTGGGAGTAGCCGCATCGGCGCGAGGGGTCAATAGAGGCCCTCCTAGCGCATGCGCGCGATAACTGCTGTCACAGCGGCAAAGATGACCCCGGCGATCAATGTCGTCCAGCAAAACTTCGCAAAAAGCCGCGGCGCGGCAGGCGCCCCAGGATCTGTTCCAGGCGTAACATCCCCCGCCTCGTGCTGAGAGCGGATCCCAAAGGGCAGAACCGCAAAGAGCACGGTAAACCAAATCGTCATGAAGATGGCAGCGGCGAGAGGTAAGGAAAATGGCATCTCTTGTTTCTCAGCGTTCCCTGGGCAGCCTCAATCGGCCTCAAACAGCGCGCTTTTCCCAAAGCCGCTGCTGCTGCCGCCAGGAAAAAGGTTAAAGCCGCCGCGGGCGCCAATGCAGCCTCATGCTTCCCCTGGCTGGTCGCGGCTCAGGCCCTTGGCCGCGAGCTCAGACTCGTAGCGCGCCCATTTTTCATCATAGGCGCGGCCAAGCTCATAAAGATAGCCCCAAGTGAAAATGCCGGTTGAATGCGAATCGTCAAAGATTAGGCGAACGGCATAGGTGCCGACGGGCTCGATCCCAATGATGCGGCAATGACGCTTGCCGCCGACGGTCACCCGTTCTTCCTGCCGGTGACCCTGGATTTCTGCGCTGGGGCTCATCACGCGCAGATATTCGGCGCTCAAGTCAAAGCAGCGGCTGCCTTCGAAATGGATTGTCAGAATGCGGCCATTGTCCCTCAGGCGAATCTCGCTTGGCCAAACGCTGTCCGAACTATCGCCTTGAGGCATCAGGAGGCTCCTCGCGCTTCCTTGGTGCGCGGCGCTATGTTCAATCCGCCGCGCCTTATTGCCAATTTGGCATGGCAATTCCAGTGCCAGCAATATATGTCAAAGCCCATGAGCATCGTCACGCCAATCCGCGCTGAAACACCGCAAGGGTCTTCCCGGAAGACTGCTCCCCCCCTCGTTGATCCTTTCGGCCGCGTGATTTCCTATCTCCGCCTCTCTGTTACCGACCGCTGCGACATGCGCTGCGTCTATTGCATGGCCGAGGATATGACGTTCCTCCCGAAGCGCGACCTTCTCACGCTCGAAGAGCTCGACCGCCTCTGCACGGCTTTTATCAGCCGCGGAGTCCGCAAGATCAGGATCACGGGCGGGGAGCCTCTCGTCCGGCGCAATATCCTGCACCTTTTTCAGGCGCTCTCGCGCCACATCGAATCCGGCGCGCTTGCCGAGCTGACCTTGACCACGAACGGCTCCCAGCTTGCGGTTTTCGCGGATGATCTTGCAAGAGCTGGCGTGCGCCGCGTCAACGTCTCGCTCGATACGCTTGATGCCGCTAAATACAAGGCGATCACCCGCTGGGGCGACCATGCGCGGGCAATGGCTGGAATCGATGCTGCCCAGGCGGCGGGCCTTGCAGTGAAGATCAATATGGTCGCGCTTAAGGGTGTCAATGAGGATGAGATCGTTCCCATGCTCGAATGGGCGCATGGGCGAGGCATTGATCTTACCCTGATCGAGGTCATGCCTCTAGGCGTGATTGGCAGCGAACGCGCGGATCAATATTTGCCCTTGAACGCTGTCAAGGCGCGCCTCGAGGAGCGCTTCACCCTCTGCCCGCTCGATCATAAGACAGGCGGGCCTGCCCGCTATGTCCATGTTGCGGAAACCGGGGGCAAGCTCGGGTTCATCACCCCGCTCACGCATAATTTTTGCGAAGGCTGCAACCGGGTGCGCGTCACTTGCACGGGTACGCTCTACATGTGCCTCGGCCAGGAGGATGCGGCCGATCTGCGCGCGCCGCTGCGCGCATCATCAAGCGGCGAGCTTCTGCACGCGGCCCTTGATGCAGCCATTGCGCGCAAGCCCAAGGGCCATGATTTCGTCATTGGCCGAAAGCAAAGCGCGCCTTCTGTCGCGCGTCACATGAGCGTGACAGGCGGCTAGGCTATAATCCCGGCATTCCTTCACTTTCTGCAGCACGTTTTTCGATGTAGCGTCTAGAAGCTTGCGCAGATGGAGCACTCAAGCGCGGCAAGCGGGAGCGTGGCATGAGGTGGCAGGACTTCGGCCGTTCGGAGAATATCGAGGACCGGCGCGGGCTCGGCAGCACAGCCGGGCGGGGCGGATTGGGGATTGGCGCCGTGATCGTGCTTGGCCTTCTTGGCTGGGCGCTCGGCATCGATCCCAGACTTTTGATTGGCGGCGCTGAAATGGTGAACAGGATGCGCACCGGCCCCGAAGCGACAGTGCAAAAGGGAGTGCCTGCCGATGACATGGGCCAGTTCGTTTCCGCGGTTCTTGCTGCGAATGACACCGTGTGGTCCGAGGTGCTGCCGCGCGAGAAAGACATCGCCTATGCGAAGCCTGTGATTGTTCTTTATAGCGGCCGCACCGTTTCAGGCTGCGGCGGCGCGATGTCGGCCATGGGGCCTTTCTACTGCCCAAGGGACCGGAAGGTTTATCTCGACACATCTTTCTTTGAGGATATGCGGAGAAGGCTAGGCGGCGGCGGCGAGTTTGCCTATGCCTATGTCATTGCGCATGAGATCGGCCATCATGTCCAGAATCTGCTTGGCATATTGCCGAAGGTTCAGGCGGCGCAGCAGCGTGCGCTGAGCCGGGGGGAGGCCAACAACCTGTCGGTGCGGGTCGAGCTGATGGCCGATTGCCTTGCCGGTGTCTGGGCGGCCAATGCAGAGCGCCGGTATCAATTCCTTCAGCGCGGCGATCTCGAAGCCGCAGTCAGGACCGCGCAAGCGATTGGCGATGACCGGCTTCAAAAAGCATCTCAAGGCTATGCCGTTCCAGACTCCTTCACCCATGGAACCTCGGCGCAGCGCGTGCAGTGGCTGAGCGCCGGTTTGAAATCGGGCGACATCGATTCCTGCAATACATTCCGGCGCTGACCGCCTGAAGCAAGTGGGCAGGCAGAACAGTTGCGAAGATTGCTCCGCGCGAAGCTGCTCCCGTCTTTGCGTATGAAGCTCAAGCGCGCGGGTATCGAAAATCTGCGAATCACACTTCTGTGAAATCCGGGGCGCAAGCGCGCATCGTTCCCGTGGCTCATCACTGCTTGCGATCCATGAATCGAATCAATCGATTCGCCAGCCGTCTTTGCCCTGCTTAACCTTGTTGCACCGCGCGAGGCTGCGGAGCTTAGCGATTCGCTACGGCTCATGCAGGCGAGCGGGAACTCTGAGAAAGAGGTGAATAACATGTCCTTAGTAACCGGAATTGCGCGCACCGGCGAGGCCGCAGCTGTCGCCGAGGCGCCACTGTTCGACGGCAAGCCCGTCGTACTCGGAACGCTCGCGATCTGCGTCTTCTATCTGTGCGTGCGCATCTACGAGCAGTATTTCGGCTGGTACGCGGGCCTCGACTCGTTCGCGCCCGAGTTCACCACCTACTGGATGACCATCCTCTATATCGAGGAGCCGGTCGAGTTGATCTCCTTCCTTGCTCTCGTCGGCTGGATGTGGAAGACACGTGACAGGGATGTCGCAAACGTTCAGCCCCGCGAGGAAATGCGGCGGATCTTCTATCTGCTGAGCTGGGTCTTCGTTTATGGCGTCGCGATCTACTGGGGCGCGAGCTATTTCACGGAGCAGGACGGCACCTGGCATATGACGGTCATCCGCGACACCGACTTCACGCCGAGCCATATCATCGAGTTCTATATGAGCTATCCGATGTATATCGTCATGGGCGTGGGCGGCTTCATGTATGCCCGCACAAGGCTTCCGATCTTTGCCTGCAAGGGCTGGTCGATCGCCTACACGCTCCTCTTCGTTGGCCCGTTCATGATCTTCCCGAACGTTGGCCTGAACGAGTGGGGCCACACCTTCTGGTTCATGGAGGAGCTTTTTGTTGCTCCGCTGCACTGGATGTTCGTGTTCTTCGGCTGGTTCACGCTCGCGATCTTTGGCGTGTCGCTCCAGATCCTTGGCCGGATCGGAGAGCTCTGCGCCGGTCATGAGGATGTTCTCGGCCTTGAACCGGCAGAGTAATTGAGTGGCGCGGGAGCAGCTATGCCGGCTGGATCCGCCATGATGACGGCTTCTCGGGGTCCGTGATTTCGAGAGGATTTTGCTCTTTGCTGTTGAACTAAGCTCAACTTTCGCCTGCTCCTTTAATCCGGCGCCCGCAAAGTGGAAATTATGTCCGGGGAGCAAAGACGGGACGCAGTGCCTGCCAAGCAGAACACTTCTCTTCCAGAACACTTCTCTTCCCCCGCCTGCCCTGGCGGGGGAAGTTTTCTTTGTTGAACATGACTTATCTGGTTGAGATTCGCTGTTCATTCCTCTGCAGCGGCGCGCGCTTAGCTTCTTTCG
>DASRYK010000043.1:0-10446 GCA_035687205.1 Methylocella sp. | reverse complement strand
CAAGGCAGGCTCATTCCGCCGCCGCCGTGGCCGGATGGGCGAGCCAGCGGTCTAGGTCGGCAAGTGCCCGTACCGCAAGGGCGCGCTTGCGTTCGAGACCGCGACTCGATTGCGGGCCTTTGCCGCGGGAAGCTATAGCTGCAGCGATGGGCGGGAACAGGCCGAAATTGACGTTCATCGGCTGAAAGCTCCGCGCTCCGCCTTCGCTCTCGGCGCTCAGATGTCCGCCGGTGATGTGATTGAGCAACGCGCCGAGCGCCGTTGTCGGCGGCGGGGGCGGAACCTTGCGTCCGAGCGCATCGGCTGCGGCGAACCTCCCCGCAATCAAGCCGATCGCCGCCGATTCGATGTAGCCTTCGACCCCCGTGATTTGCCCGGCGAAGCGGAGCCGAGGCTCGGCCTTGAGGCGCAAAGCCGGGTCGAGCAGCTTCGGACTGTTCAGGAACGTGTTGCGGTGCAAGCCCCCGAGCCTCGCGAACTCTGCGCGCTCCAAGCCCGGGATCATGCGAAAAACGCGCGTCTGCTCGGCATATTTCAGCTTGGTCTGGAACCCGACCATGTTCCACAAGGTGCCGAGCGCGTTGTCCTGGCGCAGCTGCACCACCGCATAGGGCTTTTCGCCGGGCCGGTGGGGATTGGACAGCCCGACCGGCTTCATCGGTCCATAGCGTAAAGTATCGACGCCGCGTTCGGCCATCACTTCGATGGGCAAACAGCCCTCGAAATAGGGTGTGCACTCAAAATCCTTGAAGGCGGTCTTCTCGGCCGCAAGTAGGGCCGCAACGAAAGCCAGATAGTGCTCCTTATCGAGCGGGCAATTGATGTAATCGGCGCCGCTTCCGGCGGGTCCCGTCTTGTCGTAACGCGACTGGCGCCAGCACACGCTCATGTCGATCGTGTCGTAATGCACGATCGGCGCAATGGCGTCGAAGAAGGCAAGCTCAGCCTCGCCGGTTTTGGCTTTGATCGCTTCGGCGAGAGCAGGCGAGGTGAGCGGCCCGGTGGCGACGATGACGTTGCGCCAATCCTCGGGCGGAAGGCCCGCCACTTCCTCTCGCGCAATTTCGATCAACGGATTGTTCTCGAGCGCGCGGGTCACGGTGGCGGCGAAACCCTCGCGATCAACCGCAAGCGCGCCTCCTGCGGGCAATTTATTGGCGTCGGCAGCCGCCATGATCAAAGAGCCTGCGCGGCGCATCTCCTCATGCAGCAGGCCAACGGCATTCGTCTCCCATTCGTCGGAGCGGAAAGAATTGGAACAGACGAGCTCAGCCAAAGCCCCGGTCTTGTGCGCCTCGGTCAGGCGCGCCGGCCGCATCTCATGCAGCGCGACGGGAACGCCCGCTCGCGCGAGTTGCCAAGCCGCCTCGCTGCCCGCAAGCCCTCCGCCGATGATGTGAACTTTGCCGCTCATAGTGCAAACTTGTCCCGCAAGTCCTTACTCTTCAAGCTATTATAGGTCGCGGAGAGGCTGCGGCAGTCCAAGCCTCATTGGCGGACAATTGGGCAAAACGCCGAATCTTTGTTCAGTTGCAGACCGCTTTGGGCTATCTTCCGTTGCCAGGAAGCCGAATCGTTCACGCATAAGAAGGGCTTCCATTCCACGGAGCCGGTGGACCGCCGGCCTTTCGGCGCATCCGCCCGCTCTTGCATGAAAGGGGGGTGAGATGTCCTCGAATTTAGCACTTGCCATTAGCGTGGGCGTACTTGGAGCGGTCGCCACCTATCTCTTCCTTGGACCGCTCGGAGGAGCGCTCGCGATCTGGGCCGCGTTCATCGCCTGGGGTTGCTATTTCCATTGCGGCGGCAAGGAACAGGGTTTGACGACAACGATCTTGAATAACGCCGCGGGGGCAATCATCGCAGGAATCGCCCTGATGCTTGCTGGCGCGACCATTGGCGAAAGTCTGCCGACTGCGGTATGGCCGGCGATTTGCGTCGGCCTCGGCGTAGCGGCCATGGTCCTCCTCGCCAATGTGCCGCTCTTCTCCGCCATCCCGGCGCAGGTCTACGGTTTCGCTTCCGTTGCCGCCTACGCCCTGATGAAGGGCGGGAACCTTATGGCTCCGAACATGGAGAATCCGGTCGTCGTCGTTATCCTGTCGATGATCATCGGCGCCGTTTTCGGCTATGTGTCGGAAAAAGTCGCCGGCGTCCTGGCGGGAACCGGACACCCCCGCCACGTCAAGGCGTAATCGGCTTCTTGCCGGAGCATTCCTTAAAATGGAGAACGGCGCGGTTTGCCCGCGCCGTTTTTCTTTCGAGCGCTTCATTGACATAATCGTGCCCAAATCCGTTAAGCCTGACAGGAAATCCCAATTCCTTCAGTGAACTTGGAAGCAACCCTTTTCGCCGACACTGCTTGCGTCGGAATTTGCGCAAGCGCAGTCTGCGCGCCTGGACCTTCACCGCTTTGACGGGGATCGCAGCCATGCCCTCTGTCGCCGTTGTCTGGAAAGGCAACTGCAGGGAGCCGCGTACGCGTTACCGGTTGCTCGGCTATCTGCACCGGCTTGCGCAGCGCAGCGACGAATATTTGCGCCTGGGGCAGCTGGAAAGGCCTCGCTTTTTGGACGTTCTCAGCCGGCAGCGAAGCGACGTTCTACATATGCGCAACAATGTCGAGCATATCGACCAAGAGGTTTCCGGCACGATTCTGATCTCGAGCTGGACCGGCGCCGATCCGGCCAAGCTGATCGCCGCCGCGCGCGAGTCGGGCGCCGAAATCGCGGAGGAATCGGGCGGGCATAACGGCGCTTTGATCGCGGTGAAAAGCGCCCGGCTGCGCGGCCTCGACTTCAAGCTGTTCGATCCTCGCGGTCTCTATCCGGGCGCGGATCGCATGAGCTTCGTCTTTCTCGAGTGTCCCGATCACCCCGCTCTCGACGGCAGGCTGGTGGAAATCGCCGCGCGAGAGGATTGCGCTGCAAGCGGCTCGCCGGCGCTGCGCAGCGCCGATCTTTATCTTTGCGCGCCGAGCGTTCACCTCCGTTACTATTTGGAGGACTGGACCGACTGCCTATTCTCCTGGATCAAATTCTTTTTCATCGGCGACTTTTGGTGGCATCGCTGGTCGGAATTGCAAGGTTATGCCGACTACAGGCAAGTCTTTGAAGAATTGCAGACCGAGCGCGGCAGCGACAATGCCGAGCAGGCGGCATTCGACGCCGTGCTCGCGACATTTTCGCAGCACGCCGAGCATTGGATCGGCGAGGTCGAAGGCTGGGCCAAGGCCGAGCAAGGTTAGCCGCGCAATTCTTCGCGCATGCCTTCAATCAGATGCTGTTGCACGCGGCTCGCGGCTTCAATCTTGGTCACAACACCGTCGGTATTGACGTCCAATCCCCGGTTCTGCCGGTACTGCGGCGAACCTTGCTGGAAAAGCACATAGGAGGCCGGCTTGGCCACGGCCCTGGGCCAAAGGATCGCCATATAGAGATCGCTGAGGTCTTTCAGTTTGCCGCGATAGGGGAGGAAGTACAGCCTGACATAGTCGAGCTGAGCAACAGGCGTCATGCGCTTCAACGCGTCGATCGAGGTTCCAAGCGCTTTTGCTGTGCTCGGCTTGAACTGAATAAGTCCGGTCGCCTTGCTGCTCGGATTCTGAATGCTCGGGCTGAAGGTGCGCATGCTTTCGAACGCCATCGCCGCCATTAGAAAATTCGGATCGATGCCAAGTTCGGCCGAGATTTCGATCACTTTGCGCTTGAAAGCGGGGCTCACTTTCTTGCCCCAGGCGATCGGGATGTCCTGAACGCCGGCAACGCCGAGCGCCGTCGCCATCTGCTCGATGCGCGCCTGCGCAAGCTGCCAATCGCTCGTGTCGTCATATTTCGCCTTCTGCGGCAGCACCGAGATGTGAATATGTTTCGTATGCGGGTTCGCGCCGGCATAAGGACGCCACTTCCAGGGCTGGACCTGCGAGCTGCAAATCTGGCGGTTCCAGATGATGTATTTCACGCGCGGATCGCGCGAGGCGACGATCGAATCGGCGATCTTCTGAGCGTCGCAGCCGTGCTCTGGGTCGTGGGTGAAGTCGCGCGCCGTCACCACGCCCATATTGCCGTCAATGACCCAAGGATTGTGATCTGAGTTCCGGGTTTGATGGCTAGGATCGCCAATCGAGCCGTCGCTCGCCTGGTTTCTTTCCGGAGCCATTTGGTTGATCTGCGCGAGCAAACGCTGAAGCGACTCCGCCACGCGCCAGCCGCGGACCGCGCGCGTGAGCACGCCCGCTTGCGCCCTACTTTTGCGTGCCCGCGCGCTGGCCGCCGCGGCCTTGGCGTCGTCGAAGCGGTTCGGCGTGACTTCGTTGGCGAACAGAATGTCAATGACATGGGCTGCGCGAGATTTGCCGGTACGCGGTTTGGCGGCACGAGACCTAACCTTTCGGCGGATTTGCTGCGGCATAGCGGGTTCCCCTATCGATGCGTTCTGGGGCAGCGAAGACGTCGCCACTCCTAACGCGAGTATAGACGGCCACTACAAGTAACGGTAGTAGTTTACCAGATACCGGGAGAGCGGGGATTACGCCCTGTCTTTGCCGAAGGCCTTGCGCAATTCATTCTTGACCCGTTCCAGTCTGGCACGATCCTCCGGCTTCAAATTCTTGCCGGCGCGGTTGATGTAGAAGACGAGCATCGCCATCGCCGAGCGGAACGGCTCGGCCTTGCGCCGTCGGCTGGCTTCCGCCGAACGTTTCAGCGAGGCGGCGATCTTCTTCGGGTCTTTGAAGGTGAACACGCCCCTGCTCGAGGTCGAGCGCATTCGAGCGCTGGGTCACCTGGCGCGACCAGCGTCTCGAAGCCGGGGGCTTTCTCGTATCGCGTCTTCTTGCCGGCATGCGACCGTTCTCGCCCGGCCCGATCATCATAACGCCATAAGGGGACGTTAGTTGAGCGCCGTCAAACGAGGAAGCAAGACATGGCCAAGCTGACGCTTTATCACGCCGCGCCGTCGCGCTCCTCGATCGTCCGCTGGATGCTCGAGGAACTGGGCGAACCTTACGACATCCATCTCCTCGATCTGGCGAAAGGCGATCAGGCCAAGCCCGACTATCTCGCCATCAACCCGATGGGCAAGGTTCCGGCCCTTAAGCACGGCGATGCTGTCATCACCGAGGCGGCCGCCATCTGCACCTATCTTGCCGACGAATTTCCGCACGCGCGGCTGAACATTCCCGTCGGCGACCCGCGCCGAGGCCCTTACCTGAAATGGCTCTTCTTCAGCCCGAGCTGCATCGAGCCCGCGGTCACCGATCGGGCCTTTCCGCGCAAGGACGAGCCGCGCCGGGCCATGCTCGGCTATGGCGATTTCGACACGGTGATGAACGTCGTGGCGAAGGCGGTCGAGTCCGGGCCCTATCTCATGGGCGAGCAATTCACCGCCGCCGACGTCGTTATAGGTTCGATGCTGCGTTGAGGAATGATGTTCGACCTTTTGCCCAAGCGTGCGGAATTCGTGGCCTATGTCGGGAGATTGGAGCAGCGGCCCGCCTTGCAGCGGGCTACTGCTCTCGATCAGAAGCTCGCCGCCGCCTAGCGTCCGAAGGCTTGGCGCAAGGCCATCTTGGCTTGGTCCAGTTTGGTGCGTTGCGCAACGGAAAGCTTGTCGCCGGCGCGGTTGACATAGAAGTCGAGCATCGACATGGCGGTGCGATAAGGATCCTCGCTGTGGCGGCGCGGATCCTCCGCCGATTTCTTCAGCGCCGCGGCGATCTCTTGCGCACTGCCATTGGCGAACAGTCCGGGCTCGAGATCGAAAGGATGATCGTGCGCGGTAACGTCCGCCGACCATTTCTTGGCTGATTTGGCCATGAGGGGTCTCCTTAGGTTGGGGCAGGGGAACGGTCGCAACAGAAGATGAGGATCGGCCCAAGACAATGGCCGGAATTTGTTTCAAATTCTGCGCGTTATGTCGGTGAGGATCATCTCCGGGGGGCAGACGGGCGTCGACCGTGCCGCACTCGATGCTGCCATCGAACTCGGCATTCCTTACGGCGGCTGGTGCCCAAAAGGCGGTTGGGCCGAGGATCTGACCGAGCCGCCGGGGCTTATCGCCCGCTATGCGGCGCTCAAACAGACGCCCCTCGCCGACCCGAGCCAGCGCACCGAATGGAATGTGCGCGACGCCGATCGCCTCATGATCTTGGTCGAGGGAAAAGGACTCACCGCCTCGCGCGGAACACGTTTGGCGCGCGTGTCTGCCGTGCGACGAGGAAAACCGCATATCGTCGTCGACCTCGATGCGCCCGCTTCAGTTCCACAAGCCCGCGCATTCATCGGAAAGGAGGAAGGCGCATTGACGCTTTGCATCGCCGGGCCGCGCGAGAGCGAAGCGCCGGGCATCTATGTCAAGGCGCGAACATTCTTGCGCACCTTGCTTGCGGGAGCGCGGCGCTGATGGAAGCGTTGTCGATCATGAGCATTTGACTCGAATACCGCTGCGCGCCGGATGAAAAATGGATACGATCGTGCGGCTATCGTACCCCCTTCGCTTTGCTCGCTGAAAAGGAGGTGCAGCTCATGAACGAAGCGACTTCGGCCAAAACCAAACCCGCAGCGCCGGGTCAAGCGGTGGTGATCGATTCAAACAAGCTCTCGCGCACCAAGGTGTGGGGTGAGACCGATCCGGCGGTAAGTTGGCAAGGAGCGTTTGCACTCTATGGCGGCAAGGGAGGCACCGCCGCCTCGTCCACCATCGTTTACGAAGTTGAGCCCGGGAAGCGGCTCGGCTGGCACACGGATGCAACCGAGGAAACGCAATATATTATCGCCGGGCGCGGAAAGCTCTATCTTGAGGACGGCACCACCCACGAGGTGGGTCCGGGAAGCGTTTTCGTTCTCCCCACCCCGGTTCGCCACGATCTGGAGAACACGGGCAAGGAGACACTGCGCGCTGTAGCCTTCTTCGCTGCCGCCATGTTCACGCAGGACTTCGACCAGGTGATGTTGCCGCCGAAATCGCACATCCTGGGCACGCCCAATCGTTCCGGTTAGGCGATCAGGGCGAGAGTAAGCAGAAAGCCGATGAAGACGGCTCCGGCGAGTCCGGCAATGAAGATGGCGCGCCGCGCTGGCGTGTTGAGCTTAATCTCTCCGCCGCAAGTCGTGTCTCCCGGATAGGGGTTCTCCCGCTCAGGAGCGTCCCGTTCCGGCGCCGGCGCCGGTTGTGGCTGTGCTTTGCGAACGGACATGGTTTTCTCCTTTTGGCGAGCAACGAATCGGGCAGGCGCGCAGTTCCCGCCGCGCAAAGAAGCGCCCCTATCCCCCGACTCGTGCTAAATTGCCTGCTTCCGCATTCGGAAAAAGGGGGGAACGATGCTCGAAGCAATCATCATCGCTCTGATCGTTGGGGGTATCGCAGGCTGGCTAGCCGGGCTTCTGGTGCAAGGAACTGGCTTCGGGCTTGTCGGCGATATCGTGGTCGGCATTTTGGGAGCCTTGATCGCCGGCTGGTTGTTTCCGGCGCTCGGCATCTCGCTTGCCATCGGCGGCGGGCTCATCGGCATGATCATCCTTGCCTTTATCGGTGCGGTGATCCTGCTTGTGATTGTGCGCGTGATTAAGCAGCTCACGGCCTAATCCCGTTGCTTTGCACCTTCGGTTAGGCTTGTAATCGGGCGGCAGCGCAATATCTTTATGGCGTCCAAGCCTTATCGGGCGAGGGAGCCGATGCCGAGATATGCGCTGCTTTTGCTGTTGCCATTGACGCTTTCGGCGTGCTCCGTCGGCACCGTCAAGTTGCCGATGACGCTTGGTCCGAGCGACGCTGCCAAGCAAGCTTGCCTGACTTATGGCGACGCGCCCGCTTATGGCGAGTGCGCGCCCTCGGACACGGTCTCGGTGCCGCAGGCGCAGCATTAGCCGCAAAGCGCCGCCTGCCGGCCGAGGATTATCCACCGATCTTCCACAGCGATCCTTGCGGCCATGCGCCAGATGGGAATCAGCTAAGGTTGCCCCGGGCAATTGGGGCCTTTGCATGAACGAAATCCGGGGAATGGCTGCCGCCGCCGCACTCTTGGTGTGCGCGAGCGCCGCTCACGCAGGCGATCTCGATCTTTCGCGCGAAACTGTCGTCGCGAAAACCGGCTTCTATATCGGCGTGGGCGGAAGCTTTAATGGGTCGCGTTTCGATCAATCCTTGCAAGGGGTTTCCGGACTCACGGAAGTTTCTTTCGGTCCGATTCTCCTCGCCGAGGGGCAAGCCGGCGGGCCTTTTTTCAAGTTCAATCGCGACGAGTCTGCGTTCGCCCCCGACGTCCAACTCGGGTATACGGTGCCATTCGCCGGCGGACTCTGGCAGGCTGGACTCAAATTCGCTTACAAGTTCGGATCCATCGATTCGAACGAAAGCGTCACCATCCCCCAGGAAGGGTCTGTCACGACGACGATTGGTCCCCCGGTCAATATCGATTTCACCGGCTTCGTGCCGATCCGTTCGGCCAAGATCGCCCTAAGGCATCAGTTTGCGCTGATGCCGGTGATCGGCCGCTCCTTCGGCAAGGTTACGGTTTATGCTGGCGGTGGACCGGCACTGTTCAACGTTAAGACCGAGTTCCTCGACGGCATGTGCTTTGCCGTGATCAACGGCACTCTCGTTAATGTCTGCGGGGAGACGCTGAACTTCAGAAGCGAGGACTGGATTTGGGGGGGTGCGGCGCAAATCGGCGCGACCTACGCTCTAGGGGAGCGCTGGTTCCTCGACTTGGCTTACATGTTCGCGCAGTCGGAAGAATTCAAGCTCAAATACTCCACGCCTTTCATCAATCAAAATGGGCCGCTCACAAGCCAGGGCGTTGCCAATCTCATCGCCCACCAGCAAATCGCCAACCAGTCCGTGGTCCTTACGCTGAATCGCCGGTTCTGATGTTAAAAGCCTTTGCCGGCCGTTCGGCGCGTTGGCCGCTATTGGCGTATCGACAAAACTTCTCGGGACGAGCGCGCGGTTGCAGGCGACTGCCAATACGGCCGATCCCGGCTCTCCGGTTCCCCCCGCTCTGTTCGTAAGCGCGAAACCCTCTTGGCGAGAGCCGGGTTGTTGAGGCATGCTGATATAAGGCCGGTGGGGGCCGGCAACCCTAGGGGATTCGAGAGCGCCGCCGGGACGGCATGGCGCCGCAGGAGAGTGACATGGGCAGTGTCCACCATCCGAAGAAATACGACTACAGCAAAAAGACGCGCATCGACCTCAACCAGTCTTATCAGGTGGCCTATTGGAAAGAGCGTTTCGGCGTCACCGAAGCTGAACTGAGCGAGGCAGTGCGCGCGGCAGGGGCGCTGGCGCGGAATGTCGAGGAATACCTCAAGGCCAAAGAAGGCCGTTGAGGACGCGGCCAGGCCCGCCGCGACGCTCTACCCCTTTTTCATGAGGGTCTCGCGCTCCTTGAGGAGCGCATCTAGCTTCGCCTGCTGATCCGAAATCCGTGCGGCAATGCGCTCCTCATCGGCGGCGCCGGACAAGGCCGCCGCCTGCTCCTGGAGTTCGCGCAAATTATCCTCGACGATCTGGATACGCCTGAGAATTTCGGCAAGCGACGCTTGGCCAGACATGCTGGTTTGCCGCGCTATACGGCGTCCTTAGCGGCTTTGACCGGCCGCACCTTGAGGATCTTCCGCGCGGGCTTCGCCTTGAACACGGTCGGCTCCTTGGTAAAGGGGTTGATACCCTTCCGCTCGGGCGTGGCCGGCTTCTTCACCACCACGAATTTGGCGAAGCCGGGCAGCACGAAGGCGCCGGCCTTCTTGAGTTCCTTGTAACCGATATTGGCGAGAGACTCGATCACCGCCTTAACGTCCTTCTTCGCAAGCGAAGCGTCTTCGGCAATCTTCTGAATGAGTTCGGATTTCGACATCATGTGGCTGGTTCCCCTTGAGAATGAAGCTTTTGCCCCTTTTTTGGGGCTTCGGCCAATTCCTTGTGCTTCGACGCTTGGCCGATTCGGCCGGAATTGTCTGCAAAGAATCCTAGGAATCCTTTGCCTAGCGCAACATCCTGTTGAAAGCCAAGGGTTTTGCTAACCCGGCGAGCGAGATTAGAAATGCCGGTTTTGCGCCTATCCAGGCCCTTCCGCCCAAATCCCGGGCTACAGACCTTATTGAAGCGCCGTTTTATTTCCGGAATAGATCCAGCCGCTCTGGGCACCGTCAGGACCCGCCACCTTGACCCAGCCGCGCTTGCGATCGAGCACGCGAAGCCTGGCGCCTTTGGCAACGGTAGCGAGCACCCGGCCCGAGGAGGAGGGGGCATCGCACAAATTGACATAGGCGGTGGGAGCGACCCAGCCGCCTTTGCCGGGGCTTTTATGCCGACGCCGCCGCACTACACGCGAAGGAAAACGCGCAGGGCCGCAAAGCGGGAGGCGGACCTCCGCCCCGGCAGGAAGACTCTCGGCTTGCGCTGCAATCCCTCGCACCCATAACGCCAATACGCGGCCCCGCGTTCCCG
>DASRYK010000042.1:0-10967 GCA_035687205.1 Methylocella sp. | reverse complement strand
TGCGAGGCGAGGTCCATGCTACCGCGGCTTGCGCTATCATCCCGAGCGCTTGCGCAAATATCCTAAGGAGTCGAAGCGGATGACAACGACAGGTAAAAAAGCCACACCGGGGAAGGGCGCGCCCGCGACGGCCAAGGCTTCGCCGGGGGAGAAGAAGGCGAAACCCGCGGCCAATGCCTTCTCTCGCCCTTTGCAGCCCTCGAAAGAGCTGGCCGCCGTGGTGGGGCCCGGTCCTCTGCCGCGCACGGAGGTCGTGAGCAAGATGTGGGACTATATCAAGAAGCATAAGCTTCAGAATGAAGCAAACAAGCGGGAAATTCTCGCCGATGAGAAGCTTGCGGCCGTCTTCGGCAAGAACAAAGTGACGATGTTCGAGATGAATAAGTTTCTTGCCCAGCACCTCAAGTGAGGGCTGTGCGCCGAAGGCGCGCTGCAAGCCTAAAGACGGGAACAGGCCTAGCTGTGATGGAGGATGAGCCGGTATCACCACGGCAGCATCCCTTAGATGAAAGACCCGGGGAGCCGCCCTGCAAGCCTTGGCAGGATCCCGGGGATGCGGGTGAGGGGCGGGCCGAATCTGAGACGCCCCCGCAGCCGCTTGCGGCTGAGCCTCTGGCGGGGGGCGTGAAAGAGGCTCCTTTGGAGGAGCTAAAAAACGGGGGCCTCAAGCTAAGCCTCAAAAAGAGAGTCAAGCGCGAATTTCTCAAATTTGCGGCGGTCTTTGCTTATCTGTGGCTCTTGCTTGCGATCTTCGAAATGTTTCAATCCATTGTGCTGGCTGAGCATGGTATCAATTACCGCGCGCAGGGCTTTGCTTTCGTGAACGCCCTGATGCTGGCCAAGGTCATGCTGTTTGGAGAAGAAGCCCATCTCGGGCGCAGGTTTGAGAATAGGGCGCTCATCTATCCAATTTTGTACAAATCTCTTATTTTTTCCGTCTTGCTCATGTCGATGCATATCGTTGAAAAAATTGTTATGGGCGTTATTGATGGTAAAGATATTGCTGCTGCAATTGATGAATTACAAGAAGTGCATCTGAGAATTATCCTTTCTGCGGGCGCGGTGATCTTCGTGGCGCTGATCCCGTTTTTCGCATTCAAAGAGCTCGCCAGGGCAACAGGCGAAGGCGTTTTAGTATCTCTTCTGTTTGGCCGGGGAGAGAAAAGGCTGCTCGCGGCGCAGCCGCCTGGAAAACACTGAATCGCCGCGCGCCGGGCGAGCAGAGTTTGGGAGTTAGCATTGAAATACCGCCGGCTTGGTGCGAGCGGCCTCGAAGTGCCCGTCATTTCGCTTGGAACGTGGCTCACCTATTCGGGCGGCATTGATCAGCGGGAGGCTGCTGCCTGCATTCATAAGGCGCTTGATCTTGGGATCAATTTCTTCGACACGGCCAATGTTTATGGCCGGGGCGCCTCCGAAAGCCTGCTCGCTGAGGCTCTTTCAGGAATAGCGCGGCACAATTATCTTCTTGCAACCAAAGTCTATGGCGCGATGAGCGAGACCGATAAAGGTTTATCGCGCGCGCAGATTGCCAAGCAGCTCGATGCTTCGCTAAAGCGGCTGAGGACGGACTATATCGATCTTTACCAATGCCACCGCTACGACGCCGATACGCCGCTCGAGGAGACGATGGAGGCTTTGACCGCAGCGGTCCGCCAGGGCAAGGTCCGCTACATCGGGTTCAGCGAATGGCCGCCCGGCAAGATCGAAGAAGCTGCGGCCCTGCCCGGCGTCGCAAAATTCGTTTCGAGCCAGCCCCAATACTCCCTGTTATGGCCCGCCCCTGAAAGAGAGATCTTTCCCTGCTGTGCGGAACGCGGAATCGGGCAGATCGTCTGGTCGCCTCTGGCCCAGGGCGTTCTCACCGGCAAATACAAGCCTGGGGCGCCCGTTCCTGAGAACTCAAGGGCTGCCCATCCATCGATGGGCGCCATGCTGCCGCGCCGCTGGCTCGATTCGGCCGTGCTCGACGCTGTCGGGAAGGTCAAGCTCATCGCGGAGCAGGAGGCCGGTATGAGCTTGGCGCAATTTGCCTTAGCCTGGGTCTTGCGCAGGAGCGAAGTCACCTCTGCGATCATAGGCGCCAGCCGCCCCGCGCAGATCGCTGAGAATGCTGCGGCTGCGGGCTGCAATGTGGCTCCGGAGCTCTTTGCCAAGGCCGCGGAAATTTTGGCCCCTTATCACTAATTTTTATAAGACTTATCTCAAGTTTGCAGGTGTGACTGGCTGGAAGCCGCCGTCCGTCTGATTGCAAGAAGAAGTGGCTAGGGTTTTATGTCCATCGCCGGAGAGAGGAAGCCGATTCGCGTTTTTGTCCATCTTGCCGCGAATTTTGACGCGCGCCGCTGGGAAGAAGGCTGGCAGGCAGGCCGCATCATCGGCATCAACGAGCGTTTGCCTTACGGCTATTTCAGAGCGGCAGACGACGGCTGCGTGATTACCTATTCCGCCGCAAAGCCAGCGAACTGGCTCGAAAAGACCGCGGGATCAGCAATCACCAAACTTACACGGATAGATTTTCTCCACGCCTGGCATAACCGGAAGGGGCTTTTCGATTGTGATGTCGTCTGGACTCATACGGAGTTCCAGTATCTCGCCGTTCTTCTGCTGTTCCAGCTTTTCTTTTGGAAACGCAGGCCGAAACTGATCGCTCAGACCGTGTGGCTCTTCGACCGCTGGAACGGATTCAATCTTATCCAAAGGCGGATTCTTTCATTTCTCATCGCCAAAGCTGACATTCTCACCTTTCTTTCGCCGGAAAACCTCAAAGCGGCGCGGCGCGTGTTTCCACGGGTCCGTTCAGAATTCGTTCCTTTCGGCATCAACACCGCCGAGCTAGGCTCCCTGAAAAGACAAAAACCGCACTGCCCCGTCCGTGTCCTCGCGATAGGAAACGATCCGCACCGTGATTGGGATGTCTTGATCGAAGCGGCAAAGAACATGCCAGATTGCCATGTGAAAATAGCATCTTGGACAATTGATAAAGCAAAAATCGCTCCTTTTTCCAATATTGAAGTCTTGACCATTTCGTCCAACAGCCAATTGATCGAAGCGTTCGACTGGGCTGATCTTCTGGCACTCACCTTGAAACCCAATCTGCATGCCTCTGGAATCACTGTTATGGAAGAAGCCGCAGTCCGCGGCCTTCCGATCATATGCACCGATACTGGCGGCCTTAGAGCTTATTTTTCGGACAGAGAAGCTTATTATGTTCCGCCTGGAGACCCAGCGGCGGTCCAGGCCGCAATCGTTCGATTGGCGGGCGACGATGCCTTGCGGTGGGGACTTGCGGCTTGCGCCCAGGAGAAGATGAAAAGCGGCGAGCTGAGCTCGCGCGCCTATGCGCGAAGGCATGCCGAAATTTCAAGAGAGCTGCTCAAGCGGACCGCGGCTCCCAGCATGGCAAGGCCTTGCAAGCCAGCAGCCTGACACGCGGCGGCCGCGGAGGGGACTGCGGCCGGGTTAGGAGTCTTGCGGAAGCGGCAGCGAGGCGAGCGCTTCGTCTTCCTTGAGGCTTGTCCCCGTGCAGCGGATCGCCCGGGCGAGGGCCATGATGGCGCGAATGCGCCGGCTCGCCTCGCCGAGCGAAAGCCCTTGGGGGCCAATGTTGGACACGCAATTGCGCCCGGCATCGGTTGTGACGCCTGGCTCGGGACGAAAGGTGATATAGGCGCCTATGCTGTTTTGCGAGGAGAGGCCCGGGCGCTCGCCGATGAGGACAATAGCGAGCATTGCCCCCTGTCTTGCTGCAATCTCGTCTCCCAGAGCCACCCGTGCTTGGAGGGCCACGACAGGCGGGGCAAACGAAAGCCCCGGCGTCTCAAGCAATGTTTTGCACAAAGGGAAAGCTTGCAATTCCACGGCCCGGGC
Source organism: Methylocella sp. (assembly GCA_035687205.1). Classification (GTDB taxonomy): domain Bacteria; phylum Pseudomonadota; class Alphaproteobacteria; order Rhizobiales; family Beijerinckiaceae; genus Methylocapsa. The sequence goes on along the minus strand of DASRYK010000042.1, from coordinate 7,097 downwards.
GGAGAGGCCATCGGCAACGATGACCGAGGCGTCATAGCTTCCAGCAGCAAGGGCCTGAACAGAGCTTCTGTCAAGGCGGCGGCCAAGGTCTGGCCGTTGCAGGAATGTCAGACGGTCCTTGGCTTGGCTGCGCACGAGAACCGGATTCCAAGCGGCGAGCTCCGCGAGCAGCCGCGCTTCGTCGAGAGAAGCCTTGACCGCATCGCGAGCCATGGCGTGGGCGAGCGAAAATTCGAGCACCCGGGCGGTCGGCAGACCGTCGCCGGTGCGGCCAAGGGCGATGCGGGCCGGGGTCGCCCGGCGGAGATAGTCCCAGAAATCTCCGCCAGAAAATGTCATTGCGTCTGCGCGGCAAGAAGCCTTGCTGCGTTTCCTGTCAAACGCGGGCGGACGCGCGCCTTCTCATCCAGGATGCCAAAGCTCATGAGCCAGGACTCAAACTCAGGCGCCGGCCGCAAGCCCAGAACTGAGCGCACATAAAGGGCGTCGTGATAAGATGTTGATTGATAGCCTAGCATAATATCGTCGGCGCCTGGCACGCCCATGATGTAAGTGCATCCCGCAACACCAAGAAGCGTGAGCAGATTGTCCATGTCGTCCTGGTCGGCCTCAGCGTGGTTCGTGTAACATACATCGGCCCCCATGGGCAGGCCGAGGAGCTTGCCGCAGAAATGATCCTCAAGCCCGGCGCGCATGATTTCCCGGCCATCGTAAAGATATTCTGGCCCGATGAACCCCACGACCGTGTTGACAAGCAAGGGCGCATAGCGGCGGGCGACCGCATAGGCGCGCGCCTCCATGGTCTGCTGATCGACATCATGATGCGCCTGCGCCGAGAGAGCCGCTCCCTGGCCTGTCTCGAAATACATGAGATTGGCGCCCTCAGGCGCCCGGCCCAGGGATCTGACAGCCGCATGCGCCTCGTCGAGAAGAGCGAGGCTTACTCCAAAGGCGCGGTTGGCAGCTTCCGAGCCGGCAATGGATTGGAACACGAGATCGACGGGCCCGCCCCCGGCGATGACGGCAAGCATGGTCGTGACATGCGCAAGGACACAGGATTGGACCGGGATTGAAAAGCGCAGACGCAGCTCTTCGATCCGCTCAAGAAGCGTCAAAGCCCGCTTGGCGCTGTCGGATGCCGGGTTGATCCCGATACAGGCGTCGCCGCAGCCATACATGAGTCCGTCGAGAATGGAGGCCCCGATCCCTGCGAGATCGTCGGTTGGATGATTGGGCTGGATTCGCACAGAAAGCCGCCCGGGCAGGCCGATTGTGGTGCGGAAGCGCGTGACGACGGAGATCTTTTTTGCAACGGCAATCAAATCCTGATTGCGCATAAGTTTTGAGACGCCCGCGGCCATCTCGGGCGTGATCCCCGGCGCAAGGGCCGAAAGCACGCTTGCCGATGCCTCGTCCGACAAAAGGAAGTTGCGGAATTCTCCGGTTGTCATCGAGGCAATCGGCGCAAAAGCTGCCCGGTCATGAGTGTCGATGATGAGCCTTGTCACTTCATCGGTTTCATAGGGAACCAGCGGCTCGCTGAGAAAAGAGGTGAGCGGAGCGTCCGCAAGCGCCATGCGTGCGGCGATGCGCTCTTGCGCGCTTGTTGCGGAAAGCCCGGCGAGGCGGTCGCCAGCGCGGTCAGGCGAGGCGCGCGCAAGCAGCGTGCGCAGATCTGGAAAGACGTAATGCTGGCCGCCCGCAATGGACCGGTAAGACATGAGACTTCCTGCTCACCAGGATATTATCCCCACCCATGGAGTGAAAGCAGGGGCCAGATGCCCCTGGTTCCTGGCGCCGGCGGAAGCTTGGGGTGACAAAGCCCGCTGCGCTCTTATATGTATGAAATCGCGGGCGCGCTGGGGAAGCAAGGTTCAAGAAGGGCGCCGGGCGGAATAAAAGGCCTGAGCGCTGTCACATGAACTTGAATAGGCCCGGGCAACCTTTACCGCAGCCAAACATTACTTATCTAAAGGATACAGCAATTTTGAGAGAGGAAAGATGAACGCCTCAACGGAATCATCGAAAAAATCTCCGGTTTCGACCCGGGGATTCGCATCCATGGACCCTGAAAAGCAAAGGGCCATTGCGCGCAAGGGAGGGGAGAGCGTGCCGCATGAGAAGCGGAGCTTCTCGCAGAACCGGCGGCTCGCGGCCGAAGCCGGGCGCAAGGGCGGTCAAAGCGTGAATCCGGCCAAGAGAAGCTTCTCGCGCAACCATGCGCTGGCCTCCGAAGCCGGACGCAAGGGCGGTCATGCCTCGCACGGCGGCGCGAAGAAGCCGCCGGCAGAAGGCTGAGGTTGCTGCTATATGCATAAGCAAAGGATGCGGCGGCATCCTGCCGCATCCCGCGCCTATTCCTGCGCTTTGAGTATTTCTCCAGTTTAAAACCGTAGGCCAGAGCGCGCGTCGCACTTTGCCATCAAAGTTTCTTGAGGCTGAGCGTCTTGCCTTCCTTCGGGTCTTTCGTCCATGTGCCGTCCGGCTGGGCGTCGAGATGGGTCTTATGACCCTTGCGCGCAGTCAGCACGAGACGGCCGCCGGCAAGCTGCCAGGAAGCCGGATCGAAGATCACGATCCCTTGATCGCGGCAGCCAGGCGCAAGCGAGGCCTTTCCGCCGCTCGGCGCCTTGCCTTGCCCTGCGAGCGTCAGCATGCAGCCTGTATCCTTACCATCCTCCCGCAGCACCGAATAGCGCCCGGCCAAGCTGTCAGCGGCGGCTGGCGTTTTCGGCCCCTCGGTAAGTATTGCGGGACGCGCGCCCTGGGGGGCAGCGGCCGGAGGCGGGGATTCTTGCGAAGGGAAAGCCATAGCGGCCAGCCGGTAGGTCTCACCGCGGGGCCCGGCGGCAACATAAGTGCCGCTGCCTTTCGTGAAAGCAAGGATGGTCTGGCCCGAGCGCCCGGCCAAGTCGACTTCCCCATTTGCCTGCTCGGCCCAGGTTTCAACATTTCCCAATACGGGAAAAGCGCGCAGGCAGGCGAGAGGAATTGTCAACGCGTGCTGGCCTTCAGAAAGCGCTGCCTCGGGGCGCAGCATGATCCGGCATTTCGTGACCTGGCCGTCGGCGGACAATTCCCACACTCCTGCCGCGCTCTTAATCTCCGCCATGGACTGGGCCGCTGGTTGCAAGCCAGAAAAAGTAAGGCTTGCTGCAAGTCCCGCCTGCTGCAACCACCGCATGTTTTGCGCCTCGCCACGCTTGCGCCTTGCCGCAAATTCCGGCAATCCAATATTAGTCCAAATTGGCTCTTGTCATGCAAGCGTCGCGTCCATTTACCCCGGAGGGCGGCTCGGATGGCGGGAGCAGCCGCGGGGCCTGGCCAGGCGGAGGCCGCGGCGTCTCATGCTGCCGTAGCGTTTGGGCTCGCTCCTGATATGATGAGTAATATGCTGCAAACTGCGCGATTCGGCGCCGCCTGAGGTGATATTTGTCTGTGTTACCGGATCACGGCAGGAAAAAAATGGCTGACATGCCCGGAAGGGGGCGCTCGCTCGCCGCGGCCATTTGCCTGGCCGGAGGCTCATTTTTTGGCGCCTTCCAGTCCCCGGCCTATGCCGATGAGTTTCGAGCCCGCTACACCGTCAGCCTCATGGGCTTTCATATTGGGGAAGTGGTAGCCTCCGGGATGCTGAATCCGGCCAGCTACCGGGTCAATCTGCATGCCAAGCTGACCGGCATCGCGGCAATGATCTCGAATGTGAGGCTTGCGCTTACGGCGAGCGGGGCGTTGCGCAACGGCAGCCTCGCCCCTTCGAGCTACGCGACGACCTCGGCCAATTCGCAAGGCGTGCGGACCGTCCGCATGTCGCTTAATGCTGGCAATGTCAAGGCTGTGGAGATCGTGCCGCCTTTCGAGGACAAGGAAGGGCAGATCCCCGTTACCGAGGCGAACAAACGCAACATCCTCGACCCGATGAGCGCCTTGATCATGACTGTCCCTGAGGGCGAGCCCTTGGTGGGCCCATCCGCCTGCAACCGGACGCTTCCCATATACGATGGTTATGTCCGATTTGACGTGACGCTTCAGTATGTCGGCGTCAGAGATATTTCTGTTGAGGGCTATTCCGGCCCCGTGTCGGTCTGCGCTGCGCGCTATATCCCCGTTGCGGGCCACAAGCGCGACTCCAAATCCACCAAATTCATGGCCGCCAACCGAGATATTGAGGCTTGGCTCGTTCCTATCCCTCGCCCCCATGTGGTCGTGCCGGTCCATGTCGCTCTCATGACCATGGCAGGATCGGCGGTCATCGACGCTGTCGAGTTTTCGACCAGCGGGTCCGGCGTGACTGCAGCCACAGCGCGTTGATGCCGCTGTTGCAACCGCTTGTTGAAATGGAGAAGGGCCATTATCACGCTTCACACCTTTGGCCCTTACTTCGGGCTTCCCGATCCGAGCCCCTTCGTGATGAAGGTGATGCTCCTGCTGAAATTTGCAGGCCTGCCCTACACGGAGAAAGTTGGCAGCCTCACCCGTGCTCCGAAGGGAAAGCTTCCTTTCATTGAAGACGATGGCGAGATTATCGCCGATTCGACCTTTATCCGTTTTCACATCGAGGAAAAATATGGAGTCAATTTCGATTCGGGCCTTTCGGCGGAGCAGCGGGCGGCTGCCTGGGCTGCCGAGAAAATGTGCGAGGAGCACCTTTATTTCGCGCTGATGGCCAGCCGCTGGGCCAGCGATGCCAACTTTGCCCGGGGACCGGCCAAATTCTTCGAGAGCATTCCCCTGCCGCTGCGCCCCGCTGTGCGGGCCATGGCCCGCCGCAGAGTGAAGAAGAGTTTGCAATCGCAAGGAATTGGCCGCCATTCGCCTGCTGAGCGCGACAAGCTCGCAATTCGCGACATCGAAGCGCTTTCCGCGCTTATAGGCGGGAAAACGTTCCTCATGGGCGAGCGGCCCTGCGGGGCGGACGCCACAGTGTCCAGCTTTATTACGCAGCTTTTGTGCCCTGTGTTCGATTCTCCCATGAGGGCTGCGGCGGAACAGCAGGGAAATCTGATCTCCTACCGGGACCGGATTCTTCAATGCTACTTTGGCGGGTGAGGCCCTCTGCGGAGCGCAAATTTGCCGCAGCTCGCGGTCTTTTCCGGTTGACAGAAGGGGGCGCGCGAGTCTCCTGGCGTTACGCCCTCCGGCCGCAATCAGGGCTTCAAAAAATGGTAAATTTCTCAACCGGTAGAGGGATACAGGCTCGCATACCAATATCTTGTGAAGAACAAACCCTGATTTCCGGCCTGTCAGCGATTCGGGCGCGATTCGTTCATCACCCGTTCAAATGGTAAAGCAGCTCGTGCGGATGAGGCTCAGTATGATACACGTGAGGGCCATTGTGGTACAAAGAAACCCAAGGCCGGTCAGCCGCGCCCCCCGCTCATGCCCCCTTCCAGAGGGGCCCGTGACGGGGATGCAAGCGGAGGGGCGGGCCAGGGTCTATGCCGTGGCGCAGCACAACAATTAGGAAACTACAACGCTGCCGCACGCTCCAGAATCTGATCGCGCGCCGGTCCAAAAATGAACATCACCTTCCCGGCGGCCAAATCCTATGCGGGCCTCCGCCAATCTTCCAATGTAACCGCTCTGCTGGGCCCTACGAATACCGGCAAGACCTATTATGCGCTGGAGCGCATGCTTTCCCATGGGAGCGGGATGATCGGCCTCCCCCTCAGGCTGCTTGCCCGGGAGGTTTATACGCGCGCGGCTGAGCGCGCTGGCGCTGAAAATGTCGCGCTCATCACGGGCGAAGAGAAGATCAAGCCGAAAGCGCCTCGCTATTGGATTGCGACGGTCGAGGCGATGCCTCGCGGCCTTGATCTTCCCTTTGTGGCTGTGGACGAGATCCAGCTCGCAGCTGACCTCGACCGCGGCCATATATTCACTGACCGTTTGCTAAACTGGCGCGGCCGCGAGGAAACCCTGCTTATCGGCGCGGCGACGATGCAGGATCTGGTCAGGGAGCTTGTCCCCGGCGTGCGGACAATGACCCGCCCCCGCCTATCGAAGCTTAGCTTTTCGGGAGAAAAGAAGATCACCAAGCTGCCGCGGCGCAGTGCAGTCGTCGCTTTTTCGGTCGAGGACGTGTATGCGATCGCCGAATGGATCCGGCGGCAGCGCGGAGGGGCTGCCGTTGTTCTTGGTGCGCTTTCGCCGCGCACGCGCAACGCCCAAGTGGATCTCTTTCAGAACGGCGACGTCGATTATATCGTCGCCACCGACGCCATCGGCATGGGCCTTAACCTTGATGTCGATCATATCGCTTTTGCCTCTGACCGGAAGTTCGATGGCTGGCAGCATCGCAGGCTGATGCCTGCGGAGTTCGGCCAGATCGCGGGCCGCGCAGGCCGTTATCTTCGCGATGGGACTTTTGGCACGACAGGGCGCTGCGCTCCTTTTGATGCAGCGCTTATCAGCGCCCTGGAGGAGCATCGCTTCGACGCTGTGCGGATGCTGCAATGGCGCAATGCTGCGCTCGATTTTTCCTCCCTTCCTGCGCTTGCCGCCTCCCTTGATGCCCTGCCCCGGGAGCCTGGCCTCACGCGGGCGCCTGCCGCCTCGGATCAGCTGGCCCTTGAAATCGCTTCCCGCGATCCGAGAGTCGCGCGGGCGGCAAAAACCCGGGAGGACATCAAGCGGCTTTGGGAATGCTGCCAAATTCCCGACTACCGCAAGATCTCTCCGCTCGCGCATGCTGAACTCGTGACTTCTGTCTTCGGTTTTGTGGCCCGCTCGGGCCACATTCCTGACGACTGGTTTGCCCGTCACGTTGCGGCACAGAACCGCATGGACGGCGGCATCGACGCGCTTTCCGCGCGGATCGCAGAAGTGCGCACCTGGACCTACATCGCCAACCGGCCAGACTGGCTGCGCGATCCGGGGCATTGGCAGAGTGTTACCCGTCAGGTAGAGGACAATTTGTCCGACGCTTTGCATGAACGCCTCGCGCAGCGGTTCGTGGACCGCAGAACGAGTGTCCTAATGCGCCGGCTCAGGGAGAACGTCATGTTGGAGGCCGAGGTCACCCCGGGCGGTGACGTATTGGTCGAGGGCCAGCACGTCGGCCAGCTCATTGGATTCCGTTTCACCGCAGACCCCGC
>DASRYK010000041.1:0-46897 GCA_035687205.1 Methylocella sp. | reverse complement strand
GGCCAATGACAACACGTCCTATCTGGCGGTGCCGCCAAGCGCGCAGGACGGGCTCGTTCAAGTCACCCTGGCTGGCGCGGGCGGGCCTTATGTCGAGTCGCGCTGGGGATGGGAGCGTGACGCGCTTGAGACCAAGATCCGTTTTGACATTGGCTTTGGCGCGGTGGAGCCGCGGAGCTGGACGCGTTTGGATCATGTCTGACGCCGATGCGCTGAGAAAGCAGCTCGAGGATCTTGAGGCAGCGCGCGCCATGGGAGTGCGGCGCGTGCTGTTCGTGTCGGGCGGCCAATCGCGAACCATCGAGTACAAAGACGATAGCGAGATGCTGCGGGCGATTGGGGAGCTGCGCCGGAAGATTGCGGAGCTCGAGGGGACCGCGGCGCCAAGATCGCTGCAAGTGATCTGCAACAAGGGATATTGATCTGGGGCGCTGGCCGCAGGGTCCGCATTGACCCGGTCCGGTTACCCCGGAGGTTACCCCGGGCCTTGCGCGGATCTTTCCGGATCTTTCTAAGTCATTGATTTTGTGGCGCAAAATGGCGTAATCGAGCCCGTTGCGCCGTGAGTGGACATCACCTGCCGGGACTCAATCGTCGTCCGCGACGGACGGCCGTTCGGAGCCGGCCAGGGCAACCGGATGCGCAGCCTCGACTGGCCGCTGCCTTCCGTGCTGTGCGGGTCGCTGCGGACAACCTTGGGAAAGGCCGCGAACCGGGATTTCTCGGTGGAGGCTGCGGAGGACCTGCTTCACGTCGAAGTTGCCGGACCCCTGCCGCGAAGCAACGGACAACTGTATCTGCCAGATCCCGAGGACTGCGTCGTTCATCCCGAGGGAGGGCCGTTACGGGCGGCGCCGCAATTGCAGGATGGGGGCGGATGCGATTGGCCAGCCGTTGGCCTCCTGCCCGTCGTCCCGACTCAGATGCAGGCGTCCGAAGACTTCAAGCCCGCGGAGGCGCCCGCCTGGTGGCCGTTGGATCGCTATGCTGCGTGGCTGGCCGGTGAAGACATCGCGTTTGACAAACAATTCCTCGGCGCGGCGGAAAAGGAAGAGCGGACGCATGTCAAAATCGATCCCGCCGTTGGCGCAAGCGAGGAGAGCCAGCTCTTCACGACGGCGGCGCTCACGCTCTCGCAGCTGCCACGGTTCCGGGTGCATGACGAGCCCGATCGCCCGCGCGCGGCAAATGCCACACAGCGATTCGCGCCCATCACGCTGTCTGCCCGCATCCGCGCCAGCGGTTGGTGTGGAGAGGCGGCCGGGAAGCTCGATACCCTTCACCCGTTCGGCGGCGAGCGGCGGCTGGCGCACTGGCAGGCGACCGCCGAGGCTGATGCCTGGAATTGCCCGCAGAAGATTCGCGACGTGCTGGCGCAAACACAGGGGGTGAAACAGGGGGTGAAAATGGTGCTGGCCACGCCAGCGGTCTTCAGCGACGGGTGGAAGCCGGGATGGCTGGACAATGCGCTGGTTGGCTCACCGCCGCGCGCTAATGTCCGCTTACGGCTGGTCGGCGTCAGCATCCAGCGTTGGAAGGCCGTCTCGGGATGGTCGCTCGCGGAGCTTCCCGGGCAGCCGCGCGGCCCAAAGCCGGTGAAGCGCATGGTGCCGGCCGGCGGCGTCTACTTCTTCGAGGTCGTCGGCGGGAAGGCATCCGGCCTTGGCGATCGCTGGCTCGAACCGGTGAGCGACGATGAGCAGGATCGGCGCGACGGCTTTGGCCTCGCCGCCTGGGGCGTCTGGTGAACGCAAGAACAAGGGGGCTCCATGGAAAACACGCAGATCTACTGGCTGCACACCTTGTCGCCGACCCATGTGGGAACAGGCCGCGGCGTCGGATACATCGATCTGCCGATCCACCGCGATAAGGTCACGAACTGGCCGGTCATTCCCGGCCCGGCCTTCAAAGGCGTGTGGGCAGATTATTATGGCGCGACGGAAGACAAGCGCAGTTCGGACCCAAAGCTGCGGCTCGCATTCGGGCGCGCATCCGATCAAGACAACGCCTCCAATGCCGGCGCGCTGATCCCGACCGACGCGCGGCTCGTCTGTCTGCCGATCCGGAGCTTTCTGGGCACGTTTGCCTGGTGCACCTCGCCGCTTGCGCTGGAGATGCTGCGGCGCGATCTCCGCCTCGCAGGGATGGTCGATCTTCCGCCTGAACCTCCGAGCGTGAGCGACGGCGAAATTCATCGGAGCAACCGCACGAAGCTCGAGGACAATGGCCGCATCTTCCTTGAAGATCTCGACCTCGCCGGGAAGGAATGCGCCGCGACCTCGACGTGGGCCCAGCAATTGGCTCAGTGGGTGTTCCCGGGCGACGAGAACAAGGCATGGCGCGATGTATTCGTCGAAAGATTCGCGGTCGTGCCCAATGTGGTGTTCGACTTCCTGACGGAAACCGGCACCGAAGTCTCCGCGCGCGTCCGCATCGACGACGATCTCAAAACGGTGGCGCAAGGCGCCCTTTGGAATGAGGAAGCGCTGCCGGCGGAGACCATCCTTTCGGGGCTCGTCACTTGTGACCGAGTCTATTCACGGGAAGCAAACGGCGTCACGGCGGGCGATCTTATCAACGAGTTCGCCACCAAGCCGCTGCTGCTGCAGATCGGCGGCAAGGCGACCGTCGGGCGAGGGCGCGTGCGCTGCGTGTTCACGCGAACGCAAGGCGGGAGCTGATCATGGAACTCACCAACAGCCAGAACATGGCGCAGGCCGCCTACGACCGGATCGCAAATCGTAAACCGGATAGCGAGTTCACAAGCTTCGCGCGTTCGTTTCCGTCCTTGATTCACGCCTGTGGTCTTGCGCAGGCGGTCGCCTTTGCACGGGCGAAGAAACGGGACGAATATCTGGAGGATGTCGCTGCGGTCCTGGCGGCGGCAGGACATCGCGATCTTGGGACGCCGAAGGCGCTCGAAGAAGCGAGCCGGAACAGCCTCGTGCCGGCCTACATTCGCCTGAGCAGAAACGCACTTCAGGCCGCCGGCTGGCTCAAGCGGTATGCCGAAGCCCACGGGGCGGAGTGAGTGTCGTGCGGCAGGAGATCGTCAAGCTTGCTGAGAGCCGCCGGCGCGGCAACCACCCTGGTCTGATCCTGCAGAGATACTTGATCAGTCAGTCGGACCCGGAAGAACGCCGAAAGCTCCTCGATGCGACGCGCGAGGCCGCGCGAAGCGACCTGCTCCGCGCGGTGTATGCCGAGGCGTACCGGCGATGGGAGCGGTCGTTTGCCGGAGACAGACCGTTTCGGTCGGAGCGGCTGACCACCGCGGGCCGGCTCATCGTGGGGCTCGGCTCCGAGAACGTTCTGGAGACAGGGTTGCGGCTTCACCATACCTACGGCGTTCCCATCATTCCGGGATCGGCGCTGAAGGGGCTCGCATCGCACTATTGCGACGATGTGTGGGGGCAGCGCCACCTCGGTGACAACGCTCCTCAAGAAAACAAGCGATTTCGGCGCAAACGCTCAGCCGACAAGGTTGAAGGCGACTATCATCGGCTGCTCTTCGGCACCACAGAGGACGGCAGCGTCATCACGTTCCATGATGCCTGGATCGTTCCGGAATCAGTGGATGACGGCGCGTTGCGCCTTGACGTGATGACACCGCATCATCCGCAATGGCAGAGCGAAAATGCGCCGGCTCCCACGGACTTCGACAGCCCGAATCCGGTATCCTTCCTGTCGGTGGCCGGAACGTTCGACGTGCGCCTCTCCTGGTCGGGCCTGGCCGACACGCCGCCCGAAAAAGCGGAGGCTTGGACCGGTCTCGCCATGGAGATTTTGCGCGAAGCGCTGGCCGAGTGGGGCGCCGGGGGCAAGACCAGCAGCGGATACGGCCAGCTCGTTCCTGGCTCTCGAGATGAAAGCGCCACGCCCTCGTCCGCTGCAGGGCCGGGTGCCGGCAAACCTGCCGAGTCCGCGCTCGGAAGGATCGCGCGGCCGAAGCCCGGCGAGAAGGTCGAAGCCAGGCTGCTTGAGGAGCGGACCAAAAAAGGTCAGTGGAAGGCTAAGCATCCGCCTTCGGGTTTCATCGGAAACATAGAAAACAGCGACGCCGTTCCTGCAGATAAAAAGCCCGGCGATACGCTCCAGCTCATAGTCGCCAGCGCAACCGCTTTCAAATTTCCGACACCGGAAGAGGAAGCGCGCGCCAGGCGTGTGACGGGCAAAGGACAGGGCGGTCGCGGCAGAGATCGAAGGCGATGATGGCGGATGCTGCCAAAGGAGGGTTCGGAGAAAACGAGGCACGGCCACAATGAGCGAGTCGAGCGGAGTGATACAAGTCACACGATTGGTAACCTTCCTGGGGACGGGCAACTATCAAGAGACAGTCTGTCAATTCGGCGAGCATTCGCAGGCTCGGCCAACCCGGTATGTCGGTCGCGCGTTTGCTGAAATCTTCAAGGCCAGGGAAGTTACCGTTCTCGCGACCGACCAAGCATTGGATCAGCACAAAAGCGGTCTAGAGGAGGCGTTGCGCGAAGGCAATCTGCCTGCTCCAATCTTCGTCCGGATTCCCATGGGCAAAAACGCGGACGAACGATGGGACCAGTTTCGGTTACTGAAGCATCAGCTTCGAGATTGTGACGGACCCGTCATGCTTGATGTTACGCACGGGTTTCGCTCCCAGCCTCTGTTTGCCGCTTCAATTGTCGCTTTCGTCCGCGCTATTGACGAAACACCACCTGAGCTTCGTGTCTGCTACGCAGCATTTGACGCAAGACACGGAAACTTCACGCCAATATGGGAAATCACGGAGTTCATTGCCCTTCTTGACTGGGCGCAAAGTCTCAGGATGCTCTTCAAAACCGGACGTGCTCAAGAGGCCGCGCATGAGACCATGCGCCTGGGCCGCGCGCTTGCGAAGGCGTGGGCCGAGAGTGGGAAGCAGGGCGATCGCCCCAATCTCGATAAGTTGGGAACCGCCCTGCACGATTTCGGAGCCGATCTTGAGACTCTGAGGACCGGCGATCTGTTGATAGGACGCGAATCAACAAGCTCGTCCGTCTCCAACCTCCTCAAAAGGGCTCAAGAGGCACAAGAGCACGTTAAGCAATACGCCCCGCCCTTGGCGGATGTTCTGGACCGTGTTGTTGAATTAACTAAGCCGATTGCAGATGCAGGGCAGGACCTATCTGGTCCAGAAGGCCGCAAAGCGGTCGTGGAGTTGGCGAAATTGTATCTGCGACTGGGCCGCTACCTTGAAGCCGCCGCGACCGTCCGCGAAGGCTGGATCAATCTCTACGCACCAAAGACGGCTCTTGTTCCAGGTGCAACCACGTTCGACAGCAAGGAGCGCAAACGTGCGGAAGAGCGCGCCAGCAAGCACGACCCTGACTTTCAAGAAGTTACCGATCGCCGCAATGATTTTCTCCATGCCCAATACCGGCCGAGCACGCAAAGGGCCGCAGATATTGCCGAGACCGTGAAGAGCCTCGTCGTGGAGAAATTGAGAATCGCCTCTGAAGCGCAACGCGGCGCCTGCTTCGTCAATCTCTCCAATCATCCGAGCGCGAAGTGGGACGAAGCGCAGACGAAGGCGGCGCTCGCCCTCGCCGAGCGCATTGAGGACATCGCATTTCCCGCCGTTCCGCCTGATGCCGGCGAAAAGGAGATCAAGGCGCTTGCAAAGGAGTGCGCCGCCAAGGTTCCACCTGAGACGTCGCATGCTCTCGTGCAAGGGGAATTCACCCTCACGGTTGAATTGGTTCGCGAGTTGCAAGCGCGCGGCATTACCTGTCTCGCCGCAACAAGCAAACGGGATGTTGAAGAAGGCGACGATGGGCGGCGCGTTTCCACGTTCACCTTCGTGCGGTTCCGCGCGTACCCTGGCATCGGCCGGAATAAACGCTGTCACTAATGGCGCAATGCAATGTGCTTGCGAATGATCCGCTCGGTATGCCCAGCAATAAAAAAACGGCGCGGTAGATAACCTTGATGCTTCATCATGCCTTGATGTTGAGGCAGTTGCTCTCATCGGCCTGTCGGACTTGATTGCGCTCGCCCGATCAACCGAGGGAGTTATGGATCGCGCGAGCCCGCAAACCGCATTCTGCCGATGCTGCCAATGCGGGCATGATCGCATCGGTGGTCCTCCTCGGCCTCGTTCTTTCTCTCCTATGTTTGGCCATTCCGCTGCCGCGGGGAAGCTTGCCGGGGCGCGGGCCATGGCCCCTCATTTGATGGCCATGCGTCCAGATGGCGGCCGCAGCGGCTGGCATGTACAATGCTTCTCAGCGGCATAGGGGGTGCGCGTGTTTGAGGGAGCAGGCCTCACTTCTTGCGGATTTTTCAGATGGCAGGCTAATGAATGCCTGGGGCCTAATTGAATTCTCCACGATTGCCATGCCGAGGCAAAGATGCAAGGTTGTGACCGTCAACGACAAGATGCAGAAGGGCTATCGCTACGTGCTCAGCGAGCCAGCGGGCCGGAATTTCGATCCCGGTTTTAAGCCCGAGCTTACACCCAAGGAAATGCTTGCTCTGGGTGTTTTCGGCGGCAAGTACATGACGGATTGCCGCGAGGAATACCCCGCGAGCTGGTTTGCCCGCGCCAAGCTTTCGCCTTCCCGCCCCGACCCTTCTCTTAACACTATTTCGGCGTCGATGCCAGCCAGCCCTTGGCGCTTTGGCGAAAGAAGGGCTGGATTCATCCCGATGATCCGCGCGGCTGGTTCCAGTGGTATTGCCGCTACTACCTGGGGCGTCGCATGCCAGAGGAGGATGCGCGCCAGATTGGGAGGTGGAAGGCAATCCGGAGGCACGTTGCGCAGATCAAACGCCATTGTGAGCCCGGCAATCTCCTGTGCAGGCCGCGTCAGCGGCAAGCGCTGCTGCATTGGGCCTACGACAGCCGCAAGATCTGAGCGCGTCATGCCCCAGCGGCTCCGTTAACGGCGAAAGCAACCGCGGGGGAAAAACGGGCAAGATCTGCATCCCTCCCGGATATTCGTGTCTATCAGCCGTCTGCCATGCTGGCGGCTCGATTTAGAGTTTTGCGGCTCCGGGATCTCGCAGCACGGAGCATCCCGGGCGTTGCGCGATTTCCATTTTGACATTAGCATTGAAAAACTTGCTGTCCGTCAAAATTGTTGATGCGAAAATAATCAGTAATTGAAACTATTCAGGGAGGGCGCAATGCTTCAGCGAATATTTTTCGCACTTCTCGCCGTGACCGCCACCGCGTTTATTATAAGCACAGAGGCATCGAGCACAACGCGGTTTGGCGCGAAACTCGACAACAAAACCCAGCCATCCAATGCGGGTTCCGGTATTTTTTGCTCGGTGAACAATGCGCGTCCTGATTGCACATGGGTGCTGATGCAGGCCTATCAGTGCGAATTCGGCACTTGCATTAATGGGCATTTGGCGCCGAAGGATGGCATTATCTCCAAGATCAGCCTGATCGCATGCGCTCCCGGCTCTTTCGCCTTGCAAATTGCCCGCGCAAATCCAAACACAAAGATGGCGCGGGTGATCCGCACGGGCCCGCAAATCAACTATCTGGGCGATCCCAAACATTGCAATGGCCTGACGTATCAGATCGAATCGTTTCCTGTGAATGTTAGAGTGCGAAAGAACGACTACCTGGCTGTCGTGACGCAGAAACTCGGTTTCGTGCGTTGCAGCGGGGGCGGCGGCAATACGCTGCTGTTTCACCTGCCGCTAGCAGATGGCGGCGTGTTCCGCCCGTCCAGCAAAGCCGAGGGCTGCTTCATGCTTCTTGAAGCTTTCTATAACGATTGATCCCAGGCCTGAGCAGGTGCTGCGGCGTCCGCATGTTTCGTAAGCCGCCCCCATCGGGCGCAAGCACTGATCGCATCCCTTCAAAGGATTCGCGCAAACCCCTGGATGCGCAATGCCCCCCGGGGCAGCGCAAGGTTCTCACGAAGAGCATTTTACATCTTGAGTTGAATCTGTGGCCACGGCTGCGCAATCCATGAGCCAACAAGGAGACAGCCAATGATATTGCAAGCAGTGAAAGAAACCGCAGCAGCGAAATTTGCTGCATCAACCATCACGAATCTGGCGCCCGCGCTGATCCGGGGAAGGAGCCGGGCTTTGCTCGCGCTGGCCGCGCTAACTTTTAGTTTTAATGCTCCAGCCAAGGCCGAGACCTTGTCGATTTCAGCGACCGGTCTCGTCCTGCGCTGCCCTTGTTCTTTTGACAACATCGATAACGCGGAAGAGAACAAAGGTGTGTTCGTAGGCCAAAAACCCAATGGCCGTTATTTCGTCCCGGTCGTGTTCCCGGTAACCGCTGGGCAAAAGATTTGCAGCTTCTCAATGGTGTATCATGACATCAATCAAGCCGACACCATGACCGCTCGCCTTTTCCGCAAGACCTATGTTGTTGGGGGCAATCCTTTTAATGTGCCGGTCCAGATCGCCAAAGTCAGCAGCGCCCTCCCGGTCGTTAACAAAGTGCGGGTCGCAACAACAAATGTGATCAATGCCCCAGCAATCACGGCCACGAACTCGTTCTATTATATTGAAGTCGACATTCCGACCTTTAACCTCAACCTTTTAGGTTTTCAGATCGAATATAAGCCTGCTTGCCCCTGAGATTGAACGTTGAGCGCAGTTGCCTGAGCTGCGGCCGCAGCCATGCAGCTGCAGCAGGGGGGCGCCGGGAGTTTGCGCGGACAAGACCGCCCCTGTTTGGCCGCCACGGCACTGAGAGCGCGCAAGAGACGTGGCAAGGCGGCAGACGTTTTGTCCTGGCCGCTTCAGGGCGGGCAGTTTCGTTTTCCGAGAAGTTCCAGTTCTCCCAGCGCGCTCTGAGGGAAGGCCGCTGCGTGACTGCCGCAAAGGACGGCCGGTGCGTCCGGACGGGGTTCTGGCTGTCCTGCTAATCCGCGCAGCAACTTTAACCGCCCGGTGAAGCCGGGGGTGCGGCTGGAAACCGGCAGCAAGAACATCCTTGCTATTCGGAAACCTCGCCCATGCCGCCAGAGGCAAGAAAATTTTCAAGCCAGTGAATATCGTAAAGGCCGTTTTGGATATCCGGATTGCGGACCAGAGTCTGAAACAGCGGAATTGTGGTGTCGATCCCGTCGATAATGAATTCGTCGAGAGCACGGCGCAGGCGCATCAGCGCCTCATTCCGGTTGCGGCCGTGGACAATGAGCTTGGCAAGTAAAGAATCGTAATTCGGGGGGATTGCGTAGCCGGCATAGACCGCGCTGTCGACGCGCACCCCGAGGCCGCCAGGGGGGTGATAATAGGCAATCTTGCCCGGCGAGGGCCGGAAGGTTGCGGAATTCTCGGCATTGATCCGGCATTCGATGGCATGACCGTTGAAGACGACGTCCTCCTGGCTGAGTGTCAAGGGGGAGCCCGCGGCAATTCTGATTTGCTCGTTCACGAGATCGACACCGGTAATCATTTCTGTGACCGGATGCTCGACCTGGATCCGCGTATTCATCTCAATGAAGAAAAATTTGCCATCCTGGTAGAGGAACTCGATCGTTCCAGCGCCGGAATAGCCGAGCTGGCGCATGGCATTCGCGCAGATCTCGCCAATTTCGAGCCGCTGGGACGAATTCAGAGCGGGCGAGGGGCTCTCCTCCCAGACCTTTTGGTGCCGGCGCTGCAAGGAGCAATCGCGCTCGCCAAGATGAATGGCCTTGCCATGACCATCGCCGAGAATCTGGATTTCGATGTGACGGGGCTTTTCGAGAAAAGCTTCAAGATAGACCGAGTCGTCGCCAAAAGCGGATTTTGCCTCGAGCCGGGCGGCGTCAAGCGCGGCGGGAAGATCGTCTGGTGCGCGCGCGATCTTCATGCCCCGACCGCCGCCCCCCGCTGCCGCTTTGACGAGGACCGGGAAGCCCAGCGACCGGGCAATAGCCAGCGCCTGCTGGTCATTGGTGATGGGGCCTGGCGAGCCGGGAACACAAGGTATGCCAAGCCGCATCGCGGTCGCTTTGGCCTGGACCTTGTCTCCCATCATTCGGATATGCTCGGGCTTGGGGCCGATGAAGACGATATGATGGTCGGCGAGAATTTCCGCGAACCTCGCATTCTCGGCAAGAAATCCGTATCCGGGATGCAGGGCTTCGGCGCCGGTGATCTCGCAGGCGGCGAGAAGCGCCGGAATGTTCAGATAGGAGTCGCGCGCGGGGGGAGGCCCGATGCAAACCGATTCATCGGCCAATTTTACATGCATCGCATCGGCATCGGCCGTTGAATGAACGGCGACAGTCGCTATTCCAAGCTCCTTTGCCGCGCGCAAGATCCGCAATGCGATTTCGCCACGGTTCGCGATGAGAATCTTGTCAAACATGCGCGTTCGCCGCCTGATGAGTTTATTCGATTACAAGCAGCGGCTGGCCATATTCGACAGGCTGCCCATCCTCGACAAGGATGCCAGTCACAATGCCATCGCGGGGTGCAAGGATCTCGTTGAATGTCTTCATCGCCTCAACCAGCAGGACCTTGTCGCCGGCTTTGACCTTCGCGCCCACCTCGACGAAGGGCGCCGCGTCGGGCGAGGGCCGCAAATAGGCTGTCCCGACCATGGGCGATTTCACCGTTCCAGGGCCATCGGTTTTGAGCGGCGACGGAGCTGGCGGGGCAGCTGCAATGGTTGGCGCCGGTGGAGCGGGTGCCTGCGGGACAGGTGCTAGCGGCGCTTGGCGCACGATCCGGACTTTGAAATCGCCCTTCTTGACCTCGATCTCCGCAAGCCCGAGGCGGGCGACGAGTTCGGCTAGGATCACGACCGAGCCCGTATCGATCGCCGCCGCCTGCGGGCTCGAATCCAGTTTGTCCTCTGGATATTTCATGCTTTTCTTCTCTCGTTTGCGGCATTGGCGCGGATCAGAAAGGCTTCAAGCGCAAGGTCGTATGAAAGGGCGCCGAAGCCCAGGATAACCCCTTGCGCGACTGGCGCGATCAAAGAGCGGCGGCGAAATTCTTCGCGCGCGTGAATATTCGAAAGATGCACTTCGATGACATCCGCCTTTGCGGCCTTGATCGCATCGCAAAGCGCAATCGAGGTGTGAGAATAGGCTCCCGCATTCAAGATCACGGGCTCGCCCGCGCGGCCTGCCTCCTGAACCCAGCTGACAAGTTCGCCCTCATGGTTCGATTGGCGGAAATGCAAGGTCAGTCCTGACTGCTTGCAGCGCGAAGCAAGCCGCGCCTCGATATCCGCGAGGGTCTCACGGCCATAGATTTCGGGTTCCCGTGAGCCGAGGAGATTGAGGTTCGGCCCATTCAGGACGTGAACGGCTTTCATTGCGGTTCCGGTCGAAGGCTGTGCCTGTTGCGTTGCACAGCCGGGACGAAAAGGCAAGGGAAGGCCAGGGCTGCTGTTCATTCCGGCCGGCAAATGTGGCTTGACGTGGAATGCGCCCAAGCCTAGTGAATTGAGAGCTGCCTAGGGGAGCCCCGGCAGGGGGCTGAGAGGCTGGCGGCGCGTAAGTGCGGCCCGGCGACCCTTCGAACCTGATCCAGTTCGCACTGGCGTAGGGATGGTCATGCAATGCCCTCAAACCGCTTTCCTTTTGCCCATGCCATGCTTGCCTCGCTGCCGCCAGGGGCGGAGGGCTAGACCATGCGCGTGCATATCATCGGCGCCGGCGTGGCTGGCCTGACAGCGGCCCTTGCCTTCGCAGAACGGGGCTGTGAGGTCGAGCTCACGGAGCGTGAAACGGGGCCTGGGCTCGGCTGCTCCCGTTTCGCTGGCGGCATGCTGGCCCCCTGGTGCGAGGCCGAAGCCTCGGAGGAGATAATCCTCACTCTTGGCCGCGAGTCGCTCAAATTCTGGTTTGAGACAGTCCCCGGTGTAGAGATAAAGGGCACGCTGGTCGTCGCCAGCAGCCGGGATAGGCCTGAGCTTGACCGTTTCGCCCGTCGCGCAACAGGTTACGAACGCGCCGGTGCGGAGCGGATCGCGGCGCTTGAACCCGATCTTGCTGGGCGCTTCGAGGAGGCGCTCTACTTTCCTGGCGAGGGGCATCTCGAACCTAGGAAGGCTCTTGACAGCCTTGCCCGCCGTCTCGCCGCTTGCCAGAATGTCACGATCCGCTTTGGCGCTGAGAGCCTTTCATCCCGCGCCGATTGGACCGTGGACTGCCGCGGGCTCGCAGCACGCGGCGCTCTGCCCGATCTGCGCGGGGTGAAGGGCGAGATGCTCGTCCTGGCCACCCGCGAGGTCTCGTTGAGCCGCCCTGTGCGTCTCCTCCACCCCCGTTTCCCCATCTATATCGTGCCGCGCGGGGACGGGCGCTTCATGGCTGGCGCGACAATGATCGAAAACGAGGAGGCGGGGCGGATCACCGCGCGGTCCATGCTCGAACTGCTTGGGGCTGCCTATGCTCTCCATCCGGCCTTTGCGGAAGCCGAAGTGGTTGAGACGGGCTGCGGCGTGCGGCCCGCTTTCCCCGATAATCTTCCGAAGATCCGCTGCCAGGGCCGCACGCTTTATATCAATGGGCTTTACCGGCATGGCTTCTTGGCGGCGCCAGCTCTGGCCCGCCGGGCCGTGCAGTATGCCCTCGAAGGCGCCTATTTTCCGGAGGTCATGGATGCGTATCACGGTAAACGGCGAAGCGCTTGACGTTTCGGCGGCAACGCTTGCCGCGCTCCTGAGCGAGCTTGATTACCGCGGCGCCGCCGTTGCGACCGCGCTCAATCAGGATTTCGTCCCAAAGCGCGAGCGGGACAAGACGCCCCTGCGGGAGGGCGATTGTGTCGAAATCCTCGTTCCGCGCCAGGGAGGCTGAGATGCTCTCCGGCGGCAAAGCCGTTTCGGGTGCCGATCCTTTGCGCCTTTACGGCACCGAGCTCTCCTCGAGGCTCTTGGCGGGGACGGCGCAATATCCTTCCCCTGCGATTCTCGCGCGCGCGGTCGCTGCCGCCAATGCCGAAGTCGTCACCGTGTCTTTGCGGCGCGAGTCCGGCGGCAGCCGCGCAGGCCAGAGTTTCTGGTCCCTCATTCGCAGCCTTGGCGTGCGCGTGCTTCCGAATACTGCCGGATGCCGCAGCGTCAAGGAGGCGGTGACGACGGCGCAAATGGCGCGCGAGGTTTTCGAAACCCCTTGGATTAAGCTTGAAGTTATTGGCGAGGAGGACACGCTGCACCCCGATGTGTTTGGGCTCGTCGAGGCGGCCTCGATCCTTTCCCGCGAAGGCTTCTGCGTCTTCCCCTACACGACCGAGGATCTCGTCGCCGCCGAAAAGCTTCTCGGTGCAGGCTGCGAGGTCTTGATGCCCTGGGGCTCTCCCATTGGGTCCGGCCGCGGGCTTAACAATCCCTATGCTTTGAGATCCCTGCGGGCTCATTTTCCCGGTGTGCCGATCATTATCGACGCGGGTCTTGGCACGCCGTCCCATGCGGCTGCGGCTATGGAGATGGGGTTCGATGCCGTCCTTTCGAACACTGCGATTGCCAGGGCAGGGGATCCCGTAGCGATGGCCAGGGCCTTTGCGCAGGCGGTCGCAGCGGGTCGGCTCGGTTATCTTGCCGATCCGGTGCAGCCGCGGGATATGGCCGCCCCTTCGACCCCGGTGGCCGGCCGCGCCTTCAGTGACCTTGCGCGTGCTTGATCCCTTCTACCTGATCGTTGACAGTGCCGGATGGATCGCCCGCCTCCTGCCATGCGGCGTAAAGCTCGTGCAATTGAGGATTAAGGAGAAGCCTCGCGAAACGGTCCTCGAAGAGATCGGAAAAGCGAAGGCGCTCTGCGCGCATTATGGGGCGCAGCTTGTTGTGAACGACTATTGGCAGGAGGCGATTGAGGCGGGCTGCGATTTTGTCCATCTCGGTCAGGATGATTTGGAGCATGCCGATTTGCCCGCGATCCGGCGGGCTGGATTGAAATTGGGCATCTCGACGCATGACGAGGCTGAGCTTGCCCGCGCGCTCGAAGCAAAGCCGGATTATGTGGCTCTCGGCCCAATCTATCCCACGCTTTTGAAGGCAATGCCTTTCCCGCCGCAGGGCCTGCCCCGGCTTGCGGAATGGAAGGCAATAATCGGCAGTCTGCCGCTCGTTGCGATCGGCGGGATCACGCTGGAGCGCGTCAAGCCCGTGCTTGAAGCCGGAGCCGATAGCGCTGCCGTTGTAACCGACATCCTTCGCCGCCCCGATCCAGAGCAGAGGACGCGGGATTGGGTGGAAGCTGTGCAACAAACATCAAAGGCTTGCAGCAAGGGGGGAGGGAATTCGCGGCTCATCAGGGCAAAGATGCTGACCGGGCCGCGGCTTTGCGGGTTGCATTAGCGGGGCATTTCAAGCAGGCCGGCCGCGCCATCCGCTGCCCCAAAGAGAAGCCTGCCGCCATTCCGGTCCCACGTAAGCGCAGTGATGGCTCCCAAGCTCTCAGCGAAGGGGCGGACGATGACTATGGCACCGTCCGGCACCCGGCACAGAAGAATGACGCCGTCGCTGTAACCCTGGGCCACGACAGGAGACTTCGGACGGAAGGCGGCGCAGCTCACCTGGGCAGGGCGCAGCCCGCATTCGAGGGGCGCCTTGCCGAGAGGGCCCTCCTTATCCTTGAACGGCCAGACGATTGCCGCATCGGCGCCCGATGTCGCGAGCCAGTCTCCGTCAGAAGACCACGAAAGCGAGCGGGTTTTGGCAGGATAGCCGCTCATGCGCATCTCCTTCTTATCGGCAATGCGCCAGGCGTGAAGCGTGTTCTCCTGCATGGCGGTCACAAGAAAGCGCCCATCGGGCGAGGCGGTAATGGAAAGATGCGAGCCTTTCCACTCGAAGCGCTCGGGCGGGGCGGCAGCATTCGGAAACCATAAGGTGGCGCCGCCATAATGAGCGATGGCAAGCCGGTAGCCCTTGGGCATGAAGGCGAGGCCCCGCACGCTCGAAGGGGCCGCAAAGGCCGCTGTGTTTCCCGCGGCATCGCGGGCGCACACCTTCTTTCCGCTCGACCACGCCGCCGCGCCGTCATCGCGGGCGGCAAGCGCGTCGATCCATTGCCCCTTTTCGTCGGCGATCTCCTGCACTGTGCCGTCTGCAGCGGTTGCCCTGACCCGGCCGTCGTCACCGCCGGTGAAAAACGCCTTCTTCGTTGCGGCGGTCGCGAGAATGGCCGCGCATGGATGCGCCGCGACGCGCCTTGGGCCATCCGGCACGAAGAGCAGAATATGGCCGTCGTCGAGCGCAAGCGCGGGCGTTTCCCCAAGAAAAGCCGCCGCGGCAACGGGCGCCCCGGCTTCGAGGGGTGTGACATGGGCGGCAAGAGACGTGGCAGCCATCAAAGACTCTCCTAGCGCTTGCCGCATCACCGTCAAAGCATCACGCCTTGCAAGCCGCAAACCCCTGCCGGATCTCCTCCGCGTTCAAATTGCGGCCGATAAAGACGAGCTTGCTCAGGCGCTTTTCGCCCGGCTTCCATTCGCGCTGGAGCTCGCCCTCAAGAAGCATATGCACGCCTTGAAAGACAAAGCGCTTCTGCTCGTCTTTAAAGGAAAGGATGCCCTTGGAGCGCAGGATCGAGGCGCCTTCCTTTTGGATATAATCCTGCAGCCAGGGAAGAAATTTCTCCGGATGGACATCGCCTTCGATCGACATAGAGACGGACTGCATCTCTTCGCCGTGGTGATGCGCGAGCGGCGCTGCCGCTCCGGCATGACCGTGCCCGTCTCCGGCGTGCCCATGGTGGTCATGATGGCCCTCGCCATCGAGAAAACCGGGCTCGATCTCGAGAATGCGCTCCAAGTCAAAGGCGTTGCGCCCGAGTATAGCATCGAGGGGCACGGCGCATTTCGACGCCTTGAGCAGCTTGGCATAGGGGTTGATTGCGCGGATGCGCGCCTCGGTATCGTGAATGGCGACCGCATCAACCAGATCAATCTTGTTTAAAATGATCACATCGGCAAAGGCAATCTGGGTCTTCGCCTCTGGCGCATCCCGGAGCCGTTCAGCCAGAAACTTTGCATCGGCGACGGTCACAACCGCGTCGAGCCGCGCTGCTTCCCGCACTGCGGCATCTGCAAAGAATGTTTGAGCAACTGGCGCCGGGTCAGCCAGGCCCGTCGTCTCGACAATGATCGCGTCGAATCTGCTCCTGCGCTTGAGAAGGCCCTCGATGATGCGGATGAGATCGCCGCGGACGGTGCAGCAGACGCAGCCATTGTTCATCTCAAACACTTCCTCATCCGCCCCGATGACGAGGCCGTTATCGATGCCGATCTCGCCGAATTCATTCACAATGACCGCGAATCTTTGCCCGTGGCCCTCTGAGAGGATGCGGTTGAGGAGCGTGGTCTTGCCCGCGCCGAGATAGCCGGTCAGAACGGTCACTGGGATCTTCTCATTCATGCGGGAACACCTTTGGCTAGCGCCGAACTGCCAGTAATCAGGGCGCGTGGGCTGCAGCGCGCCCTCTTGATTACGGAAAAGCGTTCTTTGGATCAATCAAGACCAGGGCGGCAGCATCTGCGCGCGCCCTTCCTGTTAATGGCAAAGGGGCGGCTCGCGCGAGCCTTTTTTGAGCGATAAAGAAGTCCAGGCCCTGCTGCTATTCTGCCAATACCGCCGTGAGCTCGCGGACATTGTGCCGCATCATGTCAATATAGGAAGGCGCTGGGCCATCCGGCGGTGAGAGCGCATCCGAGTAGAGGGAGCCGCCAATCTTGGCGCCGGTTTCGGCCGCAATTCTCCGGATCAATCTCGGATCGGTGACGTTTTCGAGAAAAACAGCGGGGATCTTCTTTGCTTTGATCTGCCGGATAATCTTGGCAACGTCGCGCGCGCTTGCTTCGGTTTCGGTTGAGATCCCTTCAGGCGCAATGAATTGGAATCCATAGGCGGTCCCGAAATATCCGAAGGCGTCGTGGGTCGTAATGATTTGCCGGCGCTCTGGCGGGATTTTGGCGATTTCCGCGCGGATTTCGTTTTCCAATGCACTGAGCTTGGCAAGATAGGCTTCGGCATTGGCGCGGTATTCGGCTTCGCCTTCGGGGTCGGCCGCAATCAGCCCATCCCGGATATTGGCGGCATAGATTTTGGCATTGGCAACCGATTGCCAGGCGTGAGGGTCCTCCCCGATCCGCCCATCCTCGCGCATTTGCAGCGGCTTTATGCCTTTTGCCGCGACGATGACCGGGGCTTTTGCGCCTGATGCCAGGACAAGCCGGTCAATCCATCCTTCAAGCCCAAGGCCATTTTCCACGATGAGCCGCGCCTTGCCGAGGCGCTCGGCATCAGCAGGGAACGGCTGGTAAACATGCGTGTCTCCATTGGGGCCAACGAGGGCGGCAACCTCAACCCGCTCACCGCCCACATTGGAGACGAAGTCGGCGAGAATGGAGAAAGTCGCGACAACCGGCAGCCGGGCTCGCGGATCGGCCAGGGCTGCTGGCTCCATCAGCGAAAGAGCCATTAGAAAACAAGTTATAACGTTACATATTCTTATCACAGATAGTCTCGCATTGGCTAAGTCACAGGAATCAGGCTTCCAGGTGCTGCCCCGGGGCAATGCGGCGCAGCAATCCGCCCGCCGGTCCGAAAATCAGGGCCAAGAGATAAAGGAAACCTGCGATCAAAGTGATGAGCGGGCCTGATGGAAGGCCAGCATGGTAGGAAATTATAAGCCCGGCATAGCCCGCCAGGATGCCCTGCGCAGCCGCAAGCCCGATCATTGCCGTCATGTCCTGGGTTATGAGCCTTGCGGAAGCTGCGGGCAGCATCATGATTCCGACCGCAAGCAGCGTGCCGAGCGCATGAAACGCGCCGACAAGATTCAAGACCACAAGGGCAAGGAAGGCCACTTGGACGGCTCCTCCGCTCTTGCTCACCGAGGCAAGAAACCCAGAATCGACGGTTTCCATGACCAAAGGCCGGTAAAGAAGAGCCAGAGCTGCTAGCGTTACACTGGCGATAGCGGCGAGCAGAATAAGCGTTGCATTGTCAAGGGCGAGCACGCTGCCGAAAAGCACATGCAAAAGGTCGATGTTCGAGCCGCGTATGGAAACGATGGTCACGCCAAGCGCGAGTGATATGAGATAAAAGGCAGCAAGGGATGCATCCTCGCGCAGGATCGTCGTTCGGGCCACAACGCCCGACCCGACAGCGACAAAGAGCCCTGCGGCAAGCCCTCCAATGGTCATGGGCCCAAGAGAAAGCCCGGCTGCGAAATAGCCAATCGCGGCGCCCGGCAAGATCGCGTGCGCCATCGCGTCGCCTGTCAGCGACATGCGGCGCAAAATCAAAAAGACGCCAAGAGGAGGGCCTGCGGCCGCAAGCGAAACCGCGCCAGCGAGCGCCCTGCGCATGAAAGCAAATTCAGTGAATGGAGCAATGAAAATATCATGCCATTGCACAACTGCACCCCGAGGCTGAGCAAAACCGTCCGCCCATCGCAGCTAGGCCGCGCGGGCGCAAGCCTGCGCATTCTTGTCAAAGGCCTCGACCATAGAGCGCGCCTTGAGCAGATTCTCCGGCGTTAATACGGCGCCTGTTGTCCCTTTGGCGATCTGCTCGCGGGCAAGCAGGAGCGTCTCCGGAAAATGCTCGCGCACAAGGTCAAGGTCATGGGAGACGACGAGCACGGTTCGATGCTCCTTATGCCAATGCCTTACAAGATCCAGGAGATCGGCAACGGTCTTGGAATCGATTGCGGTAAATGGCTCATCAAGGAGAATGAGCCCGGCATCCTGCATCAGCAGCCGCGCAAACAGCATTCTTTGCAACTGGCCGCCCGAGAGGCTTGCAATCGGCCGGGTCTCGAAGCCTTCAAGGCCAACTGCTGCGATAGCCTCCTGGATTTTTGCGGTATCATTGCGGGATATTCCGCCAAAAGCGCCGCAGCGCCTCCAAAGCCCCATCGCAACAATGTCAAACACGTTCACCGGGAAACTTTTGTCGATATCGGCAGCCTGCGGCAAATAGGCAATGTCCTGCGGTTTTGTGCGGGGCAGAATGACCGCCCCCGAAAGCGGCGCTAGCGCCCCGGCGATGCCCTTGAGCAACGTGGATTTGCCAGCCCCATTCGGACCGCAGATAGCAAGCAGCGCCCCTTGCTCGACATCGCCATTGAGATGATGCACTGCCGGATGGCGATTGTAGCCAAATGTCACGTCTTTGAAACGGATCGCGATATCCATCAGCGAGAGGCCCGCTCCCTCACATGAGAGCCCATAAAACCAGCGCCCATAAAAGGGCTGCTGTAAACAGCGCCCCTGCGAGCCGTGCCGCGGCAGAAATTCGGAGCAGGGAGAAAGGAGGGGGAATCGCGCGGTCCTTCTCAGCCATGGCCGTTCCCGTAAACAAACCTCATCAGTTTATAGGTTATAACATTCACACGATCAGGCCGCCAAGCCCCAGCGTTCAAGATGCCGGAAATGGCTCGTACGATTTTTTGGCGGCGGGTGCTGGCGTCGCGCGTTTTTAATGATTAATTTCGGGGCATGATGGAGTTAATGAAAAAGGATCTCAAGAAAAAGGCGTCTCGGCACCTTCTTTATGCCGTGCTTGGCTTTGGGCTTGGCTTGGCCGGCTTGAGCGGCTTGGTTTACGCTTTGATGCCGGCTCAAAGCAGCCTCGCGGGCGCCTCCATCGGGCGGTCTCTTACGCTGATCGGGCATAGCGGCCAGGCAGTGACGGGGGAAGAGCTGGCGGGGCGGCCCTATCTCGTCTTTTTTGGCTACACGCACTGCCCAGACTTCTGCCCCTCGGCGCTGCTTGATATTTCAGAGGTGTTCAAGCAGCTCGGGCCAGATAAAAAAATCGCCGCGGTCTTCGTGACTGTCGATCCGGAGCGCGACACGCCGGAAGTGCTCAAAGCCTATCTCGAAAATTTCGATTCCCGCATTCTCGGCCTTACAGGCGACCCGAAGAAAACCTTGGATCTTGCCAAGGCATTCCGGGTCTACGCCAAGAAGGTCCCCCGCGGAAATACAAACGATTACACGGTCGACCATACGGGAATCGTCTATCTCATGG
Source organism: Methylocella sp. (assembly GCA_035687205.1). Taxonomy (GTDB): domain Bacteria; phylum Pseudomonadota; class Alphaproteobacteria; order Rhizobiales; family Beijerinckiaceae; genus Methylocapsa. Next base: position 26,973 of record DASRYK010000041.1, on the reverse strand, counting down.
ACAAGCGGGGAAGATTCGTGAGCGCCTTCAATCTGCAACGGCCTCCTCAGCAGGCCGCTCAGGAGCTTCAGTCCTATCTCTAAACGCTACCGGGCGCTGCCAGATTTCCATCCGGCGCTCAATCGAATCTGGCCGCTCAGTAGAATCCGATGGGGAAGTATTTGAGGTAGAGTGTGGTGTAGGATCCGTGCGCAGCGACTTGTTCGAGCGCATAGTCGAGCGCTTGGCGGAGAAGGGTGTTGCCCTTCTTGACCGCGATACCTACGCCTTCACCAAAAAAATTGGCGTCTATGAATGGGCCGCCGCGAAAGCGGCAGCAGCTTTGGCCTTCGGGGCTGGCAAGCCAGAGGCTTAACGAAATTCCATCACCGAAAATCGTATCAATCTCGCCTGCCGCAAGCGCAGCGCGAAGCTGGCTTTGCGTTTCATAAACCTTTCGCGCCGTCGCTGGAAAAAATGCTTCGAGATAAGCTTCATGAGCGCTCTTAGCCTGAACGCCGGCGGTTTTCCCGCGCAATGCCTCCGGCACTGCTGGCTGAAGCTCCAAGCTCTTGAGAGACACGAAACGCGCCGGGGTTGTGTAATAGGGCCTTGTAAAGTCTGCCTGTGCGCGGTTGAGAGGATCGATGCGCAAAGCCGCAATCACGGCGTCGCCTTGACCTTCGTTCAGAGCATTGAGCAGAGTGTCGAAGCGCCGGGCCTGAATCGTGCAGGGCAGCCGAAGCTCCTCGCAGATCGCGCGCGCAAGGTCGACATCGAAACCGGAAAGGGATCCGTCGGGCAAAGCAAAATGGAATGGAGGATAGTCATCTTCGGTAAGAAACCGTAAGACATGTATATTGCTGAGTTCTGGCTTTGCAGTGCGGTGATGCGGATCCCAAAAGCTCGGCACGAATACGCCGGCGGATGCCTGGGGGGGCGATGCAACTGCGGCAATCAGGGCTGAGAATGCAAAACATGTTAGGGCGGCGCCAAGCGGCGCGGGCAAGGAGCAAGGACAGACATTCGCCAAGAGCCTGAACATTTTGCATATGCTCGAATTGCGCAACCAGAATTTCATGTGGTATCCAATCTTTAACCGGTCTTGATTCTTCGATTAAAATTGCGAAGGGAATCTTCTCCGGCTCAAGCCTTTGAACTGGCCGGGGCGGATTCCGTCCGGCGCCGGTACGCCGGAAGCGTTTTTGAGTGGTTATGATTAGATGCGTCCTGCCGCAAGACCTGGAATTGACGAGCGACTGAAAGCAACCGGCCAGACAGAATGCGCAGATGCGCGATGATCGTCCCCCAGAGGATCATCTGAACGGCCGCAGGCCTCTCCTCAGTGGTCTGGGCTGCGTTCCGGTATTTTTTGGGCTCGCTGGAAAGCGAGTGGTTCTTTGCGGCAATTCCGAGGCCCTTTTATGGAAAGCCGAGCTCTGCCTGGCGGCAGGAGCTGAGGTTGAAATTTTCAGCGCAAAGCCCTGTGCAGGGCTGATCGCCCTTGCGCGGCGCAGCCCGCTCGTTGCCCTCGTCTGGCGCCGTATCGAGGCGCCGGACTTTCATGGCGCTGTCTTCGCCATAGGCGATGCGGACAGCGCTGCTGAAGCTGCCGGCCTGCAGGCTGCGTCGCACGCGGCTGGCGTAGCAGTGAACATCATTGACAGGCCAGCTTATTCGGATTTCCAGTTTGGTGCTATCGTTGACCGGTCTCCGCTGGTGATCGGGATCTCAACGGATGGAGGCGCCCCCGTCCTTGCGCAGGCGTTGCGCGGCAGGCTCGAGGCCTTGCTTCCCCGGGAGATCAAGCTCTGGGCGGAAAAGGCAAAAGCATGGCGCGAGAAATTGGAAGTGCTCGCTCTGCGCCCCAAGCTGCGGCGGCGGTTTTGGCAGCTATTCGCCGGAGAAGCGCTGTCTGGGCGGCGCGCCCCGCGGGACGCCGATCTTACGGCGCTGCTCTCTCTTGCGGGGGCTGACGCAGCGGAAGCCGGTTCCGTCGCGATTGTAGGAGCAGGCCCAGGCGATCCCGAACTTTTGACCTTGAAGGCCTTAAGAGCCCTGCAATCGGCTGACGTCGTCCTCTATGATGACCTTGTGGCCCCCGAGATCGTGGATATGGCGCGGCGCGAGGCGGAGAAAATTCCGGTTGGCAAGCGGGGTTACAAGCCCTCCTGCCGGCAGGATCACATCGTGTCTCTTCTTGTCAGCCTGGCTTCCCAAGGCCGACAGGTGGTGCGTCTCAAAGGCGGCGATCCTATGATTTTTGGCCGGGCCAATGAGGAGATTACGGCGCTCCGGGCGGCGGGCATCCGTGTCGAAGTCATTCCAGGAGTGACGGCGGCGCTTGGCGCTGCTGCATCCTTGCAGATATCGCTGACAGAGCGCATGAAGGCCCGGCGGCTTCAGTTCGTGACGGCCCATGCCCATGATGGCAAGCTTCCCGAGGACATTGATTGGACCGCGCTTTGCGATCCCCGGGCCTCCACCGTGGTCTATATGGGGGTGAAAACGCTTGATCGCCTGACGGAGCGTCTGCTTTCACATGGCATGAACCCCAAGACGCCGGCGCTTTTGATCGAGCGCGCGACTTGGCCAGACGAGCGCCGGATCGCCGCAACCGTGGGCGAGCTTGCCGGCCAGGTCGCCGCAGCAAAGCCCTCAGGCCCTTGCGTCATTCTTATCGGCGAGACCTTTGCGGATGCCTTGTCTTTGCCGCGATCAGAAACCACGCTCGAAACCAAGCCCCAGGTTGCGGCGCGCTAAGCGCGGCGGGCGCCGCATGCCCGGGCCCAGTCTGCCCCCCTAGGCGAAACCAGGCGGAGGTAAATGGATGCGCCGTCTCGTTTTAAGTGCGATCGCCGCAATCCTGGCAGCCATAACTGCTGCCGGAGGGGCTGTGTATTTCTGGCAGCGCCCCACCATCCTGCGCGTTGCCGTTCCGCGCGACAGCGACGATCATGCGATTTTGGCCTCGGCGGCGCATGAGTTTGCAGCCAGCCGGGAATCGATCCGTCTCAAGCTCGTTCCAGTCGAAACTCTGGCTGAATCATCGCGGGCGCTCGAGGATAGGCGCGCCGATCTCGCAGTCGTCCGCAGCGACACGGCGATGCCTCCAAGCGGCCAGACGGTTTTGATCATGCGCCGCAACGCCGCTCTCCTCGTAGCGCCTGCCCAAAGCAAACTCGCCGCGATCGGTGATCTCCGGGGGCGGAAAGTTGGGATCTTGCAGGGAGAGCCTGGCGCCGGAAGGGGCGATTACAGGCTTCTTCTCGACACCGCGCTTGCGCAATATGATGTGGCTTCAACCTCCGTGTCGCGCGTCATTGTCACGCCCGGCAATCTTAGCCGGGCTGTTGAACGCAGGGATGTCGATGTCATTCTTGCCGTCGGCGCCCCTGGCAGTGAACGCTTGACCAATGCTGTCAATACCATTGCCGCAGCTGGGCGCGGGCCTCCGGTCTTCCTCCCTATCCCGGAGGCAAAGGCGATTGCTCAGCGCTCGCCTGTGTTTGAGGGAATAGAGGTTGTGCGCGGCGCCTTCGGCGGGGCACAGCCGAAACCGGCCGCCGACTTTGACACTCTTGGGGTGAGCACACGGCTTGTGGCGCGCAACAGCCTCAGCGATGAGGCGGCCGGCGCATTGACAAGGCTCCTGCTCGCAGCCCGGCCAAAGATTGCTGCGCGCATTCCGGCCGCGAACCGCATTGAAGCTCCGGCCCCAGATAAAGATGCCCCTTTGCCGGTCCATCCGGGGGCTCTCGCCTTTCTGGACGATGAAGAAGTCAGTTTCTTCGATAAATACGGAGACGCTTTCTATATTGGCGCGATGTGCCTTAGCGTGCTTGGGACGGCGCTGGCCGCCGCCACGGGCCGCCTGAAACACGCTGTTCCAACCGAGGCTGATAGGGTCCTCTGCCGTGTGGTGGAACTCGTGAAAGCCGCGCGCAGTGCGAGCAGCGCCGAGCTTCTGGACAGCTATGCGGAGGAGTCCGACGAGCTGCTTGGCATGGCGCTTGCGCCCGGTGTGGTTCACAGTTTGACCGCCAACCGCCTGGGGGCGCTTGATCTCGCTCTGAACCAGCTACGGAATGCAATTGCCGAGCGCCGCCTCCAGCTGGCCGGCCCGTCGCGGCCGCATTTCGTTCCCCGTATCGTGCGCGAATCGTCTTAGAGAGGGAGCATCCCTCTTGGCGCCAAACGGCCAAGCTCACTGAGGAAAGCCGTTGACCCGGCCAAGGCCGAAAGACAGGGAAAATCCAAGAATAAACCCGTGGCTTCTTTGCTCGAATGTATATGGCTAAAGCGTTCCGCTTACGGCATAGAGCCCGAGCCAGGTCGAGGCGTCCATCCGGGCCTTATCACGGTTGACAAAGAGGGTGCTATCCGTATGGTCGCGCCGCCTTTCCAGAGCTAAAGGAACCGCACCATGGCGAAAGCCGCAACGCTTAAGATCAAGCTGTTGTCCACAGCGGACACGGGCTATTTTTATGTGACGAAGAAAAACGCGCGGACCAAGACCGAAAAGCTGACGCTTAAGAAGTACGATCCTGTCGCCCGCAAGCATGTCGAATTCAAAGAAACCAAGATCAAATAGGGCATAGGCGCGCGTTCAGGGAATTCGGGGGGCGGGAATTTTTCATTTGACTCCCGCTCAAGCGCCATTGTCAAATGTTCATATGCTTGATCCATTGCACGAAATAGCTTGCTGTCGAGGCAAGTGTGAGTGCTGCCACCACATAGACAGAGACATCGAACCAGGCGCCTGCTGGAAACTCAAAAGCTTTGGAGCCGAGAACCATGGCCGCGAAGCTGATCTGAGCGGCTGTATTGAGCTTTGAGATCATCAAAGGATGCACCTTGACCGGCTTATGCATCACGAGAGAGATCATGAAGGCGCCGATGATCATCACGTCTCGCGCAACGACGAGAATTGTGAGCGCAGCGGGGAGAACCCCAACAATAGCGAGCGAAACGTAGATCGAAACGATGAGGGCCTTGTCTGCGAGAGGATCGAGATAGGCTCCAAGCTCGCTGCGCAGATCGAAGGTCTTGGCGATCCACCCATCCACGGCATCCGAAATGCCTGCGATGACAAAGACGACGCAGGCCTGTTTCCATTCTTGCGTGGCGATCATGGCAATGATCGCCGGCGCAAGGACGAGACGGCCAAGCGAGATAAGGTTAGGCAGGCTGCGGAAATAGGATCGCATCGGCAAGTTCGAGCGCTGGAGAGCCTTACATTGGGAGACCGGTGTCATCCACCGCTCTGGAACGTAACGGCTCATTCATAGCAGAGTTCCTGAATCTAGGCTTTTCGGAGCCAGAGGCGGCCTTGCGCCGGCTGGCGCGGCGGATTAGACCAATTCCGTCATGGCGCTTTCAAAAGCGCGAAACACCTGCCAATTCAAGAGCCTGATGAAGGTTAAGATAGCCTTCGCCGCCGGGAGGGGCGCAGGCAGAGAAAGCGCGTGATCGCTATGCAGCATGAAAACGGCCTAACCTATAGCGGGGCAGGCGTCGATATAACGGCGGGAAACGCCATGGTCGAGCGTATCCGCCCGCTTGTGCGTGCGACGCGGCGCCCTGGGGCGGACGCTGAAATTGGAGGCTTTGGGGGATTGTTCGATCTCAAGGCGGCGGGCTTTTCCGATCCCATCCTTGTTGCCGCAACCGATGGGGTTGGGACAAAGGTGAAGATCGCAGCGGCGGCAGGCATCCATTGCACGGTCGGGATCGATCTTGTGGCGATGTGCGTGAACGATCTGATCGTGCAAGGGGCGGAGCCGCTTTTCTTCCTCGATTACTATGCGTCAGGCAAGCTCGATCCCGCTACAGGGGCGGAGGTCGTCAAGGGAATTGCCGAGGGTTGCATCGAAGCGGGCGCGGCCTTGATCGGCGGCGAAACGGCCGAGATGCCCGGTCTTTACAGCGGTAACGAATACGACCTTGCGGGCTTTGCTGTCGGGGCCGCCGAGCGCGGCAGGCTTCTGCCACGGGAGGGAATTCGCCCCGGCGATTGGGTTATCGGGCTAGCATCCTCAGGGCTCCATTCCAATGGCTTCTCGCTCGTGCGCAGGATTGTTGAGCGCGGCTCTCTTGCCTGGGACATGCCAGCGTCTTTTGCCCCTGGGCAGACTTTGGCTCAAGCGCTGCTGACGCCAACCCGGATTTACGTGAGACCCGTTCTGCGCGCGCTAGCGAGGACGGAAGGCGTCAAGGCTTTGGCTCACATCACCGGTGGCGGATTTCCAGAGAACATTCCGCGCGTTCTGGGTAAGGGCCTTGGGGCAGAGATTGATTTGCCGGTCATCCCAGTTCCAGCCGTTTTCAGCTGGATTGCGTCAACCGGGGGGGTCAGCCAGGATGAGATGCTGCGCACTTTCAATTGCGGCATTGGGCTCGTCGCTGTTGCCAGTGCAGACATGGCCAGCGAAGTCGTGCGAGCTTTTGAGCAGGAAGGGGAAACGCCTGTGATGCTCGGGCGCATCGTGGCGCGGGACTGCGGCGGCCAGGTGATTTACAGGGGGCAGCTTGCGCTGTGACTTTCGCACGCAAACGCACCGCAATTCTCATTTCCGGGCGCGGATCGAATATGCGGGCTCTCATCGAGCATGCGCGCGCAAAAGATTTTCCTGCCGAGATCGCCCTAGTTCTCTCGAACCGGCCGGAAGCGGCCGGGCTTTTTTTCGCGAGGGAGTGCAGGATCGCTTGTGCCATCACCGATCATAAGAAGTTTCCAAGCCGCGAGGAATTTGAGCGCGCCATGCAGGCCCGTCTCGAAGAGCACGGTGTCGAAATCGTATGCCTTGCCGGCTTCATGCGGCTTCTCTCGCCATGGTTCGTCGCGCAATGGCAAGGAAGGCTCCTCAACATTCATCCGGCGCTTCTGCCAGCCTATAGGGGGCTTAAGACCCATGAGCGGGCCTTAGCGGATGGCGTGAAGATCCATGGGTGCACGGTGCATTTCGTTTCGCCCGGAATGGACGAGGGCCCAATCATTGCTCAAGCCGCCGTTCCCGTGCTCGACACCGATACGCCGGAATCCCTTGCTGCCCGCGTGCTCGCAGAGGAGCACATCATCTATCCAGCAGCTTTGAAGCGGCTTGCCGCAGGGCGCCTTACCCTCAGAGGCAGCCGCGTCTTTTGCAGCGAGCCCGTGGCGGAGCCCGCGCCGCTCCGCGCCCCTTTTGCGGTCTAAGGGGCTCCCTTGCTAGCCGACGATCTCATTGCCCGAGAACCATTGCGCGATCTCGATTGCAGCTGTTTCCGGGCTATCTGATCCATGCGCCGAATTTTCGCGCAGGGAGAGCGCAAACTCCTTACGGATCGTTCCGGGGGCGGCTTGCGCCGGATCCGTGGTTCCAAGAACCTCCCGGTATTTCGCGATTGCATTCTCGCCTTCGAGAACTTGCACGACAACAGGCCCTGAAGTCATCGTTTCGATCAAATCGCCGAAGAAGGGGCGGGACTTATGGACGGAATAGAAGGTCTCAGCCTGCTCGCGCGTCATTTTGACGCGCTTCTGCGCAACGATGCGCAGGCCCGCTTTTTCAATCATGGCGTTGATCGCCCCGGTCAGATTGCGCCGCGTGGCATCAGGCTTCAGGATAGAAAAGGTGCGTTCAACCGCCATGAGACTGCCGCGTTGTAGAGTGGCCCAGATTGCCCCGCCGCTTATAGAAGGATGCGGGCATGTTGCAAGCGGCGGCTTCTGTCACTTACGGCCGCAGGGGTCAGACAAAAGCGCTCCGTTTAATCGAAATCACCCGAGAGCTCGGCCCGGACGGCCTCTGGCATGATTGCCATATGCCCATAGGATGGATGCGTGAAACCAATGATGACCTGAGTTCCTGGGGTGCGGAACGCTTCGATTTGCGCAGGCGTGAAATCGAAATGCACGAACTGAACCGACGATGCTTTGCCTTCGGCGCTTGTGCGCTCCACATCGGCTTCAGGCCTGCCCAAGATCCTTTCGCCGCCGATCTCGATAAAGGCGGTCTCCTCGATCTTTCCGAGCGTATTTAGAATCCGCTTGCGCCGGTCTGGCTCATCGATCTCGATCATGAATGTGGCGACCAGCTCTTTTCCCTTGGGAATGAGCGGATTGTAGGCGGCCAGCTCACCCTCGATTTGCTCCGGGCCAGCCTTTTCGATGAAAAGCATTTCATGGACCTGCATCCACATGGTCTCGTAATTCTCGAAATAGAAGGTGATGTAGGGCCCGGCTTCGACGCGGCGGTTGATTTTCCGCCCGGCGATTTTTTTCCGGCTCTCGGCGCGGATCCTGCCGTATTCGGCCAGAGGAAGAATGTCAGCGGGCGTGAGATTGTGCTTGCGTGTCATGCTTTGCTCCCGGGTCTTCGCCGCTCACGTGACGGGGGCCTCACGCGCCAAGGCCGTAAGATTCGGCCAGGAGCTCGATTGGGTGGCTCGCAAGGCGCGGCGTGCAGCCACCCCCTTCCTGGCTTTCGATTCCTTGCGCGATATGAAGGCCTGCGAGGGGGCATTCCGAGGTGAGAATGGCCTTGCCCCCCGTTGCTGCCTGGCGGAATGTGGGCGCGCCCACCTTCATTGCTACGGGGAAAGTGGATTCGCGGTATCCCCAGGCGCCGCCATGGCCCGAGCATCGCTCGATCACCTGCAAATCCGCCCCCGGTATGAGCTTCAGCATCTCGCGCGCTTTCTGGCCCATGTTCTGCGCCCGGGCATGACAGGCAATATGCAAAGCTATGCCTTTCCCGGAAAGCGGGGCAAGGCCAGGCGCTAATCCCTCCTTGCGGGCGATATCGACGATATATTCGCTGAGGTCGAAGGTGGCGCTTGAGAGACGGGTGATTGTTTCGTCGCCAGGCAGGATCAGCGGCCATTCGAACTTGAGCATCAAGGCGCAGGATGGCACAAGGGCGATAACCGCATAGCCGCGCTCAATCCATGGGCCGAACGCCGCCGCGACGGCCCGGGCATTCTTGGCCACCTCGGCAATCTGGCCGAGCTCAAGCATCGGCATGCCGCAGCAATGCGGATGGAGCACTTCAGTTTCGACGCCGTTCTTGGCGAGCACAGCGCGCGCCGCGGCTCCGATTCGAGGCTCGTTGAAATTCCCGAAACAAGTGGCATAGATCACCGCTTTCCGGCCATAGGCGGGAGCGCTGCGGTCGGCTTCGAGCGGCTTGGCCCGGGCCAATGACAATAGTGTTTGTGATGCATACTCTGGCAGCTGTGCATCTTTGTGCAACCCCGCCACCTTGGCGGCTATGGCGCGCATTGGGCCATTGCTGCGCTTAAGGCTCCAATTCACAAGCGGCGCAACCCGGCAGGCCGCCGCGCCATTGCGGTCGGTTTTGGCAAGCTCGATGTCTGCCCGCGGCGTCATCCCCTTCCGCGCCTCAACCGCGCGATAGCGGAGCATGAGATGCGGAAAGTCGAGATCGAATTCATGCGGCGGCACATAGGGGCACTTCGTCATGAAGCACATGTCGCAGAGCGTGCAAGCATCAGCGACCTGCTTGAAATCCTTGCTATCGACGCTGTCGAGCTCGCCCGTGGGCGAGGCGTCCACGAGATCGAAGAGGCGGGGAAAGGCATCGCAAAGATTGAAGCAGCGGCGGCAGCCGTGGCAGATGTCGAAAACGCGCCGCAGCTCTTTGTCGAGCTTGGCTTCGTCATAGAAACCGGGATTTTCCCAGCCTAATGGATGCCGGGTCGGAGCAGCAAGGCCTCCTTCGCTCATAAAACTCCCTTCCAGGAATGAGTGCAGCTCGAAACAAAATGCCTGCGCTTGAAGAAATGACCTGGCGCCGCGCAGGGTCCAATGTGTATGCCCAACTCCGGCAGCCGTCCTCGATCCTGCGCGCCTTAAGAAAGCAAGCGCCCTCTCCCGGCAGCGCAAACTTAAAGAATCCGCTGCCGGGAAAAAACAGCGTTGTGCAGCCTTGGCGCGTGCTGGGGAAGGATCCGGTTGAGGCCTTATTTCGGCAGCTCGTTCAGCGCCTTCTGAAACCGGCCTGCATGGGAGCGCTCGGCCTTTGCGAGCGTCTCGAACCAGTCCGCGATCTCGGCAAAGCCCTCCTCGCGGGCGGTGCGCGCCATGCCGGGATACATGTCTGTATATTCGTGAGTCTCGCCGGCGACCGCGGCAGCCAGATTTTTCGCTGTGTCGCCAATCGGCAATCCCGTGGCCGGATCGCCAACCGCTTCGAGGAATTCGAGGTGCCCATGCGCGTGACCCGTCTCGCCCTCGGCCGTTGAACGGAAAACCGCCGCCACGTCGTTATAGCCTTCCACATCTGCTTTTTGCGCGAAATAAAGATACCGCCGGTTTGCCTGAGATTCCCCGGCAAAGGCGGCCTTCAGATTTGCTTCGGTCTTGCTGCCGTTCAGCGCTGGCATAGGATTTCCCCTAAAATCAGTGAACTACGAAAGCCGAAGCCAGCGTGTTGAGCGCGCTGGGATCGGTTAGAATAATTCTAACCATTTTGCGCCCGCGGTGCAAGGTTCGCATCGCAGCGCTTTCCGCGCCGCAACATCGATAAAATCCCCCTGGCGCGCGATTAGTTTCTCTGCGCATGATGACGGCGCGGCAGCATGAACGAAAGGCGGGAGCCGCCGCAGCACATTGGAAGGAGGGCCGCCTAACGGATGGATAAATTGATAGTCCTTCAGCCCGCATAAAAAGCAAAACAGTGCTCCGCTTCCGCTTGTTACGAGGCGGCGTTAACGATGTTTCTAAGAGAGCAAGCGCAATCAGTTTGAATCGAAAGCATCCGGTAGTATTGTAACCTTTGGTTAACAGTACCGTGAGGCGGCTCCGGGGCGCTTGAGTGCCGCGGCGTCTCAACGCATGGCGCGCAAAAGAGTAGAGTTAAAGAGGCGTCCGATGGCGAGTCCCAACAAAGCTCAAGACCCTGCAGCCGCGGCGCTTTTGGCTATCGAGGAAGCGCTCAATCTCCGTGCAGCGGCTGATGCTGTCCCGCCCTCTGAAGCGAATCCGGGCAGCGCGGGCAAGACGGCCAAGCCAAAGGACCGTCCCCGGCATGATCGTGAGGCGCAGCGGGTGCCGCCTGAAACTCAGCCTGAGCGGCTAGCGCCAAAGCCTCCAGCCGGCGAAGAGCGTCTTCGCGCTCAGCAAGGCGCGAGCGCCGCCGCAGCGTCAAACGGCGTTGAAGCGGCCAGCGGCCGCCCGGTGGCGCCGGCGCTGCCCATGCGGCCCGCAAACGACGACCGGCAGACGGCCGGCGCTATTCTTCGCGCGTTTCAAAACCGGGATAGCGGTTATACCACTTTTCTCGTTGTGACCTGCTCGGCGCTGTGGATCATTCTCGCGCTCGGCTATATCTACGCCTATCGCGAGGCCCTTTTCAGTCTTCCGGCGCCCGCGATGCTGCCGCAGCTATCGCTCTATATCCTGGCCATCGCGGGGCCTGTTCTTTTTCTCTGGATGACGGCAGCCCTGATGCGCCGCGGTCAGGAGATGCGTCTTGCGGCCCGCTCGATGACCGAGGTCGCGCTGCGTCTGGCAGAGCCCGAAACGGTTGCCACCGAGCAGATGGTGACGCTCTCTCAGGCGATCCGGCGGGAAGCGGCCTCGATGGGGGATGGCATCGAGCGGGCGCTGGCCCGGGCGAGCGAGCTTGAGACGCTCGTCCGTTCGGAAGTCTCCAACCTCGAGCGGTCCTACGCGGACAACGAACGCCGCATCCGCGCGCTTGTAGACGAGCTTGCTGCTGAGCGGGATTCTATCCTGACCAATGCCGACCGCGTGCGCGGAGCAATCGCGCTGGCTCAGGAGAATATCTCCCGCGACCTTGCGGGCGCCTCGGCCCGCTTTGCGGAGAGCGTGGGGGAAGCCGCAGGCCGTGTAACCGCCTCGCTCAGCTCCAAAGGCGACGATATCAAAGCGGCATTGGCGCAGGGCCGTGATGAGCTCGTCGAGCATCTCACCGCACATGGAAATGATCTGACCCGCCGCCTGGCGGAAACTGGGCAGCGTGCCACCTCAAGCCTCCTCGGAGCGACCGAAAGCATAGCGCAGACGCTTTCCAGCCGGGTCGAGGAAATGGATACAAGGCTCAAGGCTACAGCCGGAAAGCTTATGGCCGAGCTTGATCAAAGCAGCGACAGTCTCGCCAGGCGGCTTGATGAATCTGGAGCGAAGATCGCCGAGACCATCGGCTCGCGCTGCGACAATCTTGCCGTCCGCATGTCGGAAAACTGCGACCGGCTGCATGACGTCGTTGCTGTTCAGGGCACAGCCCTTTACGAGAATCTCGCGGGCATGAGCGAGCGCTTCGCTGGCCTCATCGCAGACCGCACGAGCGAAGCGCGCCAAACCTTCGAGCGCTCAGCGCAGAATTTCGCGGGCCTTATCGAGCAGAGCCATGCGAGGCTTCAGAGCCAGTTCGAGCAGCATGGCGAAGAGCTTCACCGCCGTTTCAGCGACACGGCCAGCGCAACCCTTGCCGCATTGACGGGCGAGACCCAGGCGCTGCACCAGCAAGTCGAAACAGCCGTTGGCTCAGCGCTCTCCTCCTGGACCCGCAGCGCTCAGGAGCTGCGCGGCCAGCTCGCGTCCTCGGCTCAGGAAACGGTTGAAATGTTCACCCGTCACACCGAGGCGCTGAATGACCGCCTCTCGGCAGTGTCGCGCGATACTTTTGCGGCCTTGACGGACCATTCGGAAAGCCTGACGGAAAGGCTCAAAGCGGCCGCAAGCACGACCGTCGCGGCACTCGCTGGCGGAGCGCAAACACTCCACGAGCGGCTTTCCGAAACAACCGCCGAGACGCTTGGCGCTCTATCAAAGCATTGGGAAGAGATCAGCGGCCGCATCGAATCGACCGCGCAAGGCGCTGTTGCCGCGCTTGGCAGCCACACCGAGGGATTCCAGACAAGGCTTAGCGCAACCGTTGGAGAAACGCTCAATGCCTTGTCAAGCCATGCCGAAACGATGAGCGAGCGGCTCGAAACGGTGAGCCAGCGCTCCGCCGAGGCCTTCACCTCTCAGACCGAGGCGCTCCATGCCCGTTTGAACACGGCTCTAAGCGAAACTCTTCGAGCGCTTTCGGCCCATGCGGGCGAGATGAGCGCGCAGCTTGAAACAGTTGCTGCCAATGCTTCCTCCGCTCTGCTGAACCATGCGGGCACCTTGCAGTCACGCCTTTCCGAGACGGTTGGCGAGACCCTTGGCGCCCTGACGAAATATTCTGATTCGCTGAGCGAGCGGCTGGAAACGGTCTCCAGGCAGTCTGCGCAGGCCTATGAGGGCCAGGCCGAAACGCTCCGCGCGCAGCTCTCAGCAATGCTTGAGGAGACGCTAGCGACGCTCGCGAGCCAGACGGAGGCAGTCAATGAGAGCATGGCGGCTGCGGCACGCAATGCTGTTGCGGCGTTCACTGAACATGCCGCCTTGTTGCGCGAGAATTTCGACCAGACGGCGCAGCAGGCAATCGAGTCGATTGGCTACCAAGCGAACGATCTCAACGAGCGCTTTGCGGAAACGGCGAATGAGGCGATCACGGCCATTGGCATGCATAGCGACCGTGTCAACGAGACGCTGGCCGGTCGTCTCTTGACGTTTGAGGAAGCCGTCGTTGGCCAGGGCGGAGCCATCGCAGAGCGTGTCACGGAGCGGGCCGAGCGCTTCACGGCTACTCTTGCCGACCGCCTTGGCGCGATCGAAAACACGCTCACATTGCAAGGCGGCGCGCTCGACGAGAAGCTTGCGCAGCGCGCGCAGGATGCCGCTGCCGCCCTCGAAGCTCATATTGCAGCCTTTGAATCGCGCGCTGCAGAGAAGATCGCTCAGGTTGGCGAGACGCTCAACAAGCTTGCCGCGCGCGTCGACGAGGGGCTCGAGTCGCGGGCGCGCGTCTTCAGCGAGAATTTGGCGAACAGGGCCCTCGATATTGCACGGGCGCTCGGGGAAGGCGGCAGCAACGTGCTGCGCTCGCTCGATGAGAAAGCGCGCGAGATCAACGCCGCTCTTGCCGCCCGCGCGCGGGAGATTACTGAGGCCTTTGCGGCCAAGACACAAGAGGTTGATGCCGTCCTTGGCGGGCGGACGGCCGCCATCGCCGAGTCTCTCGGCGGACAGGTCACGAAGTTCGAAGAGCAGGTGCTTGGCCGTCTTGCCTCGGCCGCCGAGGATCTCGAGGCAACGGGCAGCTCGCTTGCCGAGACCCTTGCAGCGCGAACGCAGGAGATCGACCGGGCGCTCGGCGTTCATGCCGGCAACATCAACGCCGCGCTCGACCGGGAGACGGGCCATCTTGGGCAGCTTCTTGCCGGCCGGGCCGAGGAAATCCGCGAGACCATCGCTCAGGCCGTGGAGGACCTCGATACCACGCTCGCAAGCCGCGCAGGGCAGATTGGCGAAGGGCTTGCCCAGCGGGTCAACGAGATCAGCATGGCTCTTGCGGGCGGTCTGGGCGAACTCGAAGGCGCCCTTGGCGAGCGCGGCCGCGCCTTGCACCAGGCTTTGGCAGCCCGGTCGAGCGATCTACGCGAAATACTTGAAATCCGCGGCAAGGAGCTTGTCGAAGCTCTTGCCTCGCGGCGCGACGAGTTCGCGCAGCAAATGGCGAATCTCGGGGAGACCGTCAAAGAGGCGATCGATGGCCGCGGGGCCGCTGTCGTGCGGCAGCTCGCCGATAAGCAAAGCGAGCTTGTCGCGGCGCTCGATGATGCGACGGTCCATCTGCGGACCGCCATCGAAAGCGATGCCTCTGCGGCCGTTAACGCCTTGGTCGGCACCAACGAGAGGCTGCGCACCGGGCTTGCGGAGATCGTCGACCGCCTCGTCAGCAGCAGCGCTTCTCTCCAGGAAACGATCAGCAGCACTGGCGCGGATTTCAAATCCGCCGAGGAGTCGCTGAGTCAGCGCATGGACGAATTCCGCGCAATCCTCACCCATGTCGCGGACGAGATCGGCCACCTCAACCAGTCGACGCGGGCAACACTCGACGAGGCTGGAACGCTTGCTAGCACCATCGCCGGCCACCGGGACAGCCTTCTTGCATCGGCTGGCGAGCTTTCCCGCGAGCAGAGCAGCCTCGATCAGATGCTGTCGGCGCAACGCGCCTCGATCGAGTCGCTTCTCGACGGCATCAAGGAGCGCGGCGGCGAGCTCGAAAATGCCGTTGAAGCCTTCGGCGCCCGCGTCGGCGAGCTTCTCGAAAAAGCGGATTCGCATGCCCGCAGCTTGGCCTCCCTCCTCGAAGAGGCGTCAAAATCGTCGGGCGGCATGATCGGACGCCAGGCGGCGGATATCCGCAGCGCAATCGAAGAGCAGCGCGAGCGCATGGGCGCTGAGGTGCGCGCGGCCTTCGAGCTGGCCAACACGGAACTCGGCCAGATCTTCGCGCAAACGACAGAACGGTTCCAGTCAGCGGCAGCCGATCTGCGCGCGATGTCCCGGGAAATCCAGCAAGAGCTTGAAGAAACGCAGGAAACACTGCGCCGCGGCGCCGCCGATTTGCCGCGCGAAACAGCTCAGCAAGCTGCGGCATTGCGCAGGGCAGTAGCCGAGCAGATTAAAGCGCTCGAGGAGCTGAGCGAGATCGTGGCCCGCTCGGGGCGGGCGCATGATGTTTCTCAGCCACCGGCTTTCATGGGAGACCGGCCTAGCGGCGCGCCGGCCGTTTCGCCGAGGCGCGTGGAGCCTGCGCGCCCGGCCTCTGGCGAATCGGCACGGCTCTCCGATGCTTCGCGGCTCTCTGCGCAAGGCCAGAGGGGAGCAGGCAAGCCTGCAGCTGCAAAAGCCTCCGAGCGCGGCGGCGGCTGGATTTCTGATTTGCTCGCCCGCGTCGATAGCGAGGAGCCTGCCGCCGGAAGCGGGCCCGTGAGCAAAGCGCCGGCATCGCCCCAGAGGCCAGATACGATTTCTCTCGACGTGTCGCGGATGATTGATCATGCCGCGGCTTCAGAAGCCTGGGACCGTTACAGGCGCGGCGAGGCCAATGCTTTCTCGCGCCGCATCTATGTCGGCAAGGGCGTGCAGACGTTCGAGGAAATCAGGCGCCGTTACAGGCTTGACCCGGAGTTCCATGCGACCGTTGACCGTTACGTGCAAGAATTTGAGCGGCTTCTCGCCGAGGCTGGCCAGGACGATGCGGATGAGAGCATCTCCAAGACCTATCTTCTGTCGGAGACTGGCAAGGTTTACACCTTGCTGGCCCATGCCGCAGGCAAGCTTGGCTGACGCACGTCTGCGCGCTGCTAAAGCGCGCGGCATGTTCTGACTGATAGAGAAGGCGCATCAAAGTGAAGGCGCTTTGCGCAAGCCCGCGGGGCGCCAGCTGGCCTATAAGCCGGGTTCTGTAAGGCGCGCTTTGAAGCGCGCGTGATGGCCATTCCTCTGGGGCGTCCGTTGCCGGACGCCTCAAGCAACCAACCCAGGCAACGGCCCGGAGACCGGCCCAAGGATCCTCCAAAGAGAGTCCTTCGTTGCCCCTATTCGGTTTTGCTCCCGGTGGGGCTTGCCGTGCCGCTCATGTTACCATGCGCGCGGTGCGCTCTTACCGCACCGTTTCACCCTTGCCTTGCGGCGGTTTGTTTTCTGTGGCGCTTTCCCTGGGGTCGCCCCCGCCGGACGTTATCCGGCACCGTATCTCCGTGGAGCCCGGACTTTCCTCCGCGCGAGGCGGCGGCCATCCGGCCAGCTGGCATAACAGCAGATAGGCGCTGCTGCTTTGACCGTCAACCGGCGGCAGTCCGCGCATGTCCGATTATCGATTTGGCAATTTGCATCTGCCACAAGCTTCATGCGATCAATTCCACACATAAGACTCGATTTCGGGCTTGACCCAAGGCTCCGGCTAGGGTGACTGAACGGAAGGAGGCCTGCGATGGAAACGCAGAGAAATGGGATGGGCAGAATATCCTCTTTGACGTTATTTGTCATTTCGTGCATGGCGCTTGCAGGCTGTGGCTATACGCCAGAGCAGCGCGCCTTGAGCGGCGGGGCTCTCGGCGGCGCGACCGGTGCAGCGATTGGCGCTGCGACAGGCGGCGGCGCTGGCGCTGCGCTTGCGGGCGGTGCAATCGGCGCTGCGACCGGGGCGATCGTGGGAGCCGCCACGACACCCCCGCCGCCCCCCCCGCCGCCTGTCTACCGGCGCCGGCCGCCCCCGCCGCGCTGCGCACAATTTGGCTATGATGCTTACGGGAACCGGATTTGCACGGCGTATTACGGCTATTGAAACCGGACAGTTCTCTGCCCGCCTTGATCGCCCCTTCGCCAAACCACGGCGTGCGAAAAGGCGGACGGCTGCCAAACACGATCCTCTTGCATTACACAGGCCTGCCGGACGGGGAAGCCGCTCTGCGGCAGCTATGCGATCCGGCAGCCGAAGTGTCGTCCCATTATCTTGTCTGGGAAGACGGCACGCTCTCCCAGCTCGTGGCTGAAGAGCGCCGCGCCTGGCATGCCGGGCGCGGCTGCTGGGCTGGCGAGAATGATATGAACGACGTCTCGATCGGGATCGAAATTGCCAATTTCGGTCACCGTGGCGGGCTGCCGCCTTATCCAGATGCTCAAATCGAAACCGTCATCGCGCTTTGCCGCGATATCATCGAGCGCTGGCACATCAGGCCCGAGCGCGTGCTTGCGCATTCGGATATCTCCATTGGCCGCAAGATTGATCCCGGCGAGCATTTCCCTTGGTGGAAACTGGCCAAGGCTGGAATAGGGCATTACGTTGCGCCCTCGGCCATTGAGGATGGCCCGTGGCTCGGCCCTGGCAGCAGCGGGAGCGAGGTGATTGAGCTTCAGTCCATGATGGCGCGTTATGGCTACGGCGTCGAGGTGACCGGCATTTATGACACGGGGACTGAGGCCGCCGTGACGGCCTTTCAGCGCCATTTCCGGCAAGCACGCGTTGACGGGATAGCCGATGTTTCAACTATCGCAACGCTCAAACGGCTGATCGAGGCCCGCGCGTAATAGAAGGGCAGGGGGGTGCGGCGTTCTTATGCCGCAGTGCGGCCCGAAGCGAGAGAGGCCCGCGGGGAGAGCCTCCCCGCCAAACGGTCGAAATAAAGATAGATCACTGGCGTCGTAAAAAGCGTCAAAACCTGGCTCACAATCAGCCCGCCGACGATAGCGATGCCAAGCGGTATGCGAAGCTCCGAACCCGTGCCGCTCCCCAGCATCAAAGGCAGCGCGCCAAAGACCGCCGCAAAGGTCGTCATCAAAATCGGCCGGAACCGCAAGAGGCATGCCTGATAAATCGCTTCGCGCGGCGCGGCTCCTTCCGTGCGCTCGGCATCGAGCGCGAAATCGATCATCATGATCGCGTTCTTCTTAACGATGCCGATAAGCAGAATGATGCCGATGACCGCAATGACATCGAGCTCATGCCCAGACGCCATCAGCGCTAGCAGGGCTCCGACGCCAGCGGAAGGCAAAGTAGAAAGAATCGTGACGGGATGGATGAAGCTCTCGTAGAGAACGCCGAGCACGATATACATCGCAGCTATTGCGGCGGCGATCAAACAGAGCTCGTTTGTTGCAGAGCCCCGGAAGGCGCCCGCCGCGCCTTGGAAAGACGTAAGAAAGCTGCCCGGAAGGCCGATTTCCCGCTCGCTTTCTTCGATTGCATTGATCGCGGCGCCAAGCGAATAGCCAGGCGCTGCATTGAACGAGATGACCGCCGCCGGAAACTGGCCAAGATGGGTGACGACAAGAGGCGCGTGACGTTCCTCCACGCGCATGATAGCGGAGAGCGGAACCTGCCCATTGCTGCTTGATGAAGACGAAGGCAGGTAGAAAGAGGAAAGGCTCGACAAGGAGCTCTGAAGCGGGGGGCTCGCCTCCATGATGACCCGGTATTGATTCGATTGCGTATAAACAGTTGAGATGATGCGCTGCCCGAAGGCATCGTAAAGAACATTGTCGATGCTTGCGGGGGTGATACCGAAGCGGGCCGCCGTTGCACGGTCGATGATGAGGTCAATGGCAAGCCCTTGGCTCTGCAGGTCGCTTGCCACTCTGGCAAGCTCGGGGCGCTGAGCGAGCCGCTGCATGAGCTTTGGCACCCAGGCGTCGAGCCGTTCCGAGTCAGGATCCTGAAGAATGAAGTTATATTGCGCCCGGCTTATCGTGGAATCGATGGTCAAATCCTGGACCGGCTGCATGTGGAGCACAATGCCGGGAATTCCGCTAACTTCCTTCTGAAGACGGAAGATAACCCCGCTGGCACTTAAATCCCTTGCGCGGCGGGGCTTCAAATTGATCAGGAAGCGTCCGCTGTTCATCGCCGGATTGTCTCCGTCGACGCCGATGAAGGAGCTTACGCTTGCGACGTTATTGTCGCGGAGAATCGCTTCCGCCGCTTGGCGCTGCAAGCCCGCCATGGCCTTGAAGGAAACGCTCTGCGGCGCTTCTAGCACCGCTTGGATCATGCCCGTGTCCTGCACGGGGAAAAAACCTTTTGGAATCACGGCATAGAGCACAATAGCGAGGGCAAGGGCCGCAAGCGCAGCGGAAAGAACCGCTGGCTGGTGCTGCAGCACGGTTTCGAGAGCCCGGCCATAGGCGCGGGCGAGACGGTTAAAGGCCCTTTCTCCAAAAAGGTCGAAGCGGTTGCGCTCCCGCGCCGGCTGATGGCGGATCAGCCGCGCGCAAAGCATGGGCACGAGGGTGAGCGAGACGATGGCCGAGATCACGATCGTCACCGCAAGCGTGATGGCGAATTCATGGAACAGGCGCCCCGCTACATCGCCCATGAACAAGAGAGGGATTAGGACCGCGATGAGGGACACCGTGAGGGAGATAATGGTGAAACCGATTTGTCTTGAGCCCTTGAGGGCCGCCGCAAGAGGGCTCTCGCCCGCTTCCACATAGCGGGTGATGTTCTCGATCATCACGATGGCGTCGTCGACGACAAATCCGGTCGAGATCGTCAGCGCCATAAGCGATAGATTATCGAGCCCGTAGCCGAAAAGATACATTGCGGCAAAGGTGCCGATGATGGAAAGCGGTACCGATAGGCTTGGGATGATGGTCGCGGGAAGTTTGCGCAGGAAAAGGAAAATGACGGCAACGACAAGCGCAATCGCTAAAGCGAGCTCAAATTCGACATCTGCGACCGAGGCGCGGATTGTGTCTGTGCGGTCGCTCAGCACCTGAACGTCTACTGCCGGGGGAAGGCCTGCCATGATCGCTGGCAGAAGCTCGCGGACTGTGTCAACGACCTTGATCACATTTGCGCCGGGCTGGCGGCGGATGCTTAAAATAATGGCGGGCGTTGTGTTGGCGAGCGCTGCAAGCTTTGCATTTTCAGGCCCAGCCTCGGCGCTTGCAACGTCAGAAAGGCGGACAGGGCTGCCGTTGCGGTAGGCGATGATGAGAGATTGGAGCTCGGCAGCGCTTTTGATCTGGTCGTTCGCATTGATCGTCGAGGCTTGCGCCGGGCCATCGAAGCTCCCTTTCGGCGCATTGACATTGGCATTGGAAATGGTGGTGCGAAGGTCGTCTATGTTAAGTCCGTAGGCCGCCAGCGCAGCAGGATTGAATTTAACACGGATCGCGGGCCTTTGGCCCCCATTGATGCTCACGAGACCTACGCCCGGCTGCTGGGAGATTTTCTGCGCCAACCTTGTCTCGCTGAGATCGCGCAGCTCAATAAGGGGCAGAGTCTTGGATGTCACGGCAAGCGTCATGACCGGCGCGTCGGCGGGGTTCACCTTGGCATAAACGGGCGGCGCTGGCAGGCTGTTCGGCAGAAGATTGTTTGCCGCATTGATCGCAGCCTGAACCTCCTGCTCGGCAACGTCGAGGCTGAGATTGAGGCTGAACTGCAAAGTGATGACAGAAGCTCCAGCCGAGCTAACGGAGGTCATCTGATTGAGGCCTGGCATCTGCCCGAGCTGACGCTCAAGCGGCGCCGTGACCGAGGATGTCATGACCTCGGGGCTTGCCCCGGGAAGGAAAGTTTGGACCTGGATCGTCGGGTAATCCACTTCCGGCAGGGCTGAAAGAGGCAGAAAGCGGTAGGCAACGGCGCCTGCAAGCAGGATCGCCGCCATGAGGAGCGTTGTCGCTACCGGCCTTAGAATGAAAATGCGCGAGGGATTCATGGGACCTGGCCGGGCGGTGCCGCGCTCTGGCTTTTGCCCGCAGCCTCTTTGCCGGGGGGCTGCCCGGCCTGGACGATCCGGACCTTCGCCCCATCGCGCAGCCGGTCTAGGCCATCGACAACGACTTTTTCGCCTGCTGCCAAGCCCGATGTCACGGCGTAGATTGCGCCATCGCGAGGCCCAAGCTCGATCTTCCGCGCCGTCACCGTCTCATCGCTGCCAATCACATAGACGTAATCGCCAGGCGCGCCATGCAGGACGGCACGGGCGGGGACCGTCACCGCGTCACGCAGCGTTTTGAGCATAAGCCTCACGTTGACAAACTGATTCGGGAAAAGCTTGTCATCAAGATTTTCAAAATTCGCGCGCAGCCGGACGGTTCCAGTCGATGGATCAATCTGGCTATCGAGAGATGAAACTTGTCCCGTGGCAAGAGGAGTAATGTTCGCTCGGTCATAGGCCGTCACTTCGAGGGTTTTCCCCCCGCGCAAGGCCTCCATGATGGGAGGGATGTCGTCTTCCGGCACGACAAAGATGACCGAGATCGGATGCATTTGCGTGACGACCGCGATGCCATTGTCGGATGTTTGCACATAGTTGCCGGGATCGACCATGCGAAGCCCGATTCGCCCATCGATCGGCGAGACAATACGGGCGTAGAGAAGGTTGAGTTTTTGCGCCTCGATCAGCGCTTGATCCGCTTTGACCGACCCCTCGTATTGGGTGACAAGAAAGGCTTGGTCCTCGGCCTGCTGGCGGGCAATCGAATCTTGTTTGAGCAGCATCTGGTAGCGCGCAAGATTCCGGCGCGCCTGGTCAAGAAGACCCTGGTCATGGATGAGCTGCCCTTCGAGCTGGGCTTTCGCAGCCTCGAAGGGGCGGGGATCGATTTGGGCCAGGAAATCGCCCTTTTTGACGGTTTGGCCCTCCGTGAAGCCGACGGAAAGAAGCTGCCCGTTCACTTGTGTCTTGACTGTCACAGTTGCAATGGGCGTGACGGTGCCGAGCGCATTGACGATGACTCTGACGTCCGCCTTGTCAATTGTGGCCGCGGCGACCGGCTGGGGTGTGGCTTGCGCCTGCGTGCCTGCCTCTTCCTTCGGAGTGTGGACTACCGCGGCGATGCGGTAGGCTGCAAGGGCGAAGAGGCCGAGCAGCATGGCGATGGCGAGCGGCCGCCACGCAACGCCGCGCTTTGCGGCAGGGTGAGGCGTTTTGGTTTTCTCTCCAGGGAAGGCCGGGGTCCGCTCGCGCAGCAGCAAGCCGTCCCCAACGCCTGGCTCAGCCCCGCGGGTCCGGTCATCCATCTCCAGCGATCCGCTGCTTGTGAATCATATACGCTCTCGCCCCTTGAACGGCCACACTTTATTTATTTGCGCTCCGCACCTGGCTGGAATCCTTCCGCGGCATGATCATTTTGCAATGCCGCTTTGAGCCTTTTGCTAATAGCTTTGGGGCTCAGCCGCCTCCAATCAAGACGCCGCGACCGCGAAATCCGCCAATTCTCCCTCCGATTGTTATGAACGGAAGGTGAAATGAGAAACCAGCGTTCTGGCCGCGCGTCTTAAATCGGCGGAATGAACAAATTTCTTGTTTCGAGTTCCACATTGGTTGGCAGTTCGCCTGCGTCCCACCCGCCGCCAAGCGCCTGAATGAGCGAAACCGTGGCAAGAAAACGCGCCTGGCGGACAGCGAGCGCGGCTTGCTCCGTCGAAAGAAGCGTGGCCTGCGCGATATTGACGGCGGTGAAGGCAACGGTGCCCGCGGAGTATTGATTGAGGATCACATTGAATTCCTCTTGCGCAGCTTTGACTGCCTCGTCCTGGACTTTCTGCTGGCGGGCGAGAAGTCGCAAAGCGGCAAGCTGGTCCTCCACCTGCTGAAAGGCCGTGAGAACCGTCTGGCGGTAGGCTGCAACGCTTTGCTCATAGGCAGCCTTTGCTGCCTCGACCTGAGCCGTGATCTGGCCGCCATTGAAGAGCATTTGGGTTGCGCTAGCGCTCATCGTGTAGAATTGATTGGCGATTGCAATGGCAAGCCCGCCCTGGCCCGTGAAGCCGAACACGCCGGTCAGGCTGACATCCGGGTAGTAGAGCGCAACGGCCGCGCCAATGAGGGCGTTTTGCTGCTGCATCGCCCGTTCGGCAGCCGCAATGTCCGGCCGCCTCTCGAGAAGCGCCGAAGGCACGCCCGCTGGAATATCCGGGAGCTTGTAGCCGAGCGGGGTAGGCGGTACCGTGAGCTCCGCTGGAGCCCTGCCCATCAGCACCGCAATCGCATGCTCGAACTGGGCCCGCGCAATGCCGGTATTGATGGCTTGAGCCTCTGTGTTCAGCACCTGCGCCCGCGCGGTTGCGACATCGGCCTTGGAGACTGTTCCTGCGTTGTACTGACGCTCGGTGATCTCCAAAGTATGCTGAAAGGTCTTGACGGTGCGGTTCAGCAGCGCTTGCAAAGCGTCTGTGGCCCTGAGATTGTAATAAGCGGTCGCAAGGAGCGCTTGGGCCGAGAGGGTGGCATTGGCCAGATCCCCGGCGGATGCCTGCGCGCCAGCGACATTGCTTTCGATTGTGCGCCTTATCCTTCCCCAGAGATCGAGATCCCAGGTGCCGTTGAGGGCGGAAGTCGCAATCGTCCGCGTAATGCCTGTGCCAAGCGCGCTGCCAATCGCAAGAGGCCCGAAATGGGAGCGCGTGACGTCATGGCCGATGGTGATTGCGGGTAGAAGCGAAGCCTGGGCTTCCTTTACGAGCGCCTGGGCCTGGCGGTAGGCCGCTTCGGCCGCCGCGACGTTTTGGTTCGAGACCTCGACCTGGCTCGCGTAGGAATCAAGCCTTGCGTCTTTGAAGACAGCCCACCATTTGCCCCGGGCAAGCTCATCGCTGGGCACGGCTCGCTTCCAGTTTTTCAATTTTGAGTGTTCTGCCTCCTTGTAGCGGGCCGGCTCGGGCGCCGATGGACGGATGTAATCGGGCCCCACGGTGCAGGATGCAAGCGCAAGAGCAAGCGCGAGAACGGAAGCGAAAGCAGCGCGCCGGGGCATGGCTTGCTGCCGAGGGAATCGTTCCGCAATTGCCGGGCCGGTGCGGGGGGCGGGCGGCGAAATAATCATAGAGCGCGGATTTCTGGCATGGCGGCGAAAGGATCCCAGAGCGCCACCATAGCAAGGACCGATTTGCGCCGATAAAAGGGCACAGCAGAGCTTAGGGGCCTTTGGACCCCGCCCGCGCTTTTCGTGCAACCTTACAAAATGTTTTCACGTGAAGCATTTTTGTAAGGAAATGCCGCCGGACCGGACAAAGAAGCTGCATGCGGGCCAGGCGCAAGCCGCCGGCCCTATCCTTCAGGATCCTCCTGACGTTTCCGCCAAATGCCGTAAAGCGTGAGGGTCAAAATCACTGCCAAAGGCCCAAGGACAATTCCGGATGGGCCGAGCAAAGCAAGGCCCCCGACGAAAGAAATGAAGGCAGGAACGGTGTGCATCTGCAGCCTGTCTCCAACCAGAACAGGATAGAGAAGGTTATCAATGGTGCTTATGATGAGCCCGCCCCATGCGGCAAGGATCAATGCCTTTTCCCACTGTCCGTCGAGCGCGAGGAAGACCGAGGCTGGAATCCAAACCATGAATGCGCCAAGCACAGGCACAATGGCAAGCACGGCCATGACCGATCCCCACAGGAGCGGCGCTGGAAGCTCGAGCCACCAGAACATGAGCCCCCCGAGCGTGCCTTGGACGGCGCCAACGACAATCGTCCCGTAGATCGTGGCATGAACAGTGCCAGCAATCTGCTGAAAGAGGCGTAAAGTCTCATCCTTGGTAAGAGGAGAATAATCGATGAGGGTCTCAATGGCCAAACGCCAGTCGCGGAGGAAGTAGAAAAGTAAATAGAAGGTCACGACGATCTCGATGAACCGGGTGACCGAGCCGCGGACAAAAGAAGCCGCCGTGTTTGTGAGCCATGAGGCGGCCGTGCCAGCCAATGCCGCAAGATTGACCTGCTTTTCAACCCAGGCTGCGGCTGGGGCAATCCATGGATGCTCCACGATGACGTGGCGCCAAGCGCCTTTCTCGATAAGCATTTGAATGATGGCCGCGCCTTTTGAAATCTCAACAATAAGCCTCTGACCGACGAATGTCGCAGGCGCTACGACGATGACCGCGATCGTGAGCACGGAGAGAAAAGCCGAGACGCCAGGCCGTTTCAATCTGGATTCCAGAAGCGAGTGCAGAGGCGCAAAGAGGATGGCAAGCACAAGAGCAAAGGTGAGGGCGGGGAGAAATGGCAGGACAATCAGATAGCACACATAAATCCCGGCGGAGATCGCGGCGAGCAAAACAAGCGAGCCGGCATGCCTCTTTTTCGCCTCTGCGGCTGCGGGGCGGGCGGCCGTCTCGCCAGTATCATCCGATGCCATGGATCACCGTTGCAATTGCCTGGTCCGGAGTTACATGCATAGCGCCGCGTTATGTGAGGCGCATGTCAGAAATTCCGGCGCTTTCGGCAGAGCTCACGGCTTTGCTCCCGAAGCCTCGCACGGCCAGCTCTTCAGAAATAGTCATGAGACAAGGCTATGCCCGCGGCATGACGTCGACTTGCACATCAACGTCCTGCTCGCGCGAGCCAAGGATGATGCCGGAGACGGGAGAGATATCCGCGTAGTCGCGGCCTTTTGCGAGCATGACATGATCGTTTGCGATCATCATCCCATTGGTGGGATCGAGGTCAACCCACCCATGCGCTTCTCCGCACCAGAGCGAGACCCAGGCATGCATCGCATCGGCGCCCTCGAGCCGCTGCTTCCCGGGCGGCGGGATCGTGCGGATATACCCCGAGATATAAGCGGCAGGCAGGCCGATGCCGCGCAGCCCCGCGATCATGATATGCGCGAAATCCTGGCAGACGCCATGCCGCTTTGTAAAGGCTTCGGAAAGCGGTGTTGAGACAACGGTTGCCTTCGTGTCGTATTTGAAGTCAGCACGGATGCGCCGCATCAGCTCCTGCGCGCCGGAAAGCACTGGCCGCCCAGGCGGAAAGCTCTCTTGGGCGTAAGCGGCCGCGGGCTCGTAGCGCGGCACGAGGCGGCTTGGATACAAAAAATGCGCCGGCGCATCGCGGCCAAGCGAAGCGCAGCGGGCAGCCTGCTCCTGCACGGTTTCAAAGGGAGGCGTGCCGCCCGGCGCTGGCGGATCGCCCCGGTCAATCTCGACGGCTGTCGTAACCTCCACAACGAGCTTGCGATGCGACGTTTCGATTGTGACAATCGTCAAGCGGTTTCCAAAGAAGCAGACCCGCTCGACGGCCTGCGCGGGAGCGGGCGAAATATGCAGCTCGCTCGATATGATCCGCTGGCCTTGCGAATCCTTTGGCAAGAGCCGGAGCGCGCAATGAGAGAAAGTAACCGCCGAGCCATATTCGTAAACGGTCGCATGGCGGATGTCGTAAATCACGCGAGCCCACTCGATTTATCAGCCCGGGCAACGTGCGGGCCGTGCAGAAAATAACGCGCTGCGACCGTGTCTGCGAGATTGAGAAGGCTTTGCTCGAAGCCGAGGATCTTCTCGTTCGTGAGGCATTGCGCCGTCGCCGTCGTGACCTCCGCAGCAAGCTGGAGGCTCAGCCGCCGCGGGGCTTCGAGCATACCGTCGTCACTGAGGAGCGGCAGGGTTTCAAGGTGCTCGTCGAGCCGCTCCACCTGGAAGGCTACCGAGCGCGGGTTGAAGGAATCAAGGACGACCATGTCGCGGACGGGGTTCAATGCAACCCCCATGAGGTAGCGCGAGCGGTAGGTGATCTGCGAATCGACGAGGTCGAGAAGCGCGTCGAGATCGTCGGCGGGGGCATCGCTGTTCGCAAAATGCCGGGCAAAGCGGCAGGTGTTGATGGCGCGCTCCACGCGCCGGCCCGAGTCGAAGAG
>DASRYK010000040.1:0-12205 GCA_035687205.1 Methylocella sp. | reverse complement strand
TCATGATTAACGCCGGCCTGAAAACGCCGGGCAGAGCGGCGGCACTCACGCCTCGCGCGCTCCGGCGGCCTCCCGCGCAAGACGGTTGAGCCAGCGTTTTGCCTGGGCGCGCACATTCTTCGGGGCGGTGCCGCCGTAGCTCGACCGGCTGCGCACCGAGTTCTGAACGCCCAGCACCGAATAGACTTCGCCCGTGATTCGTGGCTCGATGGACTGCATCCCTTCGAGGGGGAGTTTCTCGAGCGGTTTCTTCTGTGCGGCGGCAAGCGCGACGATCCGGCCGGTAATGTGGTGAGCCTCACGGAACGGGATTTTCAGGGTTCGCACCAGCCAGTCGGCAAGGTCGGTCGCGGTCGCGTAGCCCGAGCCTGCGGCCGCCTTCATCCGCGCAAGATCGGGCTTTAAGTCTCTGACCATTCCCGTCATCGCCGCAAGACAGAGGGAAAGGGTGTGCAACGCATCAAAGGTGCCTTCCTTGTCCTCTTGGAGATCCTTCGCATAGGCGAGCGGCAGGCCTTTCATGACGATGAGGAGAGAGTTGAGCGCGCCTATGATCCGCCCCGCCTTGGCCCGCACCAGCTCGGCGGCGTCCGGATTGCGCTTCTGCGGCATGATCGATGAGCCCGTCGAGAATTGGTCGGACAAAGTGATGAAGCCGAACTGTGGCCCTGCCCAGAGCACGATCTCCTCCGCAAGGCGCGAGAGGTGGACCGCGCAAATGGCTGCCGCGCTCAGGGTCTCGAGCGCGAAATCGCGGTCCGCGACGCTATCGAGCGAATTGGCGGTGGGGCGGAGGAAGCCTAGCGCTTTTGCCGTCATCTCCCGGTCGATGGGGAAGGAGGTGCCCGCAAGCGCGGCCGCGCCCAGCGGGGATTCGTTAAGGCGGACCCGCGCGTCGCGCAGCCGCGTCCGGTCGCGCCAGAGCATCTCGACATAGGCTAGAAGATGGTGCCCGAAGGTGACAGGCTGGGCCGGCTGCAAATGGGTGAAGCCGGGCATCACATCGGCCGCATGTGCGAGCGCTTTTTCGCTGAGCGCCTGTTGAAGCGCTCGCAGCTGCTCACCGAGCGTATCGATGGTGCCGCGGATCCACAGCCGGAAATCTAGCGCAACCTGGTCATTGCGGGAGCGCGCTGTGTGCAGCCGCCCCGCTGCAGGACCAATTAGCTCCGCGAGCCTCGACTCGATATTCATATGAATATCCTCGAGTGCCCGCGAAAATTTGAATGTGCCAGCCTTCAATTCGCGGGCGATCTGATCAAGGCCGTCTTGGATCAAGCGTTCATCGGCCTCTTCCAGAATGCCGGTTTGCGCGAGCATGGCCGCATGCGCCTTGGAGCCTTCGAGGTCCTGAAGGGCAAGCTTCTGGTCGAAGCCGATGGAAGCGTTGATCTCCTCCATGATGGCGCTGGGGCTTGCCGTAAACCGGCCCCCCCACATTTTGTTGCTCATTTCAGCCCGCTCGGTTAAGAAGCCGCCAATCCGATGACCCAGCACGCTCACAGCAAGGATCGCCGCCCCGGCCGCGCAGCATTTCTGGCGGGGCTTTTCGGCTTGTTGATACTGGGAACCGTCCTATACGTGAGCCGGGAGCCGGGCGGCAAGGAGGAGGCCGGGGGGTCCGTATGTTCCAGCAGCGCAAAAGCGGCCGTGCGGCTCAAGCCGCTGGTGCATGGCGAAATTGCAGCGCTTATGCTTTCCGTGAAACCAAAGCCTCTCCCGGATCTGAGCTTCACGGCGCCAGACGGGACAAAAGCAAGCCTCTCGGAATTTAAGGGCCGCACTGTCCTTCTTAATCTTTGGGCGACTTGGTGCGTGCCGTGCCGGACGGAAATGCCTGCTCTTGACCATCTGCAAGGTCAGCTCGGAGCCGAGGATTTCACCGTCGTTGCGATCAATGTTGATACGGCCAAGCTTGAGAGGCCTAAGGCTTTTTTCGATGAGACCGGCATAAAGAACCTCACGCTCTATGCCGATAGCACGGCGGCTTCCTTCCAGAGCCTGAAACAGGCAGGAAAGGCCTTGGGCCTTCCCACAACAATCCTTATTGGCAAGGATGGCTGCGAGATCGGCACGATGGCGGGCCCGGCGAGATGGGATTCGCAGGATGCCTTGGCGCTGCTCAGGGCAGCGCAGGGCTGAGGATCCGGCGAGCAGAAAGCACTCAATACCGCGAGGCCATCCGGCGCCACTTGGCCTCGATCTGAGAAGTGATCGCCCTGACCCGTGCCTCATGCGCGGCCCAGAAAGCCCGGCTCACGGCGGCCGTGCGGATCTTTGGCGGGCCGCGCCGCCGCCCCACGGGCATCCCCGCAAGCGGGGGGCTCAGAGCCAAGGGCGCATTCACGCTTGCGGCAAAGGGGGAGCCCGCGGCTGCCAAATGGGCCCGCGCCCGGCCGCAATATTGAATGGTGAGGGAGGACATGACCTCCTCGCCATGCCCCGCGCGGTATTTCATCAAGGCCCGGCAGACGTCTCCTCCGGCAAGGCGCCAAGCCTGGCTGAGATATGTCACGCCATAGCGGATATTGACATCGGGCCTTGCAAGCTCTGCAAGATCGCCTTTGAAGCCAAGCATCGCCGCGGTTCCGGGCCTCACCTGCATCAGGCCAACTTCGCCCACGGAGCCGATAGCGTCAGGGTTATAGCCGCTCTCGATTGCTGCGACGGCGTCGGCGATATCGGGCGGCAAGCCATTCTTCTCGGCTTCTGCCTTTAAGAGCACGCGATAAGAGTTCTTGATGCCCGGCAATTGACTGCTGGCGTGCACGCTGCTTTCGCCAGAAAAGCCATCAGTAAACTTCCCGCCAGCGGATTGGCCGCTCAACTCTGCAGGGCGCGGAGCGGGCAAGGGAGGAAAGCCGCTACAGAGGCCCATGCTGGGTGCGGCCCAGGCCAGGAAGCAAGCCAGAAAAAATGCTGGAACAATTCTATGGCCAAGCAAAAGGTTTTCTCACCGTTACAATGGGCGGAGCAACGAAAGAATGCAGCAATTTTCTTAAGAGCTTCTTCACCAGGGGCTGGCCGCTCCCGGCCCAGAGCCCGCGAGCGGCCTTTGAAAATCCTCCCATTCCCGGCTTTCATCCCGGGGCGCTTCGGCGTAAAAGCCTTGGGTCTTCCGTCTCCATCTTAACAGGAGCCTTCATGACCGCAATCATCGACATCGCCGCGCGGGAAATACTGGACAGCCGCGGCAATCCCACTGTCGAGGTCGATGTCACCTTGGAAGACGGGTCCACCGGCCGCGCCGCGGTTCCGTCGGGAGCTTCGACAGGCGCCCATGAAGCAGTCGAATTGCGCGACGGCGACGAGACGAGGTACTCCGGCAAAGGCGTCCTCAAAGCGGTGGAGAGCGTCAACCGCGATCTTCTTGATGTCTTGAGCGGCTTGGACGCCGAAGACCAAAGCAAGATCGACGAAATGATGATTAAGCTTGACGGCACGCCGAACAAGTCCCGTCTTGGCGCCAATGCCATTTTAGGCGTGTCGCTTGCTGTCGCCAAGGCCGCCGCTGAATGCTGCGGCTTGCCGCTTTACCGTTATGTGGGCGGGGTCCAGGCGCATGTTTTGCCGGTGCCGATGATGAATATCATCAATGGCGGGGTGCATGCCGACAATCCGATCGATTTCCAGGAGTTCATGATCCTCCCCATCGGGGCGCCTTCCCTGAAGGAGGCGGTCCGCTGGGGCGCAGAAGTCTTTCACGGATTGAAGAGCGCTCTGAAAAAAGCTGGACTTAACACCAATGTCGGTGACGAGGGCGGCTTTGCCCCAAATCTTCCATCAGCCGAAGCCGCTCTCGATTTCTGCCTTAGGGCCATTGAGGATGCGGGTTTCAGGCCCTCTGAGGACATTGCCCTAGGCCTTGACTGCGCGGCAACGGAGTTCTTTCAAGGCAGCAAGTATGTCTATGAAGGAGAGAAAAAAACACGCACGCGCGAGGATCAGGCGCAATATCTGGAAAAGCTTTTTTCCAATTATCCGATCATCACGATCGAAGACGGAATGTCGGAGGACGACTGGGAAGGCTGGAAGATTTTGACCGGTCTCCTTGGCAAGCGATGCCAGCTTGTAGGGGATGACATCTTCGTCACCAATGTCGCGCGTTTGTCGCGGGGGATCAGGGAGGGGATTGCCAATTCGATCCTCGTCAAGGTTAATCAGATCGGCACACTGACCGAGACGCTTGCTGCGGTCGATGTCGCGCAACGCGCTGGTTACACGGCGGTCATGTCGCACCGCTCGGGCGAGACCGAGGATTCAACGATTGCCGATCTCGCCGTTGCAACCAATTGCGGCCAGATCAAAACGGGCTCGCTCGCCCGCTCCGACCGGATGGCGAAATACAACCAGCTCATCAGGATCGAAGAGGAGCTTGGCAGCCAGGCGCGCTACGCGGGGAAAGGGGCTCTGAAGGCGGGAAGGTGAATTCATGGCACTATGTTCTTGCCAAAAATCTTAAGGCTGGCAGAGATCGATCAGGCATATTTCGCAGCGCCTTCTCTCCCAGCGAAGTCACCGATCTTCTCTTCATCCAGGTTTTCAACAAGCTGTGAGGCAGGTTCTTCAGCCAGTTCTGGCTTCTTCAGAATCGCTTACGCCGTCTCGGCAAAAGGTGAAGCACGCGGGCAAGCCGGCGCTCCGTCAAAAAAGCAAGAGCAAAAAGCTGAAAAAAATCCTCGGCCTCGATCAATTCCAAACCAATCTTTTCTGGAACAAGCTCTTTCCGTGTGCGAAAGATCAAGTCCCACACCGCCAGAACAATTCCGTAATTGCTATCGTGCTCTGCGCGCAATGCCGAATGATGAACGCGATGGAGTGAAGGCGTAATGAAGATGTAGGATAACCATTTTTCGCCAGGAAAGGTTGCATTCGCATGGTGAAAAAGGACAAACAGCATGCGCACGATCTCGCATAGGAAGACTATTTTTGCTGGCACGCCAATAACAATCGTGCATATACATTTAAAAATAACTTCGAGAAGCTGATCAAAAACGTGAAAACGCAGGCCCGTGGTGACATGAAAACTTTTGTCGCTGTGATGAACCTTGTGAAGACGCCATAGAAATTGGCTTTTATGGCCGAAATAGTGCCATGCATAGACCGCGAAATCAAAGCAAATGAAACTTATGATCCATTTCAGAAGCCCATCGCTCATCCCGCTCAAAAGCCCGTGATGGGAGTAGTTCTCGGCCACGACCAGAAGGCTCGACACGGACAACAGGTTCATGACGATACTGTTGAATGTGAAGGCCATTGTATTCGTTGAGAAGGATTTCTTCAGCCGTGAAGATGGATGCCTCGTGTGCGGCCGCCACCTTTCGATGAGCAAGAGCAGGAGAAACAAGGCGGCTGCAACTGCGAAAAAATAATTTTCGATGCTGGAGCTTTCGCTCATTGCGAGCCTTCCCTGAAGATATTCGGCTTTAGCGCCGCGAATGCGGAGCCGGAGCTCCCGCATTTCTATTGGGAAAATCTGGTTGCGATCGAAGCCGTGTCAACACGGGGGGCATCAATTTTGGGAATGAGCCAGAATCTCCCTGAATCTTCCAAGTTGTTGACGCCGGAGCAGGCAGTGTCGCAAGGCCGGGCTGCCGCTTGACGCGGCAAGCAAGGAAGGCAAACTGATAGGAAGCGTGCAACAATAACAGACATTGGCACGAGGACCGCAAGATGATCGCTTTTGGTGCTCCAAAGCCCATCGTTGCAAGAGCCGGAGATGCCGTGAATTGCCCTATAACATCAGCGTTTGATTATGTTGGCTATGGCTATTTTCAAAACTGTCCAAGCTGGTGCCCTCAGATCGTCGAGCTAGAATCCCTTTCTGGCGCGGGAATCCACGCGGGCAGTGTAGGGCGCCAGGTGACATTCGACCGGGGCATACGAAGCGAGTCAACTTTCGAGGTGGCTCAGTTCCTGCCTTTGCAAAAGCTGGAAATCAAAGGTATTACTGAGCCTTACAGGTCATGTTATGAGTTTTCAGAAGAAACGGAGGCAACAACCATGCTTGCCTTTACGTTCGAGCTTAAGAGCATCGAAATCGCCATGCGGCCGTTTCAGAAATTGATCTCTGTTGCTTTGCAAGAAGGCGTTGAGCAGACGATTGAAAATTTGAAGCGCCTGCTTGAGGATAAGGCCGTGCAACGGCCCGGGTGCATTCAGAAAAGAGTCTTGTGAGAGAGTTTAAATTGTCGGGAGCAAGGCATGTTTATCGTGCAGAAAGACTCCGGAATTATCCCCCGGGTGCTGACGCAGATCTTGGATTCTTGCGTTAACGGCGTGACCCTTGCTGATCCGGATCTCGAAGACATGCCGATCGTTTATGCCAATAAGGCGTTCGAGGATATTACGGGTTACACGCAGGAGGAAATCGTTGGGCGCAATTGCCGGTTCCTGCAAGGCGGGGATGTGAACCAGCCAGAGCTGCCGAAGCTGCGCGCCGCCATCGAAAAAAAAGAGCCCGTCGAGGTGACCTTGCGGAATTACCGCAAGAATGGCGAGCTATTTCACAACCGGCTCGTGATCAAGCCGCTTTTCGACAACAAGAACCAAGTCGTTTATTTCCTTGGGATTCAATACGATATCTCGAAACAGGTTCAAGCCGAGGAGG
Organism: Methylocella sp.; assembly: GCA_035687205.1. Lineage (GTDB taxonomy): Bacteria > Pseudomonadota > Alphaproteobacteria > Rhizobiales > Beijerinckiaceae > Methylocapsa. Next base: position 5,595 of record DASRYK010000040.1, on the reverse strand, counting down.
AGATCAATAAGCTCAACGCGCAACTCGAATTTCAGAGCAGATAGAAGGCGGCAGAGTGTGCAGAGGGCTTTCGCCGGCGGCCCCGGTTTGCGGCTGACGCATGCTTTGTGAACCAAGACAGCGTATTCAGCTGCTGACACGCTCACCTGTAAGGGCGCAGGCTCAAGGCGTGAGCGAAATCTGCAAATCCTTATACGCAAATCCTGGCCCGGATTTGCGGCAATCGATGGCCAGCGCGCGGAAAAGAGAGTCCCACCCCTTGTTCGAGCCGAGATCGTTAGCGTCTCGCAGACGCTGCACTTGCGCCTGGATGAGCCGCTCGCGGGGCGGCAAGGGGCCGTAATCGAGGATCAGCAAATGGCAATCGGACGCAATGGTGCTGAGCAGCGCTGAAAGGCGCTCAACCGCACGGTTGAGATCCTCTCCTTCCGGGTCATGCCCTTTGAGCCGCTGACGCACGAAAAGCGTTGTTCCTGAAGCGCAATCGGCGAGCAAACGCGTATGGAGCGCCGCATATTTTTCCTGCAGTGTCTTTGCGATTGTCTTAACATCGAGCGCTAGAAAGTCGGCGCCTTTCGGGAATTCGTGAAGATGGATGGTGCGGGATAGGCGAGAATAGAGCGCGGCCTGCCCTCCGTAATTTGGAACTTTGACGAGACGCTCGGGCGCGAAGGCGGACGCAGCTCCTTTTTCGAGCGTTACGAAGACGCTGGCCAAGGGTGTGATCCACCAGTCGAAGACATAGGCCCGGTCCGAGCCCGAGAGCCTTCGCGCCTGAAATGCGGCTTCGCAAAGGCCGCCAAGGCTGATGATCCGGTCCACGGCAAGGCGCGGCCGCGGCCGGAAATAGGATCCTGGCGGAGGAAGGCCTATTCCCTTGAGCCAAGAAAATCTCATAGGTGCATAACCAACAGAAGCAGACAATGTCGCGCGCGCGGGGCGGCGCTTTGGCAGAGCAGAATGCGTTTTCCTGAAGAGCTTGGCAATGCCGTAGCTCAGAGCGCGCCTAACACAAGCGTCATTCCTTGCGCCTCGCCTTCACGGCCCCAGGGGGCGATGCGCATTCTGGAAAAACCTGCTCGCTGACCGCGCGCCTAAGGCGTCAGTGCCTGCCCGCTCGAAACAGAACCGGCACTTCGAAGGTCAGCCCCTCGTCCGCGACGGCAGGAGGCGGAGCGGGAACAGGGTTGGCTCTCTTCATCATGGAGAGTGCTGCTTCGTCGATTGCTGGATGTCCTGATGAGCGTTTCACGTGAAAATCCACGACACGGCCGCTGCGGTCGAGCGTGAACGAGACGCTTACCTCGGCGGAGCGATGCTGCAGCGCGGTATGATACCGCTTGTGACGGTTAAGATGTGCCATGAGCGCTTTTTGCCATGTCACCCTAGCGGCCTGCGCTGCCTTATCAGTCCCGGGGGCTGGCGCGGCAGGTTTGGGCGCTTCCTGGAGGACCTCGGTTTTTGGAGGCGCGGCGGCTTCGGAAGCGCTCGATTCTAATGAGTTTATCGCCTTCGCCTGCTGTGTGAGCAAAGTCTCCTCCACTGGCTGCACGGTCTTTTCAGAATGCGTGAATTCCGCGTCCTCGGCTTCAACGCTCGCGGTGTCGGGATGATTGGCCTCCCTTTTGGCAGCCGATGCTGCGGATGGAGCGGAGGCGGATGCCTCGTCGGCGAGCGGGCCGGGGGGAAGGTCTGGCCCATCAAGGATTCGGGGAGCGGCTGGCGCTAGCGAGATTTCGATCGCTGGCGCGCCCATTTCGTCATTTTCGGCGTCCTGACTAAATGAAAGAAGCGCCGCCGCAGCGCCAAGATGCAGCAGGGCAGCTAATGCTGCGGCAAGACTCCATATCTTGTAGCCGCAAAATGATTGCCGAAGCGCTTGAGCGCTCACTGGTCCTGGCCCGTCCCGGGAGTCGCTCCGCCTGCATCGAGCGCCACCAAGGCGATCTTGAGATATCCCCCAGCGCGCAGGATTTCGAGGACGCTCATCATTTGCCCATAGGGGACGCTGCTATCAGCGCGAAGAAATATCCGCTTGTCCTTCCCGCCCCCAAGCGCGTCGAGTGACGCAACAAGCTCACTGCGTTTCACAGGGGTCTCGCCGAGCGCAAGGGCAAGGTCAGGCTGGATTGTCAAATAAACGGGCTTATCTGGCCTTTCATGCGGCGCGGCGCTGGATGATGGAAGGTCGACAGGAAGATCAACCGTTGCTAGGGGCGCAGCAACCATAAAAATGATGAGCAAAACTAGCATCACATCGATAAAAGGCGTGACGTTGATCTCGTGCGTCTCAACGAGCCGGCCTTTGTGATGCCCGATCTGGACGGCCATATCTATTCAGCCGCGTGAAGCTTGCTGGTCACATGAAGATTGCGGTCAAGATCGCGAGAAAGAATGCGCAGCAATTCGCCTGACAAATTTGAGACCAGCTCGAGATAAGCGCCTGTCGAGCGCGCCAGATGGTTGTAGATTAGCACTGCTGGAATTGCCGCGAAGAGGCCAACAGCAGTGGCGAGCAGGGCTTCAGCAATTCCAGGCGCGACAACCGCGAGATTGGTAGTCTGCGCTTTCGAAATTCCGATAAAGCCGTTCATGATGCCCCAAACCGTGCCGAACAATCCAACGAATGGCCCAGTTGACCCTACGGATGCAAGAAGCCCCGTGCCGCGGCTGATCGATAGTCCTTCCGCGCGCTCGATCTCGGCAAAGCTTGAAGCAACTCTTTCCTTTATGCTGGCGCCAACAGCTGCATCCGACGAAAGATTCATCTCGCGGCTTGCCTCGGCGAGCAGTGCGCTTGCAACAGGCGAGCCCGAACCAAGGGCAAGTCTTGCCTGAGCCAGCCCCCGCGCGCCCGACAGCTGACCGATTGCCTGCTTGACGGAGCGTTTAGCGCGCGAAATTTCAATGCTTTTTGCGAACAAGACAGTCCATGTGGCGAGCGAAGCCAAGAGCAGCCCCGCGATCACTGCTTTCACAACGGCATCTGCGCCAAGAAACATGGTCCACAAGGACAAATCACGCGGTCTTTGAAGAGCGGCGTCAAGTATATGCGCTGTCTGGCTGCTGGCGTTTGGCTCGGCGCCCGCAAAGCCTGGGAAGGCTAGAATGGCCAAGGCTAGAATGCATAGCCATGGAATAAGACGCTTCATGCTTCAGCAATCCTTCAAGGATGCGTTATGAAATCGAAGGCAAAGGAGATGAGGCAGTCTCCAAGCCGCTTCATCAGGTGCTGCTGAGGACGGTCCACCAAGCAGAGCGCGTGCCAAACTGGATGTTCGTATAGGTGAGCCGCTTGGCATGGTCAACCGCGGGCGATGAGATTGGAATCGTTACAAAAAGCAATCGTCGCGCTCTCATCTGGCTTGGCGAAAATCGAGGCCAGCGAGAAACGCGCCTTAGGGGGAGATCCGGTCATGATCTCCCCCGGGGCGCTGAGATCAGAACTTTGCCGTAAGCGTCACGAATGCCGAGCGCGGAGCTCCCGGCATGATGTTGTTGTTATTATGAGCTGAGGCGAAATATTGCGCGCCGAGGATGTTTTCGACGTTCAGCTGGCCGTAGAAGTTTTCGTTGAATTTGAGGAACAGGGCGCCATCGAGCCGCGCGTAGCCCGGAACGATAACCGCATTATCGATCGCCGCGAAAAATTGAGCATTATAGACCACGCCTGCGCCGACGCCAACAAAGGGTGTGATGTCGTATCTGTTCCAGAATGAGAAAGTATCGAGGGGCACCGAGGGAACGATTTTGCCAACGGCGAGCTGGTTCTCGGGTTGATCGACGCTCACGACGCGGGCATCCTGATGCCCGTAGCCAAGGGCCACCTGCCACTCGTCTGTCACATAGCCGGTCAGCCCAATTTCGCCTCCGGTTGTGCGCGAATTGACGAGGATGTTGTTCAAAGGCCCAACCGTGACCTGCTGGTTGCCGCGGTCAAGCCGGTAAAGCGCGCCGGTCAATAACAGGCGGGGAAGGATCTGAAGTTTGAAGCCCACCTCGAAATTCTCGAAGCTTTGAGGCGCAAGCTTAGCTGTCGTCACGTTGAGGACATTGAATTGGTCGCCAGCGCTTGGCAGGAATGACCGTGAGTAGCTGCCATAAAGCGACAAGTCTTCTATTGGTTTCACCACAAAGCCCGCGCGCGGCGACCATACATTGTCGATGCGGTGGAACTGCTGAAGGGTAAGCCCGTCCTTGAATCTTAGATCAAAACTGTCGAACCTTACGCCCGCGATGATATCGACGAAGCGGGTAATTGCGATCTGATCCTGGAGATAGGATGAAGCGATATCGAGGTCGGTGTGACGCCTGCGGTTCGGATTGTCAAAGAATACGCCATTAAAGACCGTTGGAAGCCAAAACGGCGTAAAAATCCGTTGCGGACCTGTCAGGGCATCGTTCCACCGCGAAAGATTGCGGTCATCATTGGTTTTCTGGATTGTAGCTTCCGCGCCTGCGAGCAGTACATGCCGGATCTCAGGCGACATCGCGAACCGGTAGGTCAGATCGGTCTGGTTAATGAAATTCTGACGCGGATTGGAACTGACGTAGCCATCGAGCCGGACGAGACCGGAGGGGCTGACCGACGAATCCGGGAATGTATTTTGATAGCGCTTTTGATAATCCGCATAGGAGGTGATATTGCGGATCTCCAGCCCGAAGCTAGTTGTCTGCTCGATGGCGACTTCAACCCGGTTCAGATCGATCTTTGCGTAGTTAGCTTCAGGATTGCCGAAGAATGCGCTGACTGGCGCCGGCGACGGGTAGCCTGGCTGGACCGGGAACCCATTGAAGGAAAGACCGCCAATTGACGGAATGCCGCGGTCCGCGGTGCGCCAGTCGCGGAAGTGCTCATAGCTTACCATGACCGTTGTGGTGCTTGTCGGCAGCCAGGTCAGGGCCGGGTTTACGCCGTAGCGCTCGAGATCGAAGAAATCGCGGAAACTATAGGATTGCTCGTAGAGCGTGTTGAGCCGGACTGCGACATTGTCCGCAACCGCTTGCCCCGCATCGAGCGTCAAACGCTTGCGTCCCCAGCTTCCCGTGCTGAACTCGCCTTCGCGGATTGTTGTCCCGTCGGCTTTCTTGGTGACGCGATTGACGATGCCTCCCCCGCCGCCGCGCCCGAAAATCACAGCGCTTGGCCCTTTCAAGACCTCGACGGCTTGAATGTTGTAGAGGTCGCGGTAATATTGCGCGTCGTCACGCAGGCCGTCGAGAAAGAAATCGGCGGTCGTGTCTTGGCCGCGGATCGTAATCTGATCGCGATTGCCTTCGCCCTGAGCAACTGTCACGCCCGGGACATAGGTGAGCGCTTGGTTGAGGCTCACGCTGTTGCGGTCTTGCAGAAGCTGCTGCGGGAGGATTGTTACCGACTGAGGTATGTCCAGAAGCGGCGTGTTCGTCTTGGTCGCGGTCGATGTTCCTTTGACGCTGTAACCCTCGACTCCGGTTGGACCGCTGCCAAATGGGGCGCCGCGGGCTGCGCGAGCCCATTGAGCCATTTCAGACGGCCCGGCGCCGGCGGGAGGCGCCGCCGGGGCCGAAGGCGCTGCGCTTGGCCGCGGCGGGGCAGGCGCCCTGGACGCCGCG
>DASRYK010000039.1:0-53894 GCA_035687205.1 Methylocella sp. | reverse complement strand
AATCTAGTTGGCGCTTTTCATCAGCCCTCCCTCGTGCTTGCCGACACCGGCACGCTTGAATCTCTCCCCTTGCGCGAGCTACGGGCAGGCTATGCGGAAGTCGTCAAATATGGCTTGATCGGCGATGCCGCATTTTTCGCGTGGCTCGAAACCCATGCAGAAAAGGTCCTTTCGGGCGGGCCAGAACGCATTCATGCGATTGCGGTGAGCTGCAGGGCGAAAGCAGCGATTGTCGGGCGCGATGAGCGGGAAGGGGGCGAGCGCGCGCTGCTCAATCTTGGCCACACCTTCGGCCATGCCTTCGAGCGGCTCACCGCCTATGACGGCGAGCGGCTCGTGCATGGGGAGGCGGTTGCGATTGGCATGGCATGCGCGTACCGCTTTTCCGTCCGCCAAGGCCTTTGCGCAAGAGAGGATGCGGCGAGGGTCGAGGCCCATCTCCAGCGAGCGGGCCTGCCCGTCCGCATCGCGCAGATCCCTGGGTGGAGCGCGCCTCCCGGGGCGATCCTCGACGCCATGTATCAGGATAAGAAGGTGAGCCATGGCGCCCTGACCTTCGTTCTCGCGCGCGCCATAGGCGATTGCTTTGTGGCCAAATCGGTTGTTGCCAGCGATGTCTTGAGCTTCCTTGTGGACGAGCTTCCCGGATAGCGCCCGGTCCTCGCGCATCCAAACATGCAAGGTCTTTTTTTGCCCTGGGCTGCGCGGCGCTCAGCCCGGAAGAAGAGCGCCTGATTTGAGTGGCATACCGCGCTAAAAGCATCGAAGCATAATCACGGCCCGCCCTTCACCCAGCAATTTGCCTGCACAGCCGCGCGATGCCCATGGCGGGCACCCCGCTAGAATGATTCAAGGCTGTCCGCCAAGAAGAGGTTCGTCAAATCTTACGCGTCCCGGACCCGGACATGGGCTTGCCGGGATGCTGGGCCAAAGTTATAAGTGTGGCGAAGCGAGCTGAGGCCGGAGAAAATTCCGTCTGCTCGGCGGAGTGTAGCGCAGCCTGGTAGCGCACCTCGTTCGGGACGAGGGGGCCGGAGGTTCAAATCCTCTCACTCCGACCACCGCTGCTCTTCGAAGCAGGCCTCTCCGGCTGGCGAACATAAGGCTGTGAGAATGGGGGGAAGACGTCAGGGATCGTTGGCAAGGCGCGCCATAATCGGCGTGTTTGCGATCTACGCCCTCCTTCTGCAGGGCTTCCTTGGCGCCTCTGCCCACCAGCCAGGGCTGCTCGACCCGGCCTCCGGCGCGAACTGCACCATTGACGGTGCCGGTTCGGGCGCTCCTGGAAAAGAATCTGCCCCGCACCATGGCCTTTGCTGCATTCTGGCCTGTGCTGCTGCTGCTTGCGCTTATGTCTGGGCTGCGTCAGGGGCCGTGGTATTCCCAGAGCGCACGGCCGAGAAGATCGATTTCCGGCATCCAGCGGGCCTAGCGGCCAGAGCGCCCCTAAAATACTATTTTGCGGCACGAGGCCCTCCTCCGGCGCTATAAGCTCGCCCCCCGGCACTAACATTCCGGCCCATTGAATCAGCCTTTATGCGGCTGTGCCTCGCGGTTGTGGGGCAGGCAGCACGGCGGTCAAGGGCTGGACCGGGCGGGACGCTGGCGCTGCCGCTCCCTTTGGCGCCGCGCGCCTCACCTCAGCCAAATTTCCTTTTCTCGAAGCCGGTGCGGCCTGTGACTGGCCCCGGCTCTGCACCAAGGTCGCATTCCATGCTGCTTTTGAATTTAAGCGCTGCCGCCTGCGCGGCGGTTGCTTGCACTATCGTCCTAACTCCCTCTGCCTGCGCGGCGCGCGCAAGAGTTGCGGAGGCGGCTCATGTCCGCAGCTAACACGGCCCTTGCCGGTCTTTATGCGGCTCATGCCGCGGAACTGCAGGGATTTGCCCGGCGCCGCGTCGGCAGGCAGGAAGCGGAGGATATCGTCCAGGACGCTTATCTTCATCTCCTCCAGCGGGGCACGGCCGCAACACTTGAGCATCCGCGCCCTTATCTTTACCGGATCGCAGCCAATCTTGCGGTCGATCTCGCGCGAAAGGCCAAGGCCCGCCTGAAATATGCAGGCGAAGGTCTAGAGTTCGCTTGCAATGCCGAGGCGCCGCCGAGCCCCGAGGCCGCAACGGCCGATGCGCTCGAGCTGCGGCGGCTCGAAGCCGCGCTCTCGGAGCTGCCGCAGCTCTGCCGCGAAGCTTTTCTCCTCAACCGCATCGAAGGATTGAGCCACGTCGAAATCGCTTCGCGCCTCGGGGTTTCGTCGCGGACCGTTGACCGTTACATGGCCAGGGCAACGGTTCATCTTCGCGAAAAATTTGGACGGGGATAGAAACAGCGGACGAAGCCCTTTGCGGTGCAAATCGCCGGTCAAGGGCCGCGCAATCACCGGGGGATGGCGTTCTCCAAAACGCCATCCCCTTGCGGAATGCCTGCGCCGCTTAAGTTATGATCTCACTGAGGTGAAGGGCCGGCTGAACATTGTGCGGGCTATTCCCGACGGCATGACGGCCTTTGGAGCTGGGACTTCCTGCTCGACCGGATTCATCGCGCCCACAAGGCCCAATGCCGCGAAAAAGCGGAACATAAGCCTTCTCCGGCCGCCGCGTTCATCGATAGCCATCCTTCGGCAAGCGCTGGAGATCAATGGCAATAAGCAGCATATACCCGTCGAAGCGCAGGGCCTCTTGATGCACGCCATCGTACACGCTTCGATATCCAGGGTCGCGGCGGCGGCATTTCTGATGGCAGCTTCCTCCGGCCTTTAACCCTTTCCCCTGAAGCTCAATGCCGGTGGCGGAGATCAAGCAGCGGGTTTCCAAAATGGAATGCGCGCTGTCCTAAAGAGTGGGAACATCGAGATCGTCAAACGCTCTGATCGAGCAGAGCGCTTCATCGTCCTGCCGGAACGCTGGATCGCCGAGCGGGCTTCCGGCGCGGAGGGATATAACAGGGACAATTAAACCAGATCAATTCAACGGCGCAGCCGGCGAGGAATCCCGCTCCCGCGCAGGTCGCGATCAGCGGATGGCCGAACACTATTTCGGCCTTTCCATGAACCAGGAGGCGGTTCGGCGTCGCAAAGCCGATAAAAAGCATGCCGGCCTTGGGGCCGGTCAAAATGTAGCTTAGCCGAGTCATATATGCCATTGCCATCGTGCCGGAGAAAAATGCGAGCCGGCGGGCCTGTCACTCTGAGAAAACCAGGAGCGCTGACCTTACAGGAAACTGCCGGCCGCCCTCGGTATTCACTGTTGAGAGAAAAAACCTATCCACGGATTGAATAAAGCCGGTCTCATGCTCGGCAAACTCGGAATGGACGATCACCGGTTCGAGCTTGTCTGCGATCCGCCGCACATCGAAGTTGTCCTGTAGCGCCGGGTGCTTTTCCGTATAAAGTTTCGACATCAGCCGCCTTTCCTAAGCTGAGGGGCGATCTGCTAGCATGCTGCATCCGCTTGCGCCAACTGGAGCTTGTTGCGCTGCACGATCCCGAACGGCCATGGCGGGCACAATTTCTCCAGCCCCGACTGATTTTCCTTCAGCCTGCGCGGCGTGGCGGCGAACCTTGCTCAACTTACCGGATGAAGGGGAGCCCTTGTCTTCCGCCTTGTAAGGTTTTTGTGCCTGACCTTACCAAATTGCTTCACGTGAAACATTCTTGTCCGCTTGGTTCCTAAAACCGGACAAAAGTGTGCGGAACGCCTGGGGCAAGGCCCGGCGTCTACCTTCGAGCCTCACCCCTCCGGTGGAAGAGGCAGCCATGACAGCAGTGAAAACCGCTCGCGGGCTAGAGGAGGCGGCAGCAAGCGCCGCGGAAGCGGAACTTTTTGCCGCTGCTCTCGAATTTCTCCGCGCGGGGCGCTATGAAGATGCCGAGAAGGCCTACACCTCGATACTCGCGCGGATACCCAATCAAGCGCTTTGCCTTCATCATCTCGGCCTCATTGCGCACCGGCGTGGAGACCATGAGACGGCGGCAGCCCGCATCAGCGAAGCGCTTTCCGTCAAGCCGGATTATGTTGAGGCTCTTTCTAACCTTGCGGCAGTGCGCCGCGCGCTCGGCGATCTCGAAGGATCGCTCGCGGCGGCCCGCCAGGCCCTTGCCATTGCGCCGGACTTCGCCCAGGCTCATTCCAATCTCGGGAACGCCCTTGAGGACCAGGGGCTCCTGGAGGCTGCGCTAGCCTCTTACCGGCGGGCGGTGACGCTTAATCCGGGCTTTGTCGAAGCGCATACGAATTGCGCCAATGTGCTGCGCAAGCTCGGCCGGCCGCAAGACGCAGCCGCCATTTGCGAGGCGGTGATCGCCTCGAGACCCGACGCAGCGGAGCCCTATTTCAGCCTCGGCAATATCTTAAAGGAATTGAGCCGCCCGGCCCAGGCCGCTGATGCCTTCAGGCGGGCGGTTGCGCTGCGGCCGGACTTCGCGGAAGCCTACATCAATCTCGGCAACGCCCTGCAAGCTCAAGGGGCCTTCGAGGAAGCCACCGAGGCTTATAAGCTCGCCCTCGCGCTGCGCCCCAATCTTGCCGAAGCGCACGCCAATCTCGGGGCTGCGCTCGAAAATCTCGGCCAGCTTAGAGAAGCGATGGATTGCTACGAGCGCGCCATCTTGCTCAACCCCGAGCTTCTAGCCACCCGCGTCTGGCTCCATCACAAGCGCCGCCAGATCTGCGGCTGGGAGGGAATCGAGGCGGAGGAGGAGACGCTCCGCGCTCTCGCCGCAAAGCCGCAGAGCCCGCCAGTCGATCCTTTCGCGATGCTCAGCATGAACACGAGCGCAGCCGAGCAGCTCCATGCCGCGCAGAGATTTGCGGCAAGTTTCAAAGCTCCTGCTTTTGAGCACCGGCAAGAGGATTTTTCAGGCGCGCGCAAACTGCGCATCGGCTACCTCTCATCCGACTTTGGCCGCCACGCTACCGCGCTTCTCATGGCCGAGCTTTTTGAGCGCCATGACAAGAGCTCTTTCGAAATCATCGCCTATTCGCACGGCCCGGACGACCGCAGCGAGCTTGGCGCCCGGCTGCGCAGAGCCTTTGATAACTTCGTCGATATCCAGAGCATGACCGATAGCGAGGCGGCGCAGCGCATCAAGGAGGACCGGATCGACATTCTCGTTGAGCTTAAAGGCTACACGAAAGGGGCGCGCACTGGAATCGCAGCGCGGCGACCGGCGCCAGTGCAGGCAAGTTTTGTCGGGTTTCCGGGGACCATGGGCGCCCCCTTCATTGACTATGTCATTGCCGATCCTTTTGTGCTCCCCTTGGATCAGCAGCCGTTTTACAGCGAGAAAATTGTCCATCTCCCGAATTGCTATCAACCGAACGACACCAGAAGGCTGATCGCGGACTTGACGCCCACGCGGGCGGAATGCGGCCTGCCGCTAGAGGGTTTTGTCTTTTGCTGCTTCAACAACAGCTACAAGATCACGCCAGAATTCTTCGGCATATGGATGCGGCTATTAGCAGCGGTCCCCGGCTCTGTTCTCTGGCTTCTCGACGCGAACGGTCTCGTCAAAGACAATCTCCGCCGGGAGGCTGCATCGCGCGGCATCGATCCCGGGCGCCTCGTTTTTGCGCCCCGTATGCCATCGCCGGAGCATCTTGCGCGCCACCGCCTTGCTGATCTTTTCCTCGACACTCTGCCTTACAATGCGCATACCACGGCAAGCGATGCCCTCTGGGCAGGGCTGCCGGTTCTGACATGCGCCGGGGAAACATTCGCTGGGCGCGTCGCAGGCAGCCTCCTGCATGCGGCAGGCTTGCCGGAGCTTGTGACGCATTCGCCCGCCGGCTATGAGGCGCTTGCTCTGCGCCTGGCGCAAAACCCCTCCATGCTCCACGGCTTACGGCACAGGCTTCTCGGCAACCGGCTCTCCTCCCCTCTGTTCGATATTGCGCAATACACGCGCCATCTCGAGGCCGCGTTTATAAGGATGTGGGAGACCTGGGCCAATGGGCATGAGCCGCAGCCCTTTGCCGTTTCTCCTTCGCCGCCGGCCAGGGCGCAAGAGGCTCTCCCCCTGATTGAGCGCATTCCCTATCCGGCCTGCCCTCTTTGCGGGAGCACGGATTTTCCGTTCACCATCGGCGCCGATTGCACGAAGCACCCCATCTATCAGCCTGGTATTCCGCCGGTCATGAACTGGCGCGAGTGCCGCAGCTGCAGCCATGTCTTCACGGAAGGCTATTTCGATGATGAGGCGGCAGCCTTTGTCTTCTCTAAGACGCAGCCCAGTCAAACCGTTGGCTATGACATGGAGCGCCAGCGCCCGGTTTCGGCGAAGATCGTCGCCCGCGTTTCTGCCCATGCCGCCGGAGGACGCTGGCTTGATGTCGGCTTTGGCAATGGCTCGCTGCTCTTCGCCGCGGAGGAATGGGGCTTTACGCCTGTGGGGATCGATCTGCGCGAGGGCAATGTCCGCGCTCTGAGACAGCTCGGCTATGAGGCTTATTGCCTGCCGGTCGGAAATCTCGATCACCATGCATGCTACAGCGTCATCAGCATGGCCGACGTTCTGGAGCATATGCCCTTTCCCCGCCGCGGGCTCGATGCGGCGCACAGGCTTCTGCGCCCGGGCGGCGTGCTCTTTCTCTCAATGCCAAATACGGACAATATGGTCTGGCGGCTGCTGCATGCGAATGGTGTGAACCCTTATTGGGGCGAGATCGAGCATTATCACAATTTTTCCCGCAAGCGCCTTTATGCGCTTCTACGGGAGCACGGGTTCGAGCCCATCGAGTATCATGTGAGCGAACGCTACCGCGCCTGCATGGAGGTGATCGCCATAAAACAGTGACGGCTCTGAGAGACAGTGGCGGCCCTGAGAGCCCGCGAAAGCCAAGCGGGAGCAAACTTTAGAGGATATCGAAGGATTGCTCAGCGCCTGCGGGCGGGCGCCAGCTTATCCCATCCCCCCCAAGCTTTGCCGCTCTCTCTGGCTCCCCAGGCATCAAGCTCCTTCGCCAAAACCGAGGCTCTTGGCAATGACATAAACGCCAACAGCAGCGACGATGATGGCAAAGACTTTGGCAAGCATCTGCTTCCTGCCCGCGAGCGCCTTCGAAGCGCGGGTGCCAAAGGCGCCGCCCGCAATGCCGCCGCCGATGAAGATCGCGGCCAAAGGCCAATCCACAAGGCCTGAAACGGCATAGTTTATGGCGGTTGTCAGGCCGAAGGCTGTGACTGAGACCAGCGAAGAGCCGACTGCGGAAATCATCGGCATCCCGGTCGCCGCCAATAGGCCTGGAACGACAAGAAATCCGCCCCCGATCCCGAAGAAGCCAGACAAAGCGCCTACACCCATCCCATAGGCTATTAGGACTGGAGTCATGTGGCGCGCCGTCGCCCAGGTGAGGGCAACGGCTGGGTTTCCCTTCACATCCTTCTTCATGAACATGGTTGCCGCGATGATGATCATCACAGCGCCGAAGAGCGCAAGAAGCTTATGCCCATCGGTGGCCTTGCCAAGCGAAGAGCCAATGATTGCGCCCGCAACGCCCGCAATTGCAAACACCGTGGCGCAGTTCCACTTCACATGCCCCACCCGGGCATGAACGAGAAGGTTTGCAAAAGCGCTGACGGCAACGGCAATTGCGCTCGTGCCGATCGCGATATGGGGATCCGGCACGCGCACGACATAGACGAGCAGCGGAACGGCAAGAACCGATCCTCCGCCGCCAATCAGCCCCAGAATGAACCCGACGATCAGGCCCGAGCCCAGGGTGAGCGCGCTGGCTGTAGAGGCCAGAGCGGCCGCCTCCCTGGCAAGCAGCATAAATCCTTCCATGTCCAATGCGCTCGCTTGCCGCGCTCAGGATTGGCGCGGCCCGGCTTGCGCCGCATTCGGCACAGGGCGCACGAACCATTCGCGCCCCTTGAGCATCGCTTTCCAATAAACCGGCGGCAAGATCCTCTCCTTGAGAAGCCACGGCAGGCGCTGCGGCCGTGTGCCGTCGATGAGCCATTTCGGGAAGGTCGGAAGCAGCTTCCCGCCATAGCCAAACTCGGCAAAGACAATCTTGCCCCTTTCCACCGTCAAGGGGCATGAGCCATAGCCGTCATAGGTGCAATGCGGCTCCTTTCCCGCGAGCACGCAGAGCACATTCTCGGCAACAATCGGCGCCTGCTTGCGCGCCGCTGCTGCCGTTTTAGCGTTAGGCGCGGAAGAAGCATCTCCAAGGCCGAAGATATTTGGAAACCGCACGTGCTGCAGTGTTTCTTGATTGACTTCGATCCAGCCCGCTTTATCCGCCAATGGGCTCGCGCGGACGAAATCCGGGGCAAGCTGCGGCGGGACAACATGAATCATGTCGAACTGCCGCTCAATGATCTCTTTCTCGCCGTCCTTCGTCACCTCGAACCATGCCTTCTTGGCAGGGCCATCGATCTTCACAAGACGGCTGTTGAAGTTCAGGTGAACGCCATATTTCTTGATGTATTCCATCAAGGCGGGCACATAATCCTTGACACCGAATAGCACGGCGCCCGCATTGTGAAACTCGACGGTTGCATTTTTCAGATAGCCATTGCGGAGCCAGTGGTCGCAGGACAAATAAAGCGCCTTCTGCGGAGCGCCTGCGCATTTGATCGGCATCGGCGGCTGCGTGAAGAGCGCCCGCCCGCCACGGAACTCTTGGACTAGCTGCCACGTGTAGGGGGCAAGATCGAACCGGTAATTTGACGTAACGCCGTTCTTTCCCAGAGTCTCGGGCAGCCCTTCGATGGCGGCCCAATCGAGCTTGATGCCGGGAGCAGCGACGAGCGCGCGGTAACGCACTCTCTGGCCATTATCGAGGATCACCTCATTGGTTCCGGGCGAGAATTCCGCCGCCGCGGCGTTGATCCAATGCGCGCGGCGGGGAATGAGACCCTCCTCGTCCCGCTCCGTGCTCGATGCGCGGAAAACGCCGCCCCCCACCAATGTCCAGCCTGGCTGATAGTAGTGTTTCGTTTGCGGCTCAATGACCGCGATGCTGAGATCTTTTTTCCGCCTGAGCAGGCTCGAGGCGGTTGCTATTCCTGCCGCGCCGCCACCTACGATGACAACATCATAAGGTTCGCGCCCTGCGTTCGCCACTGTGCCGGACATGTTTCGCTCCAATGTTGATCCGGGCCGTTGTTCTGCTGCACCGGCCTTTATAATTCATGATTCTCTTCCGCAGGTCATATTGTTCTTGCTTGCGGAGATAGCCCCCTCGAGGCCCCGCTCATTTACGGGTCTCCGGGGCACAGGTCTTGATTCCAAACGCCCCATAGGCCGGACACCAGCCAATGAAGGCGGTCACGACAAGCACAAGGCCTGCCAATGCTGCAAGCCATTTCCAGCCGCTTCCGGCAAACATCAAGGCCGAAAGAAGAATAAGCCCGGCTGCAGCGCGGGCCGCACGGTCGATTGTTCCGACATTCTTCACCATGGGCTCCTCCCTTGAGCAGACTTAAAGCACATTCACCGGAATCTTGAGATAGTTGATGCCATTGTCCTCCGCGGGCGGAAGCTCCCCTGCGCGGATATTAACCTGCACCGAGGGAAGGATCAGCATCGGCATTTTCAGTGCCGCATCCCGCGCCTTCCGGAGCGTGACGAACTGATCCTCGCTTATACCCTCATGGATCTGGACATTATGCGCCTTCTGCTCGGCGACGGTCGTTTCCCAGCGGTATTCGGTGCGCCCTGGGGGCAGGTAATCGTGGCAGAGGAACAGGCGCGTCTGCGGCGGCAAGGAGAGGATCTTTTGGACGGATTTATAGAGCTGATGCGCATCCCCGCCCGGGAAATCGCAGCGCGCGGTGCCATAATCCGGCATGAACAATGTGTCGCCGATGAAGGCAGCATCGCCGAAAACATAAGTGATGCAGGCTGGCGTATGCCCTGGCGTGTATATGACTCGGCCGCGCAGCCCGCCAATCAGAACCTCGTCCCCGTCGGAGAGCAAAACATCGAACTGGCTGCCATCGCGACGGAACTCAGGCCCGGCATTGAACACCTTGCCGAAGACATTTTGCACCGTTGTTATATTGGCGCCAATCGCGGTCTTGCCGCCGAGCCGCTGCTTGATATAGGGCGCCGCCGATAAATGATCGGCATGCGCGTGGGTCTCTAAGATCCACTCGGCTTTCAATTTACGGCTCTCGACAAAATCCACGATCTGACCGGCAAAGATTGTCGAGGTGCGCCCTGAGGCGGGATCGTAATCAAGAACGGAGTCGATGACGGCGCAGGCATTTGAGCCCGGATCTTTCACCACGTAGCTGATGGTATTGGTGTCCGCGTGGAAGAAGCCTTGAACCTCGGGCTGCATGTCATCCTCCTCTTCTTTCGTCTGGCACCAATTGTAAATCGGCATTATATTCAATTATTCAAATGTGGCAATGTGTCATAGGGCCACGGCGGAAGTCTGGCTTTCGTTGCGACATTCACGGGAGTGCGGAATTGGAATAAAATCCATAAACATTATCTTGTGATGCAGAGCGGCCATTGGAGGAGCGGGGAATGATCAAACCGGCGCAAAGCGGCGCAGCCGGGAAAATCCTGCCGGAGCGGCGGCCCGCCAAACCCATGCCGCCGGAGGCCGGTCTCATGCTCGACAGGGCAAAGCAAGCAAGCGAGTTCCTCAAGGCGCTCTCGCATGAATCCCGTCTCCTCATTCTATGCCTTCTTTGCGAAGGCAAGAAATCGGTGACCGATCTTGAGGGGCTCCTGTCCATGCGGCAGCCCGCCGTGTCGCAGCACCTCGCCCGGCTTCGCCATGACGGGCTGGTCGAAACCGCACGGGAGGGGCGCACGGTATATTATAAGCTCGCAAACGAGGACACGCGAAAAATTCTCAGCGCAGTCCATGATGTCTTCTGCGCTAGGCCCAAGCGCGGCGCGGGCTGAGAATTCTGCGCCTTTACCAAAGCCAGAGGCTTGGCGCGCACAATTGCGGGAGTGCCGCGTTCATGCCCGGTTCAGGGACGGCACCACGGGATAATCCCGCCATTCCGCACTCACCCGTTCTATAGGGAGGGTCTCCCGCGGCGCTCCGGCCCGCGCGGACGGCAGCGCGAAATGACCGGGGCTGTGAAAAAGGCGTATAAGAGAGCCTAACCAGAAAGCGGCCAACGATGCGTGACTCGTCCCAGCTGCTTGCCACGAAAAGGTCAATTTGCAGACCCATCTCTGACAATGAGGCGGCAGCCTCGCCGGCGTTTCCTGGCCAGCTCACGGCATGGCAAGCCGGGAGCCCAGTGGCGGCGCTTTGCAACGGCAAAGCTTTCCCATGAGAGCGCGCCTCGTTCGTTCTTTAACACGATTTCGGATGACTCTTTCCGGCACGGCTCGAACAGAAGCCGCAGGCAATCGAGCATCTGCAGAAAAGTTTGAGCTGATGCTGACAGGCTCTGAGGCTCCTGCTGCACCCTGCGGCACGCGGGCGTACCGGCTTGCCGCCTTAAGCCTTGTCATCTTTTACTTCCTTGCGCTTGCCGCATGGCACATGACGGGCGCCGTCGTGCCATGGGACTCGAAGAATCACTTTTACGCAATGTTCCGGTTTCTCGCTGATGCCCTGCATCACGGCGAGCTTCCGCTCTGGAATCCTTATCATTTCGGCGGGTATCCATCGGCCGCTGATCCGCAATCGCTGATCTTCACGCCGAGCATGGTGCTTTTCGCGTTAATCGCGCCAGAAGCTTCGATGCAGCTTTTCGACGCCGTCATTCTTGCGCATCTCCTGGCCGGAGGCTTTTGCATCCTTGCCCTGTTTCGCCGCTGGCGCTGGCATCCTGCGGGCGCTTTGCTCTGCGCGATGATATTCATGCTTGGGGGCGCTGCTTCCTCGAGGCTTCAGCACACGGGAATCATCATTTCCTATTCTTTCTTCCCTCTGGCGCTTTTGACTCTTGTCATTTTGCTTGACCGCCCCTCCTGGAAAGCTGCTTTGGCCTTTGGCTTTTCGGCAGCCTTGATGGCGCTCGGCCGCGATCAGGTCGCTTTTCTTTTTTGCGCCGTGCTCGTCTGTTATCTGATTTTCGCTGCGGCCCAGTCCGGGCGCGCGCCCTTCTATCTTTGGGAGCGCCGCCGGGCGCTCGCTCTCAGTGCTGCGGTCACCCTTGCGGTGACGGCCGTCCCTGTGCTGCTGACCTTGCAATTTCTTGCTGACTCGAACCGCCCTGGCTTTCCCTTCGGCGTTGCGGCTGTGGGCTCCCTCGCGCCAGTCAATCTGGTCACCCTTTTTGCGGCAAATTTCTTTGGCTCGCTTGATCGCGTTTACGACTACTGGGGGCCGGATTACGACACGATGGCGCAGCCTGATTGGACGGACAGGGCTGTGGACTATCTTTTTATCGGCGCGCTGCCTTTTCTTCTCATTAGCTGGCACGGGCTTGGGGCAGGCAGGCTCTTTGCCAGAGGCGGGCGCTTCTTCGCTCTTTTGCTGCTCCTTGCGCTCGTCTATGCGCTGGGGCGTTATACGCCTCTTTTTGCCATCGCCTTTGATATCATCCCGGGCATCGCCCTTTACCGCCGCCCGGCGGATGCGACCTTCATTGTCAATGTGGCGCTCGCATTTTCCGCTGGTTTTCTTCTGCATCTCTATGTGAGAGAGGGGCTTCCCCGGCCTTTCAGGTCTTTGCCCAAATGGCTCGCCGCCGCGCTTGCCGGGAGCACGATTGGCGCCCTCATCATTCTGCTCGCAAGCGGTCTTTGGTTCTCTTGGGGGGAAGAGCGGCTTCGAGCCTCACTTGCTGCTTTGGCAAGCGCCGGGCTGCTGGCGTGTGGCGGAGCCTTGATCCTCCTCGGATTCGGAAAAAGCAAGCAGCGGGCCCTTGCTGCGAGCCTCTTTGCGCTTATCAGCGGTGCCGAGATCCTTTGGCGCAATGCAGCCTCGCCGCTCAATGCCGAGCCGCTAGAGCAGTACAGTATTTATTCCGGCATGAAGCCCTCCGAGGCGGCAGCAATCGAAACGCTTCGCCATGAGATCATGCTCGCAGAGAAAAACGGCAGGCGGCCGCGTGTTGAGATCCTGGGGCTGAAGGGGCCATGGCAGAATGCATCAATGGTCCTCAAGCTCGAAGACACGCTCGGCTACAATCCCTTGCGCATCGATGCCTATGACCGCGCGGTCGGGACAGGGCAAGATGCGGAAGACTTCGCCCTGCGGCGGTATCCGGATACTTTCCGCGGCTATAACAGCCGTCTCGCGTCTCTCCTAGGGATCGAATATCTGATGCTGGACCGCCCTTTGGCCGCGCTTCCGCGCGAAATCCCAAGGCCAAGGGCGCAGCTCATTCACGCCAGTGAAGGCATCTATATCTACAAGCTCGGCAAAGCCGCTCCCCGCGCTTACTTCGCCTCGGCGGTGAAGCCGGTGAACAATGAGGACGTGCTCGACGAGCATGCTCTCCCTGGTTTCGATCCGGGGCGGGAAGTCCTTATCGACGAAGCAAGCATGGGCGATCTTCGCGGCGGCCCTTATGCCCAATCCGCACCCCCGAAGCGAATTTTAACGGCAAGCCTTGGAGCTGGGAGCCTTGCCATCAAAGCCGCGCACCCGGACGCAGATGACGGTCCAGGCGGATCGCGCGTTTCGATCACTTCATACGGGAACACCCGGGTCGAGCTCGATGTCATGGCGGAGCGGCCCGGCATCGCCGTCTTGCACGATCTCTTCTATTCAGGCTGGGAAGCGTCGGTCGATGGGCAGAAGGCCCCCGTGCTGCGGGCCAATATTCTTTTCCGCGGTGTCGAGGTGCCCTCGGGCCATCATAGAGTCACGTTTTGCTTCCGCCCGTTCTCGCCCGCCAATCTCGCTGCAGCGGCGGCAAGCGTTTTTCAGAGGCGGGAGGAGTAGCTATGAAGCTTGTCCCATTTGCAAAGCGCAATATGCGCTCCTTGAGACAGCCGGATAGGTTTTCCAGCCGCCTTGCGCGGCTTGCCGCCGCGGCTTTTTGCCTTGCGCCATGGACGGGCCAAGCGCAGACGCCGTCTCAAGAACCTTCTCCAGCGCCCGCGCTGCGCCTGCCCCTCCCGCCGGAGGCACCCCCTGGAACCGCATCCCGCGGCATGGTGCGGCTTACTGCCTATTACGCTGCAGGCGATCCAAAGCCGGTGCGGCAAGGCGTGCAATGGCGCATCTTTGAGGAAGCCCTAAGCCCGGACGGAAGCCATAAGCTCGTGGCGCAATCCTCCGACGCCACCCCCGCCTTGTCTCTGCCGGACGGTAATTTTGTCGTTCATGCGGCTCTCGGGCTCGCGGGCGCAACAAAGCGCATCACGGTGAATGGAACCGTGCTGAACGAGTCAGTGGTCCTCAATGCAGGCGGCCTCAAAATCACAGGCCTGCTTGGCGACTCCCCTGTCAATCCAGCGAAATTAGCTATCTCGATTTATGTCCCAGAGCGCGTTAATCCCGAGGCGAAGCTCGTTGCCGCAAATGCCAAGCCGGGCGAGACGATTGGCTTGCCGGAAGGCAGCTATCATATTGTTTCGACGCTGCTCGATGCGAGCGCCAACGGCTCCTCTACGCCGACCAATTCGGTGATCAGCGCCGATCTCAGGGTTCAAGCAGGCAAGCTCACCGATGCGACGCTGCGCCATCGCGCGGCCAACATGACGTTAAAGCTTGTCAATAGCCCGGGCGCGGAAGCTTTGGCAAACACGGCCTTCACAGTGATGACCCCGGGCGGCGACGTGATCCGCGAGATGATAGGCGCGTTCCCTTCGGCAACCCTCGCCGAGGGAGAATATGTCGCGATCGCCCGGCACGGCAACAAAACCTATCAGACAACGTTCAAAGTCGAGTCCGGCCTTGACCGGGATGTCGAAGTGCTCGCCCGGGAAAGCCCGCCGCCCAAGCCGCCGGCTTCGCCGTCTCCCTGAGGGATCAGCCTTAATGCGGCTCTCGGCTTTGCTGGCCGGTTCTGCCCGGCCCAAGCGCTGCGTAAAAGACTGCGTCAAAGACAATGCCCTGCGCCAGCGGAAGGTCATGCGAATAGTTGATCGTGCTTGTCGCGCGGCGCATATAGCCCTTCCAGGCATCGCTGCCCGCCTCACGTCCCCCGCCCGTTTCCTTTTCGCCTCCGAAAGCCCCCCCGATCTCGGCCCCGGAAGGCCCCAAATTGACATTTGCAATGCCGCAGTCGCTGCCCGCGGCGGAGAGAAAAAACTCCGCTTCGCGCAGATCATTAGTGAATATTGCTGAGGAAAGCCCCTGAGAGACGGCATTATGGAGCTGGACAGCTTCCCTGAGATCCCGGTAGCGCATGACGTAAAGAATGGGGGCGAATGTCTCCTCGCAGACCAGCGCCGACTGCTGCTGCATCTCGGCAATTGCGGGGCGGGCATAATAGGCATCGGGCCAGATGTTCTCATGGACCCGCTCGCCTCCCGTCACACGCCCGCCCTCTTTGCGGGCCTGAGCCAGGGCCGCCTGCATGGTTTCAAAGGCCTGCCTGTCAATGAGCGGGCCAACCAGCGTCTTGGGATTGAACGGATGGCCGGTCACAAGCTGCCCATAGGCACATCTCAGCCGTGACAGAAATTCCTCATAGATGTTTTCATGAACAAACAGCCGGCGGAGCGTCGTGCAACGCTGGCCAGCAGTTCCCACGGCGGAAAAAAGCGTCGCACGCAGCGCCAGATCAAGATCGGCCGATGGCGTGACGATCATGCCGTTATTTCCGCTGAGCTCGAGAATGGCCCGCCCAAAGCGGGCAGCGATCCTTGGGGCAACAACGCGGCCCATCCGCACCGATCCCGTCGCGCTGACAAGCGGCACGAGCGGGTTGCCAGCAAGCGCCTCGCCGGCTTCCCGCCCCCCAATGACAACTGCTGATAATCCTTCCGGAGCCTCGCTAGAACCGGCGGAGGCCCGCGCAAGCAGCGCTTGGCAGGCCAGGGCGGTGAGCGGGGTTTTTTCCGACGGTTTCCAGACAAGGGTATCGCCGCAAACGAGCGCAACCGCGGCATTCCAGCACCACACCGCCGCAGGAAAATTAAAAGCGGTGATGATTCCGGCAACGCCCAGGGGGTGCCACGTCTCGATCATCTTGTGCCCCGGCCGCTCGGATGCGATGGTGAGCCCATAGAGCTGGCGCGACAGGCCTGCGGCGAATTCGCAGATGTCGATCATTTCCTGGATCTCGCCCAGCCCCTCCTCGAGGATCTTTCCGGTCTCAACGGTCACGAGCCGTCCAAGCGCGGCCTTATGCTGACGGAGCACCTCGCCAAAGCGGCGCACAAGCTCGCCCCGCTTCGGCGCTGGAACCATGCGCCAATGGCGGAACGCCGCATGCGCCCTGCGAACCGCTTCGTTCACTTCGCTTTGGGACACGGTAGCGACGCGAGCAATTTCGGCCCCGTTGACCGGTGAGCGCACGGCAAGACCGCCCTGCGTGAAGAGCTCGTCCGGAACGCCGAACTCGCGCATCAAGGACGCTGTCCCGCTGCGGTCTGGTCCAGCCTCGAAATCCGCAGCATTCATGACAGGCCCGCCCGGCTCGCAGCTGAAAACACTCGATAAAACTTAGGGCGGGCCGCCACCCGCGCAAGCTGAGGCAGTCTTGGCCCTGGCGCTCCATGGGCGCGGTGCAATTTTATGTGACTGCGCCAGTCAGCCAAAGTGATATTGTCGCTCCCGGGGTATAAGCCAAGGGAGGATAGGATGAAGCTGCAGTTGACTGTTGCGGGAATGTCTTTCTTACTGGGCGCTGGTGCTGCCATGGCTCAGCAGCCAGCGGTAAAGACGACGCCGCTGTTGAAGACGACAACAACCATCACCGGCCAAAAGCTCGTTTATCCAAGCCAGAATCCGCAGGTGACGGTGACGCTTGTGGAGATCCCGCCGGGCATCGAGGTCGGCTGGCACGAGCATCCGAATATCCGCTACGTTTATGTGACCGAGGGCACACTGACAATTGAGATGGGCGATGGAAAGCGCCGGGATTTCCCAGCAGGCACCATATTCGTCGAGGCCTTTGGAACTCCTCATCATGGGCTTAACGCCGGAAAGGACCCGGTCAAAGTGCTTTTCATCGATCATTCCGAGGAGGGGCAGTCCAATATGGTTAAGGCCGATGCCCCTGCGCTCCACCATGGATCACCGGTGGACCAGCACTGAGAGCCTCGCTGACGCCTGCCCGCATTGCCAAAGGTTCAATGGCGCCAGAGCTGAAAACTGAATGAGCAAGGTCCTGCAAGGCAAGACAGTTGTCATGACGGGCGCGACCTCGGGCATAGGCGAGGCTGCGGCAATTAAGCTCGCCCAGATGGGTGCGCGGATCGTCATGATCGCCCGGAACGAGCGCCGCGCCAAGGCAATGCTGTCGCGGCTTGACGCCTCTGGCATGGGCCAAGCGCACAGCGTTCATTATGCGGATCTCACGCGCATCCCCGGGATGAAGCGCGCCGCTGCTGAGATTGCTCAGACAGAGGAGCGGATCGATGTGCTCGTTAACAATGCGGGTGCGATCTTCGCCGCCCCCCAGCTCACAGAGGACGGGATCGAGCGCACCTTTGCGCTCAATCACATGGCCTATTTCGTTGTGACGGAGGGGCTGCGCGAAAGGCTTCTTGCCTCAGCGCCCGCGCGCATTGTCAATACGTCTTCCGTGATGCATGCCAATGCCGTTCTTGATTTCAGCGATCTTCAGTCGCTTAAGAATTACGCGCCGCTCAAAGCCTATGCGCGCTCAAAGCTCTGCAACATTCTTTTTACCCGTGAGCTTGCCCGCAGACTGCAAGGCACTGGCGTCACCGCCAACTGCTTCCACCCAGGTTTCACAGCCACGCGCATCGGCGATGAAAGCGGAGGCCTCATCTCGCGCTTCGCATGGCTTGCCAAATATTTTGCGATCTCCCCCGAAAAAGGCGCAGAGACCCTCATCTATCTTGCCTCCTCCCCGGAAGCCGCGAAGACCACAGGCGCGTATTTCTATCAATGCCGCCCTGCGGAGCCTTCCCTTGCGGCGCAAGACGATGAAGCTGCCCGGCAGCTCTGGGAGCGCAGCGCAGCGCTTGCGGGTTTGAAGACCCCGTAATCCGGCACGACCACGCTTCTCCGCTAGCGGCAGTATTTTGTTCCCAGGCGGGTGCCACAATGGCTGTCTTGCCCAGAAACGCTTATCCGGCACCGCTTGCGGCAGGAAAGATCTCGCCGCCTGGCAGCGGCCCGGCGAGCATGCCGGCATTGACAGCATTGATATTGGCCGCGCCGCAAAAGCCCATTGTCGCGCTGAGCTCTTTTGCGATGATCTCAAGGCATAGGCGCACGCCAGCTTCTCCCATGGCGCCAAGCCCGTAAAGATAGGCCCGCCCGATCAGCGCTCCTTTGGCGCCTAGCGCAACAGCCCGGAACACGTCCTGCCCGCTCCGGATGCCGCCATCGAACCAGATCTCCGCCTGGCTCCCCGCCGCTTTGACAATCGGAGGCAGGGCGCGAATGGAGGAAGGCGCCCCATCGAGCTGCCGCCCGCCATGATTGGAGACGACAATCGCATCCGCCCCCGCGTCAATGGCATGCAGCGCGTCCACGGGGTCCATGATGCCTTTCAGCACGAGCTTTCCGCCCCAGAGCTTGCGGATCCAGGCTATGTCGCTCCAGCTTAACTGCGGATCGAACTGCTGCTCGATCCAAGCAGCGAGCGAGCGCGTGTCGCTGACCCCTCCAACATGCCCAATGAGATTTCCGAATGTCCGGCGCCGCGTGCGCAGCATGCCAAGCCACCACCGGGGCTTGCGGGCAAGGCCAGCGATATTGGCAAAGGTGAGTCTCGGGGGGACCGAAAGCCCGTTTCGCAAATCCTTGTGCCGCTGGCCAAGCATTTGAAGATCGAGCGTCACCACAAGAGCTTGGCACCTTGCTTCTTTTGCCCGGCCGATCAGGCGCTCAACGAAACCTCGGTCCCGCATCACATAGAGCTGAAACCAGAAGGGCTCTGTGACGCTTGCGGCCAAGTCCTCTAGCGGACAGATGCTCATGGTCGACAAGCAGAACGGCACACCAAAGGCCGCAGCCGCCCGTGCCGCAAGAATCTCGCCATCAGCATGCAGCATGCCGCAAAGACCAGCGGGGGCAAGGGCCACGGGCATTGTGACCTTTTCTCCGATCATCGTGGCGGCGAGCTTCCGCTCCTCTATATTCACGGCGACCCGCTGGCGGAAGCAAATCGCTGCGAGGTCGCGCTCATTGGCGCGATAAGTGCTTTCCGTCCAGGAGCCTGCATCAACATAGTCATAAAACATTCTTGGCACGCGTTTCTGCGCCAGCCGGCGCAGGTCTTCGACACAGGTAATCACCTCCATGCGCGCCTCCCTTCGCCGTGAGCGGGCGTTCCGCCGCAAAGTATTGCGGCAGGCAACTGATTTTTGCGGCTGGCGGTCATTCAGCCCCTTGGAGCCTGTTCAGAGGCCAATCCTGTCCCTGGGCGGGCCGGGAAAGGCGGTATATTCCGGCTCCCCCGGAACCGGGCCGAGAAGCTCGGCAACCGCTCGCGCCGCCTGATCGATCGCACTATGGGCATAAGCATAAGCGCCGGAATCGGCATTGGCGATGGCGATCCGGCCCCAGCCTTTGCGCGCGGCGTAAATGGGCAGGGGGCCGTCAGGCCAAAAACTGTCCCAGGGCCGCATATATTCGCAGCTGTAACCATGCGACCAGCGGTTCACGGTGATGGCCTCAATATCCTCAGCCGGGTCGAAGCCTCCGCCGCTAAGGGCGCGGCCAAGGAGATCCCGGATCTCGCGTTCATAGTCTTCAAAGGCGATGGTAAGGAGAGACGCCCGGCCGGCTTGGCTTTGCTCCCGAGGGGAAGCGCCGTTTGCGGCAATGACCGTCTTGGGCAGATGAAGAAGAATTGGCTCGGAAGGCTTGCTGGGAAAGCGGTAAGAGCCAACGGAGACAGGAAAATCAATAAAGGCGCCGTCCCAAAATCCGCCGGGGTCTGTGAAACCGCTGAGCCCAATGCGGCGGAAGGCTTCCCAATTGCGAATGAGGACATTGCCGTAAACCAGCGGGACTTTCACTTGATCCCTGAGCGCCTCCTGCTGCGCCTTGCCTATTTCATCGCAGATCAAAGGAACCACGCGGTGCCAGCAGGCGATGATCATATGGGCCGCAGTGACTGTCTCAAGGCGCCCGTCCCGGAAATAGACCGCTTCGACACTCTCCGCCGTTTCCAGAGGGCCGGTGTGGCGGAGTTTAACGCATGTCGAGCGAAGGCGGACGCGGACCGCGTTTGAGGCGTCGTCCAAACGCCCGTAATTCACAGGGTTGAGGACGAGATCCTCCATCGTGCTGCCTGCCTGGGCGCCCGGGATAAGCGCGCGGACAATCGCCCTCGCAAGAGAGGCGTTGCCGTCAGGAAAGTGATGGATATAGGCGTCCCGGGACTTGAACAGGAGCCGGCCGGAGGGGCTCATCGCTGGATCGGCATCTTCTCCAAGATCCATGCCGCCAAAGCCTGGCAGGCCCGCTGCATAGGCGTCAATCGCCGGGATAGCATCGATGCCCGTTCCGAAATATTCAGCGCCCGTCTTTTTGAAAAAGTCGAGAAGCTGCGGGTCTGCTCCTGCTGTCTTGGTAAGAAAATCCGCGTAAGTGGCTGCGGCAAGCATCTGGCGCTTTTCAGCGCGGCTCTTGCCGGAAAGGTAATCGCCTGGCGTATCAATGAGGGCAGCAAGGTCCCGTTTCGCTTTTGCATTGAGCGGTGTTCGCGGCACCCAGTCCGCAGCCTTTCCCTCCATCCGCACCGTAACGTCTTGGCCAAAATCCTCCTTGCGGAAAAAAACGCCCTCAGCAAGCCCGTGCCGCTCAGGCCAGCCTTGGTCGTACCATGATTTGAAGCGGCCGAGATCGATGCCAACGTCTGCGATGAGTTTCATAACCGCAGGGGAAAAGAAGCTCGGCGACTGCAATGTCTGCGATCCGCCATAGCCGATGTACAGACGGCCATTTGATGCCGTGAATTCATTGCGGGTTGCGTGGCCGCCAAAATCGCTGCAATTGTCGAGAATGAGGATCCGGGCGCTTGAGCCCGTCCGCTGACGGTAGAGAAATGCAGAAGCAAGCCCGCTGATCCCAGCGCCAACGACGATCAGATCGTAGCGCTCGCCTGTCGCAAAAGGAGAGCCAGCCCTATCCCAGAATGTGCCATCACGTATCGCATGCATCACCTCGAAGGCGGCATTTGTCTGGCCGCTAAGCCGCCGTTCAGGAGGGCGGGGTTCCCTAACCTCTGCCGCTGCCTGCCCGATGCTGTGGCCGAGTGCGGCAGCACCCGCGGCAACCGCTACCCCATCGAGAAAATCACGGCGTGTGATGGGCCGGTGCATGCCGAGCCTGTGATCGTCCGAAGCTCCGCTCATACCTTTTCTGCTGATGCGTTTGCCCCCGCGCTGTGCATAAAGATGAGGTTAGAAAGCATCAATCGCGAGGGACGCCCTCTTCCGTGAAGCAAGGCCTCTTTTTTGCTCATGGCTGGCCGAAATCTGCGAGCACAGTTTGAAGCGGCTCGCTGTCAACATGCACAGGGCCGGTAAAAGGATAGGCAATGGATACGATCACCAAAAGAGACGTAAAGACCAGGAGAGAAAGGATGCCTGTCATCATGACCTGAGCGGGCAGGTTCTTGGTGCCGAAAAAGAAAGTGAATCCAACCGTTAGCGCGCCGCCGCCATATAAGACGAGCCAAAGCATCGCCGGAACGACCCCTTCGGCAAGGTGTAGCCGCAGGCGGCGTGATTGCGTGATCGTCTCTAGCTGCTTGAGCATCTCCGAGAAAACCGCCGGATGCCTCGATCCTGTCTCGGTCATGCGAACGGAAATCGCATAAAGCGCCCCCAGAGCCTCATTTGCCGCACGGCTCTCTCTTGCTTTCTCCATCTCAATCCAGTCTTCATGGATCGCAAGCCTGAGGTAATTGCTTAGAGTTGACCGCATTGCAGATACTTCCGGGTCCTCGCCCACGGCCAGCCGGAAAATCGTTGCGGAAGCCCCAGCCTCCTGAAGCACCGCCGATTCCGCTTCCCGGAATTTTTCCCATGCGACGACCACGGCAAAACCGAGTAGAACCGCATAAATCACGCCCACGGTGGCAAATTTGAATCCTGCGATCTCATTGTTGCTGGTCAAACGCTCAAGAGCGATCCGCCGGCGCACCAGGACCGGCCCGCACATGGCAGCCACGGTTGGGACAACAACCAGAAGGATTGCGGTGGCCGCGAGCGGAAGGCCGGACAAATAAAGAAGCACGGTCTCTCTCCGTTTGCAGGAAAATCGGTCTAAAACAGAGGAATAAGCGGTGGCCGCAAAGCGTTGCCAAGCCTGCGGCATGCTTCATTGATGGGCGAGACCGAATCCGGTGTCAATCTGGCTTGACCGCGAGCATTTGGCGAAAATGATTCGCCAAGCTGCGGACATGCCGGTCCCTGCTGGGAATTACACAATGACGCGATGACAAATGGCGACTAGATAGCGAGTGTTTATTTTGAGCCCAAGCGGACCCCTGATAGAGAAGGGAAATTGGCGGATCGAGGGGGCGAAGCCCGTTATGCAGAGGTAAACTTCTTGCCATTGCAGTATAGCTAATGCACTTGCTGCGTGTGCTAGAATTATAAATTATAATTGATAATTTTAATTTCGCAACATTCTAGGCAATCGCGCCGATATCCGCTTTTATTTAACGGATATTCTTTGAAACTATACTATATTGTATTTTGCCAGGATTAGGAATTGACCTGGGGATAGTCTGTCGTGACGCGAGCTTTTGATGATATTGCCAAGCGGGCGAGCAAGCGGGCGAGGCGGCTTACTATTGGGCTGGCTTTTGCCATTGCGGTTTTCGCTCCCGGGGCCCCTTGCACAGGCAAGCCTGCGGCATCCGGGTCAGAACGGCCGGCAGCGCCCCCGGCGGAGAGGACAGAGCCGATCAGCAAATGGGCCGAGTGCGGCGGAACCGTTGACAGCGCGCAAGGAGTAGCAAACGCCTTTGCGGAGGCGGGAAACGGCGCCTTCACGCTTCTCGTCGACTGCCCCGTCTTCATTCATATCGGAAACGTTGCAACCCGCCCAATCTTTGTCGACAGCGGAACAAAGGTCGTTTTCACGGGCAAAGGGAAATTCATCGTGGATAATGCGGGCATCCCGGCCTTCGTGATCGTCAACTCTTCAAACATCATTTTCAAGAACTGGGATATCCTTTACACAGGGGAGCTGCCGCTGACATCCACGCAGGTTTATTCGGCCCGTTTCAACGATACGAAGCTTAAGTACTGGCTGAGATCCCGTCGCGGAGTGACCTATCAAAGGTGGAATCCTTTCTGGGCAGGGCCGACCCCTTTGACAGCGATCTTTCTCATCAAAGGAAGCACGGCAAATCTCATTGTTGACGGGATGCGGCTCCATGTGCCCGAGAATGCGCCAGCGAGCAAATTCATACCCCAGGCCTTTGCTTTCGCCCCCGGCGAAAAAGACGGGGCAGTGGTGACCGCCAGCCCGCCCATGACGGCAGAGACTATGGCCGTCCCCAGGCAAATCAAGTTCACAAACATCGATATCGACGGGGCCTATATGGGATGGCAAGGAAATCTCCAGGATGCCACGTTCAGCCATATCCGCTCGCATCGATACAGCGATCTCCAGGACGCAAGCGGCGGAACTATCGGGGGAGAGAGGCATTATTTCTCTCCCCCGCATCTCTTTTACTTGAACTACGAGCCCGGAAATGACCCGGCGCTTTTCAATAAGAATATCACGCTCACAGATATCATCGACTATGGCATTCGCGCCGGCGCGGGCCCGAGGGACACAGGAACCTCGCCAACGCTTGGCAACGCGCTCTCGCTGAAGATTGGCGGCAACAACGTTCTTGTCGACGGTTACCAATCCTACCGCCCGGACGGTTTTCTCGACCTTTTGGCGTCGAACGGAATTACAATCCGGAATGTCAAAGCGGCTTATGACTCGGCTTGGCTTCACTATCTATACCCCGCCATCCGCTTCCCCGGCCCTTTCGGGGCCAATGCCCCCGCATATGCAAACGTCACGCTGGAGAATGTGGAGATCACCGACCTTGCGCCTTCTACCCACATGCTGCCAGCAGGCCCGAGCATGCTCCAAGCCAATAGCGGGTTCCGCTTCGAGAATGTGAAGTTTGTCCTGAACAGGTGGAGCGGCCCGAGCCTTGAAATTTTGGCGAAGTCAAGCGGCAATTACTCCGGCTCGGGTCACAGGATTGCGTTTGACTACACGATCACCAGCCCGGACGGCCATGGGAAAACCGCGATCCTCTCCCGGCGCGATGGCTCAACGCTTTGGTATCTCATGGCGGGCCCGCTTTCGGTCCCCGCAGGGCAAAGCGTGACCCTCAGCTGGGCGTCGGACGCTGCAGCGTTCTGCGCCCCAAGCGGCAGCTGGAATGCAGAGGGCTTGGCAAGCGGCACAAAAACGGTCACCTCCGCGGCTCAAGGCACCGTTCTATATGGCTATAGCTGTACAGGACCCAGCGGCATCCCCCAAGACGCCGCTGTGAGGGTGACCTTCACTGAAGCGCCGCCGCTGCACTCCGATTAACTGGCGCCGCACCCGCGGACCGCGCATGTTTGTCACTCGCGCGAGGCCTGCCGCCCACCCCCGCTTTTGAGCCAGATTATTGCGTCAAATCAACGCAATGCCCAGGATGCCGGGCGAAAAGACGCCTATGCCTCTCCACATGGTTGCTGACCGGCCCAAGTGCGCCAGCCATGCCATTGCCTGAGAACATTTGTTGAAACCGCCTGCTTCCATCAGAGCTCAAAATGCGGTCTTTTATGCGCGCGGCATGCACTGCACCGGCTGCGAGCACATCATAGAGGAGACAGTGCGCAGTCTCGCCGGCGTTCAGAAGGTCAAAGCCGACTATCCCACCGAAAGGGTTAGCGTAGTTTTCGATCCTGCAACGGCAAGCCTTGAATCGATCTGCGCGGCCGTTGCGCAAAAAGGCTACCGCTGCGTTCCCCCGCATAAGGCCGCGGTTTCACGTAATGCCTTTCAAAAAATTGCCACCCTCGCTTTTGCTATTGGGGGCATCTCTCTCATCATTCTGCTTGACACGAAAGTGATCACTCAGGGCGGCGTACCGGAAGCCACCCAGCGCATGAGCTACGGCCTCATTCTGGCCCTTGGGCTTCTGACAGGCTTTCACTGCGTCGGCATGTGCGGCGGCTTTGTCTTGAGCTACACGGCAGACGACGCACGCCTTGGAAGACGCTCGCACCTCTCGCATCTGCTCTATGGGTTAGGAAAGACACTTTCCTATACGGGAATCGGCGCCCTGTTTGGCCTGCTAGGCGCCATTGTCACCTTCACGCCTCTCTTGCGCGGCATTGCCGGGATAATGGCCGGCGCTTTTCTCATCATCTTCGGCCTGAACATGCTGAATCTGTTCCCGCCGCTCCGGAGAATCCGCTTCGGTCTTCCCAAGCTCGCCCGTTTTCTTGGCGAGCAATCGCGCCACTACAGCCGCCCTCTCTTTGTGGGGATGCTCAACGGCTTCAACATCGCCTGCGGCCCCTTACAGGCGATGTATGTCATGGCAGCCGGAACGGGAAGTGCTGCCGAAGGCGCCAAGATGCTGTTCACTTTCGGCATTGGCACGCTGCCGGTTCTCCTGAGCTTCGGCGTGCTGATGACAATTATTTCTGGCGAGCTCACGCATCAGCTCCTCAAAGCTTCAGGCGCAATCGTCATCATTCTTGGGGCAGTGATGATTAACCGCGGGCTGATCCTGACGGGCTCGGGGCACGATCTGCAATCGATTGTCCGTTCATTCACCAGCTCACAGGCTTCCATGGAAAGCCTTTCGCCCACCGGGCAATCCCGCATGGAAACACAGACGATCATAATGAACGTCACCCGCTCGGGCTATTTGCCGGACCATTTCACCTTGCGCCTTGGTGTTCCCGTACGCTGGGTCATCAACGGCAGGGAGATCACCGAATGCAATCGCCGCATCATAGTGCCAAAGCTCGGCCTCGAATTCGATGTGAAGGAAGGAGAGCAAATCATCGATTTCACGCCCAAGGAAGCAGGCGTTATTCCCTGGAGCTGCTGGATGGGCATGCTGCGAGGGAGCTTCGACGTAAGAGATGCGCCTCTGCTCGCGGCTGAACCGGCAGCCCAGACACGGAATGAGCAGCTCCTCTCAGCCCCGTCCAGCGGGCAGCCGGGAGAGGTTGAGAGTTCTTCGGCGCCGAAGCCAGAGGAAGCTGCGCAAAGGGCGCCCGAGGCTTTGCAAACCTACACGCTTGCCGCTGGCGATACGCTGAGCGGCATTGCAACGCGCTTTTATGGTGACGCGACACAGTGGCATGAAATCGTTAAATACAATCCGGGCCTCTCGCCTCGCCGCTTGAAGCCTGGGCGAGTGATCAACCTCCCGGCAGGAGCCTCAATCGGAAGCGTTACCCATGAGGGCCGGAAGGGCGGGCAGTGAGCAGCATGGATTCTCTCTGCCACGCTCCCGTTTTCCATAGCTGCATCCGGCGCCTTGCGCCGGCCTTCTTGGCCCGGCTTGTGCAACAGCCGGAGAAGGCCGGGCAAACCATTTTTTGTATAAGGAGAAGCAGATGTTCTTTCGTAAAAAAACGCCAAAAGCTGCAACCACTGCCCTACGCATCCAAGGCATGGCTTGCCCATCCTGCGCAGAACGTGTCGAGAAAGCCATCCGCGCCACGCCCGGCGTTGCTTCAGTCACGGTCGATCTTGAACGCAAGCGCGCCGACGTAACCTTCTCAGGGCCGCCGGACCCTGGCGCAGTCATCGCTGCCGTCGCCAAGGCGGGCTATGAAGCAGCCGCCGAGCCGTCTCCCAAATAGGCGCAGAGGCTGCGGCCCCGAATACCCCTTTTTCTGCAATACGGACCTTGCCGATGACCGCTCTTTCCGCTGACCACCTCAACAAGGCCGCGACTCTTCAGCTTCATGTCACGGGCCTCTCCTGCGCCTCCTGCGTGGCACGGGTCGAAAAGGCAATCCGGGCCGTCCCCGGTGTCGCTTCGGCTTCCGTCAATCTTGCAACCCAGCGCGCGGCCGTCAACTTTAATGGCTCGCCTGACACGGCAGGCGTGGTCAAGGCAATCACCGCAGCGGGCTATGGAATTGAGACCGGAACCGCAAGGTTCAGGATCGAGAACCTGCATTGCGCCTCCTGCGTCAATCGTGCCGAAAAGGCCTTCAAGAGTGTCCCCGGGGTCATCGAAGCCAATGTCAATCTTGCCACACGAACCGGCACGGTGCGCTTCGCGGCAGGAGTGACCAATCCAGGCACCCTTGCCAAGGCCGCGGCGGCAGCTGGCTATCCAGCGCAGGAAATCAAGCCGGAGACGCTTCCATCAACGCCAAACGGGCGCAGCGAAGAAGAAAAAAATCTCAGCCGCGCGGTCTTTGCTGCTTTGATCTTGACCCTGCCGGTCTTCGCCTTCGAGATGGGCTCCCACATTTTTCCTGCCTTCCATATGTTTCTTATGGAAGCCTTTGGCATGCAGGCGCTCCGGGTTGCGGAATTCGGCCTGACCGCCATGGTGCTATTCGGCCCAGGCCTGCGCTTCTTCACCTCCGGGCTTCCTGCGCTTTGGCGGGGAGCACCAGATATGAATGCTCTTGTGGCTTTGGGCGCGGGCTCTGCGTTTGTCTATTCCACGCTCGTCACCTTCGCTCCACGTCTTTTTCCCGCAGGCACATCGCATGTTTATTTCGAATCGGCAGCCGTCATCGTCACCTTGATTTTATTTGGCCGGAGCCTCGAGGCCCGCGCCAAGGGCCGGGCTGGCGCAGCGATCGAGCGCCTGATCGGCCTCAAACCCAAGACGGCACGCGTGCTGCGCGAAGGCGTGCCTGCCGAAATCCCTCTCGAAGACGTCGCCGTTGGTGATCAGATCCTTGTCAAGCCCGGCGAGAAAGTGCCCGCCGACGGAAGGGTGCTTGAAGGCTTCTCCTATGTCGATGAATCGATGCTGACGGGAGAGCCAAACCCGGCCGGCAAATCCCCGGGCTCGGAGGTCGTGGGCGGCACACTCAATACCACCGGAAGCTTTTCCTTCAAGGTCACAAGGACCGGCGCCGATACGGTGCTTGCACAGATCATCCGCATGGTCGAGGAGGCGCAAGGCGCTAAACTGCCAATCCAGGCGCTGGCCGACAAGGTCACGGCGCGGTTCGTGCCTGCAGTCCTGGTGATTGCGGCCTTCACTTTTCTGGTGTGGTACGTATTTGGTCCGGAGCCTTCGCTGAGCTACGCGCTGATCGAGATGGTCGCGGTGCTCATCATCGCCTGTCCCTGTGCCATGGGTCTTGCGACCCCGACATCGATCATGGTCGGAACGGGCCGCGCGGCAGAGCTCGGGATCCTCTTCCGCAAGGGCGATGCCTTGCAAACCCTCGCCAGCGTCACGGCCGTCGCTCTAGACAAGACCGGGACCATCACCAAAGGGCGCCCTGAGCTCACAGATCTCCTCGCTGCGAGCGGTTTTGACCGTAACAGGATTCTGGCGCTGGCCGCAGCGGTCGAGGCAAGCTCGGAGCATCCCATTGCGGCAGCCATCATGAAGGCCGCGCGCGAATCCGGAGCCGGTTACGAGACGCTGGTCAAGCAATCGTCAGGAAGCTGGTGGCCATTCCACCGCCGCTCTTTTGCACTAAACCGGAACGATACGGTCAAATTCGCTGCCATGCCTGGCCTCGGCGTGGAAGCCATAGCCGCAGGCCGCCATGTTGCGGTCGGCGCGGACCGTTTCATGAAGGCTCAAGGCATCGATGTTTCTGCTTTTGCCGAGGCGGCGGCCCGGGCCGGCGCGCAAGGAAAATCTCCATTGTATGTAGCGGTGGACAGGAAGCTTGCGGGGCTCATTGTTATTGCGGACCCCGTGTCGCCAGCCGCCCGGGAGGCTGTCGAAGCAATCAAGGGTCTGGGAATCGAAGCCGTCATGGTGACTGGCGACAACCGCCGCGCCGCCGAAGCGGTCGCCAAAGAAGTCGGTATTGACACTGTCATTGCCGAAGTTTTGCCTGAGGGGAAGATCGAAGCTCTGCGGGCGCTTCGATCGAGACACTCCAAAATTGCCTTTGTTGGCGACGGGATCAATGACGCGCCCGCGCTCGCGGAAGCGGACGTTGGCCTGGCCATTGGCAAGGGGACCGACGTCGCGATTGAAGCCGCCGATGTAGTGCTGATGACGAGCGATCTCAGGACCGCGGCAACGGCAATCGCGATGAGCCGCGCTACGATGCGCAATATCAAACAGAATCTATTCTGGGCATTTGCCTATAACATTATCCTCATTCCAGTCGCCGCGGGCGCGCTCTACCCTGCCTTCGGAATCCTTCTCTCGCCGATGCTTGCCGCCGGCGCTATGGCGTTTTCGTCTGTTTTTGTGGTGACGAATGCGCTCCGCCTGCGCCGCTTCGTGCCGCTCGCGAGGCAGCAGGCTCCCAGTGTCTCTGAGCCCGCCGCAAGGCAGAGCAGCGCCTCCGGGCGCGAGGCTCTGGAAGCCATGGGCACGTAAGCCTTGATAGTCAGACGGTTGGCGGTCTTGCATCGAAGGGTTTGCCATTATGGGCAAATGGGGAAGGCCCGAATGTCTCACGATTGGCCTTGCAGTGAACTGACCTGGCATGCGTCAAAACGGAGCGGCTTTCTTTAGCCGCGCAGTGCGCCATAATAGGATAGGCCAGAAAATAAGGGAGCCGGTCTATGTTGCTGCGGTCGAGTGCTTTTGCTGACGGCGGGCAGATTCCCCGGCGTTTCACCTGCGAGGGAGAAGATGTGTCACCCCCGCTCGAATGGAGGAACGCTCCCCCAGACACCCGCAGTTTTGTCCTTCTGTGCGATGACCCCGATGCGCCCGCAGGAACCTGGCATCACTGGGCGGCCTACGATATTCCCGCCACTTTTCATGCTCTCGAAGAAGGCGCTGGCGGGCCAGGCAGCGGCGGCGGATTTAAGCAGGCGGTCAACGACTTTGGGCGCCCGGGCTATGGCGGCCCCTGCCCGCCGCGCGGGCACGGGCCTCATCATTATCACTTCCGCCTGCTTGCCCTCTCAAGCCCAGTCCTGTCTGCTGGAAAGGCGCCATCCTGCCGCGACATCGCTAGCGAGGCGCGAAAGCATCTTCTTGCTGAGGCGCAGCTCATTGGCCTCTATGAGCGGTAAGGCCACGCGTGTTCGCGGGCAAGCTCGCAGGCGAGACCGCCCATTGCTCCCCGCGAACCGTTTCGCGGCAGGCGCCGCGTCAGCCAAGTGTCAGCCGGTCCTCGACGGATTTCACTCCGGGCGCGGACCATGCCGCCCGCTCGACGAGCTCTCTCTCGTACCATGCCTTGACCTTGCCCTCGAGCGTCACCTTGTCTTTATCAACAATGATGCGGATGGAATCGGCTTCCAATTCTGCATTGCGCTTCAATGACTCAAGGATCTTTTCGCGGATATCCGACGCTTCGACTTGGGGTTTGATCTCGATAAGATTGGTAACCCCTATGACCCCCGAGAGCTTTCGGACTGCCGATTCAGCGGCAAGCCTCTGATATTGCCAAGGAACCTCACCCGTCAGGGTGATCCACCCTTTTTCCACTTTGACCTGAATAGAATCCGCCGGAACCTGCACGCTCCATCTCAGGATATTCACAGCGCGATGGGCGATCTCATCATCTGACCGCTTTGACTGGTCGGGATAGCGCACCTCGATTTCCTCGGCGATGGCCTTTACGCCCTTAACGCGTCTTACCGCGCGTTCGACGGCGATTTTTTCGGCATAGCTTGAGACATGCCCAGTGAGCGTGACGACTCCGTCTTCGACCGAAACGCCAATATTGGCCGCATCTATGCTCGGCTCGAAATCGAGCTCATCGATCACAAATTGACGCAGAACCTTGTCGTCCATTTCATGCCTCCTTTGCCAATCCGCTATGGCGCGCGCCTTTTTTATAGCATAGCCGGGCATTGTTGAATCATGTTGATATGCGTCAAGCTCAGCCCGTGTCAGGCCGCTCCCGCGACGCTGTGACGGAAACGAAGCACAGCGAGACCGAAAAAAAGCACCCCCATAAGTGCCACTGCAACGAACTCTGGCCAGACAATGCTTAAGCCTGCGCCACGGTAAAGGATCGCCTGAGCGAAGGACACGAAATGGGTTGAGGGCGATAGCTGCATCAGCGCTTGCAGAATCCAGGGCATGCTTTCAAGCGGCGTGAGGCTGCCTGAGAGGATGTTCATCGGCGCTGCAACAAGGAGATAGAGGAGACCAAGCTGCGGCATGGAGCGGGCAATGGTAGCAAGAAAAATGCCTATGGCCGTCGCAAAGAATAAGTAGAGCATGACTCCGGACAGGAAAAGCATCATCGAGCCCGCAACAGGGACTCCGAGAAGGCCCCGCACGATTAAGGTCAGCGAGAGGCCCACCGCCGCCACAATGACAAGGCCATTCGCCCATACTTTCGACATGACGATTTCAAAGGGGCTGACCGGCATGGCGAGCAGGTGATCCATGGTCCCATGCTCCCGCTCGCGGACTACGGCCGCGCCTGCCAGGATGATCGAAAGCATCGTCACATTGTTGATGATGCCCATAACGCTGATGAACCAGGAGGTAGTGACATTCGGATTGAAGGCGATGCGGATATCGAGGTTGACGGGCGGGCACGATGGCCTCCCAGCGCGGGAAAGAAAATCCCTTATTTGGGTATTGATGATTTCTTCGATGTATCCGGCGCCGATTCCCGCTTGAACTATGGCGGTCGCGTCAACATTGACCTGGATGGCTGGCCGCCGTTCAGCAAGGATATCCCGCTCAAAATGGAGCGGGATATCCACGATGAAGGTGAAGCGCCCCCTATCCATGAGCCGGCTAATATCCCGCAAAGCAACGGGCTGTGGCGGCTTAAAATAAGGCGGAAGATAAAACCCTTTTGTTATATAACGCGAAAGGGGGGAATTGTCCTCATCAACGATACCGATTGATGCATTGAAGAGCTCTTGCGACCGGCTTTGCGCTTGGGCATAGATCATGACCGTGAATGCATAGATTGTGAGACCAAGAAGCACGCGGTCATGCACAAATCCACGAAGCTCCTTCCCCCCAAGCCAGAAAATATTGGCCAATGAGCGCATGGGCTTCGGCTGCTCATGTCTCCTGGCCGCGCAAAAAGACGAGGCTCAGCATCGTCAGGACGGCGGAGAAGATTGCGAGGCTTGCCAAGTTTCCAGCAAGATCTGCAAGGCCAAGACCCTTGGTAAAGGCTCCCACGCTCACCGGCAGGAAATAGGTCATGGGAAATATCCATCCAATGAAAGCTGCTATGCCTGAAAGAGACGAAAACGGCGTCAACAGCCCTGAGAATTGAAAGGCTGACATAAAGGTGAGGATAGCTGTCCCAAATAGCGCCGCAATCTGGGTCCGCGCGAAGGAAGAGATAAACATCCCATAGCCTGTCGCTGCGATCACATAAAGAAAAGCGCCGCAGGCAAGTGCAAAGAAGCTTCCTTTGAGCGGAACACCGAAAACAAGAACAGCCATCAGAAACAAGACCATGAAGTTGGCCATTCCGATCGCGATATAGGGAAGCTGTTTGCCAATCAGGAATTCGATTCTTGTCACAGGCGTCACATAAAGGTTTGTGATGGATCCAAGCTCTTTCTCGCGCACGATGGCAAGCGCCATCAAAATTGCGGGAATGAGAATGAGAAGAAACGCAATTGTTCCCGGCACCATTGCAAAGATGCTGTAGAAATCCTGATTGTAGACAAATCTTGTCTCGATCCTGACAGGCTCGGCTGTGCCTAGCGGCTGTGCCTCCCTTGCTGCGAGATCGCGAAGATATTTTTGATGCAGCGCTTGCAGATAGCCGCGAATGGTCTCCGCCCGGAAGGGCATGGCCCCATCAACCCATGCGCCTGCCGACGCAGGTATCCCCTTCTTGATATCCCGGCCGAAGCTTGGGGGAATCTCGATGGCCGCCCGGATGTCTGCGGCCCTTAGACGCCGTTCAAGATCGTCATAGTCTTTTAGGGGCGCTTTTTCGGAAAAGTAGCGCGAGCCTCGCAATTCTTCGAGATAGGCGCGGCTTTCCGGTGTCCTGTCGCGGTCGAGTACAGCAAAGGAGAGGCTATTAACATCCGTTGATATGCCCGCCCCCATCACAACCATCAGGAATGCCGTTCCGAGCAGCGCAAATCCAAGGCGGATGCGGTCACGCATAAGCTCGAGGCTCTCCCGGATCGCGTATGCGAACATACGGCGGAAGCTGAACCAGGGGCCTGGGCTTTCCGGCAAAAGCGCAGGCTCTCCGGCAAAAGCCACGGACTCACGCCAGTTCAAGGCCTCCCGGCCCCCTGCGGGGCGGATGCAAATGGCTTCTTCCAGATAT
This sequence comes from Methylocella sp., assembly GCA_035687205.1. Classification (GTDB taxonomy): domain Bacteria; phylum Pseudomonadota; class Alphaproteobacteria; order Rhizobiales; family Beijerinckiaceae; genus Methylocapsa. The sequence continues at coordinate 20,530 of DASRYK010000039.1, read as the reverse complement.
GAAATGAAGGCGTCTTCGAGCTTTTCACAATTGCGCTCCCTGGTCAGCGCGGCGGGGGTGCCAATCGCAAGGACGCGCCCAGCATCCATGAGCGCGACCCGGTCGCAGCGCTCAGCCTCGTTCATGAAATGTGTGGAAATGAAAATCGTGACGCCCTGGTTGCGTGAAAGATCGATCAGGAGCTCCCAGAAGCTGTCGCGCGCGACGGGATCAACTCCGGACGTAGGCTCGTCAAGAATGAGCATTTCCGGCTCATGGACGACCGCGACGGCGAGTGAAAGGCGCTGACGGATTCCGAGAGGCAGACCCGACGCTTCTTGGTCTAGATAGTTGGCAAGGCCAAATCTTCCTGCGCGGGCGTTGATCCGCGCCCGGGCTTTGGATGCCGGCAGATGAAAAAGCCGCGCGTGAAGCTCCAGATTCTGCCGGATTGTCAGCTCGGCATAAAGTGAAAAGAACTGGGACATATAGCCGACACGCGCGCGTGCCGCCATGCCGCCCGCCTCAATCTCTTGACCGAAGAGTAGCGCTTGGCCGGAGCTTGGCGGAAGAAGCCCGGTCAGCATCTTCATCGTTGTCGTCTTGCCGCATCCATTCGGGCCGAGAAAGCCAAAAATCTCGCCGCGCTCGATGCTGAAACTCACATTGTCGACCGCCGTGAAATCGCCGAACCGGCATGTAAGGTTCCGAGCCATGATAACGGGAGCTTCCCTTGAAGGCTGGCGCTTGGGAATAACGAGCGGTGCGTGCCCTCGCCTGCGCTCAGGGGGGAGCAGGGCGAGAAAAGCTTCCTCAAAATTTGCAGCGCCGGATTTTTCCTTGAGCACTTGCGGCGGGCCAGCCGCTATCACTTGGCCAGCATCCATGGCGACAAGCCAATCAAAATGCTCAGCCTCTTCCATATAGGCCGTCGCGGATATCAGGCTCATCCCCGGGCACCGCGCCCGGATGCGTTCTGTTAGTTCCCAGAACTGCCGCCGCGATAAGGGATCGACTCCGGTCGTCGGCTCATCAAGTATTAGCAGGAAGGGATCATGAATGAGGGCGCAACAGAGCCCGAGCTTTTGCCGCATGCCGCCCGAAAGTTTCCCGGCTTGACGGTCCTTGAAGGGTTCGAGCCCAGTGCTTGCTGTCAGCTCTGCGATACGCTGTGCGCGCTCCTTCTCCGGCAGGCCAAACACCCGGCCGAAAAATTCAATATTTTCCGCAACAGTTAGATCGGGATAGAGATTCCTGCCAAGCCCTTGGGGCATGTAAGCGATCTTGGCGCAAACTTCCCTCCGATGGCGGCGGTCACCCATATCTCCGCCAAGAACATAGACTTTCCCGTTCTGGATTTTCCGGCTGCCTGCGATGAGGCTCAAAAGCGACGACTTGCCAACGCCGTCTGGCCCGATCAACGCTATCTTCTTTCCTGCCGGAATCCGGAGAGAAACCCTATCAAGTGCCGTTTTTTCCCCATACCGCAGGCTGACGCCGCGCATTACCGCAATGAAGGAATTGCCAGGGGTCATTGCACCTGCTGGCCTTTGAGCCAAACGGGCCACTCTGCCTCCGGATCAACGCGCACATAGGCAATTCCGGGAAGCCCTGTGCGGACCGATTCGGCATTTTTGCTCAAAAACGCAGGATCGATTTGCACCTTGACACGGAACATGAGCTTGTCGCGCTCACTTTTCGTCTCGACAGTCTTTGGCGTGAATTGCGCCTGGCTCGCCACATATGTGACCTTGGCCTTGATCGGGAATCCAGGATAGGCATCGAGAACGATCCGGGCATCGCTGCCAATCTTGACACGCCCGGCCTCAAGAGTTGGTAAATAAATGTCCATGTAGACATAGGAGATATCGATCATGGTGAAGATCTTTCCGCCAGCAGGCAGCACCTCGCCGGTCTCAGAGATGCGGTATAGAATCCGTCCTGCCCGGGGAGCGATGAGCGTGTTGTCGGCGATATTCACCTTGTACAGCTCGACATTGTGCATCGACGCATTATACGCATGGACCGCTTGGACGACGCGTGCCTTTGCCGAATCCAAAGCTTGCAGAATTCCTTCCAAAGCCTGCTTGCGCTGGTCATAGGTCTCCCGCGTGGCATAGCCGCGTTTCAGCAAAGCTTTTGTTCTCTCCAGCTGCTGCTGCGCCAAAGTCAATTGCGCTTGAAGCTGTCCAACATTCGCTTGAGCTTCGAGCACTGCATGCTCGTTTTGCCGGACGAGAGCTTCCTCACGCCTGAGCTGAGCTTCGAGATCGCGCGTGTCCATTCGCGCAACGGCCTGCCCAGCCGCAACCATATCCCCTTCATCGACAAGAAGCTCGGCGACGCGCCCGGCAAATTTCGTTTCAATGTCGATTTCGCGGGCATCAATGCGGCCGTTACTCCATACGATGCCGGCTGGAACTGACGGGTAGCGGGCGCGCCACAAGGAAATTCCGCCAGCGGCCACAAGCAGAGAAAGAGCAAGAAATGCTATGATGCGAGACGCGCGTCTCCGCCTGGGCTGGACCTCCGCAAGCTCTCCGTTTCCAATAAGCGCTGGAACATTCTGCAAAGGCCTGCGGGCGGTTGCCGGAGGCGGGAGCGTGAGCTCATGCTCTAAATCCGGCGAAGTCAATGGCAAAAGCGGCTTCTCGGGCTTGCTCGATGGAGATCCGGTCATGCGGGTCCGGCCGTTGCCTCGAACGTGAGCACGTGCTTCAAAGCTTCTTTCGCCTCCAAAATGTTAAACAAGAGGGGAGTGAGAAAGAAGCACGCACAAGCTTATGCCAAGATAAATATCTTAGGTTTTTGACGCCTGCGAAGCAAGGCGACGCCCAAAAAGTCAGATTGACGCGGCCCTGGACTCTGCACGCCTTCACACGGTGAGCGGGAAAGCTTGAGAGCTGCCGGGGGGAGGATGTCCTTGGCTTGGCCCAGCAATCATGGCCGGCAACGAGCCCTGCGCTGACGCTCAAAGCCCCGGTTGCGCATGCGCATCAGCCATGCCTTCTGTTGCGGAAGCGGCATGGCTGCCTCCCTGTCCCCGTTCCTCAAGCGCAAAGGATATGGCGTCATCGACCTTCTCAAGCCAGATAAATTCGAGCTCCCTGCGGGCCTCTTCGGGGATATCCTCGAAATCCCTCTTATTCCTTGAGGGAAGCATCACGCGCTTGATGCCTGCCGCATGCGCGGCAACAGTCTTCTCCTTGATCCCGCCAACGGGCAGCACGAGGCCGCGCAAGCTGATCTCTCCGGTCATGGCGGTATCGCCGCGAACTGTGCGATCCGTCATCAGCGAAACGAGCGCCATGAACATTGCAATCCCGGCGCTTGGCCCATCTTTCGGAATCGCGCCCGCGGGCACATGAATATGAATATCAATTTTGCCGAACTCCGCCGGATCGATGGCGAAGGCTCCGGCACGGTTCTTAACGATGCTGAGCGCGGCCTGAGCGCTTTCCCGCATCACTTCGCCGAGCTGTCCGGTGAGGATGAGCTTTCCTGTGCCGGGAGCGCGCGTTGCCTCGATGAATAATATATCGCCTCCGACTGGCGTCCAGGCTAGGCCTGTGGCGACGCCGGGAACGCTCGTGCGCATCGCAACTTCGCTTTCGTAAGGAGGCGGGCCGAGAATGGCGGCGAGACTTTCGCGGGTGATCCGGACCACACCGGCTTGGCCCTCGGCAATCCTGACCGCAGCATGGCGCAGCGCTTTGCCGATCTCGCGCTCCAAGTTGCGGACGCCAGCCTCGCGGGTGTAATGCTGAATGATCTCCCGCAGCGCTGCGTCCTCAATCTCGGCCTGACCTGGCTGAACGCCATTTGCCTCCATCTGCCGCCGCACTAGGTACCGCTTGGCAATCTCGAATTTCTCATCAGCCGTGTAGCCGGCAAGGCTAATAATCTCCATACGGTCGCGGAGCGGGCCAGGGATCGTGTCGAGAACATTCGCGGTCGCGATGAACACGATCCGGGAAAGATCAAAGGGCACCCCAAGATAGTTGTCGCGGAAGGTGCTGTTCTGCTCAGGATCGAGGACTTCGAGCAAGGCAGCCCCAGGATCGCCCTGGATGCTCGCGCTGACTTTATCGATTTCGTCGAGCATCATCACGCAATTGCGCGCGCCAACCTTCCGGATTGCCTGGATGATATTGCCTGGAAGGGCGCCGATATAGGTGCGGCGGTGGCCGCGGATCTCCGCTTCATCGTGAACGCCGCCCAGACTCACACGCACGAACTTCCGGTTCATTGCGCGCGCGATCGATTGGCCTAGGGAAGTCTTACCGACCCCCGGGGGCCCGGCGAAGCACAGGATCGGCGCTTTGCCATGCGGGGCGAGCTTGCGGACGGCAAGATATTCGATGATCCGCCGCTTGATTTTTTCGAGCCCATAATGATCTTCGTCGAGAATGCGCCGCGCTTCTGCTATGTCGATCGGCGTCTCCTCGGGAAGGCTCCACGGAAGCTCCACGAGCCAATCGAGATAGGCGCGGATCATTCCGTATTCCGCCGCCGCCTCAGGCATGCGCTGCAGCCTGCGCAATTCCTTTCGCGCTTGTTCTTCGACTTCCTTTGGCATATTCGCCTTGGTGATCGCTGCGCTAAGCTCGGCAGCTTCCTCGGCTTTTGCGCCCTCGCCCTCGCCAAGCTGACGCTGGATCGCCGCCATTTGCTCGCGGAGGAGAGCCTCCCTTTGGCGCTCGTCGAGAGCAGCCTTGGTCTGCCGGCCGATCTCCTGGGAAAGCCGCAAGACCTCGATGCGATGCGCGAGCAGACGGGAGACCTTTTCCATCCGTGCCTCGACATCGATGGTCTCCAGGATCTCCTGCTTCTCCTCAGGCTTGAGGTCCATATAGGCGGCCGAGAGATCCGCCAGCGCGCCCGGGGAAGTGACATTTTGCACTGCTGCCATCAGCTCTTCGGGCGCCTGCGGCAGGAGCTGCAATGCCTCCGTTGCCTGCCCCTTCAAATGAAGAAAGCGCGCTTCCACAGCGGCGGTGCGCGGCTCCGGTTCAGGGATGCGCAGAACGCGGGCGGCGAGAAATGGCCAGCCGGGAAGGAACTCAACGATTTGAAATCTCTCCGTTCCCTGACAAATCACATGGTTCCCGCCATCGGGGGCCGTGACATAGCGCAGAATATTGGCCACTGTGCCGAAGCGGTGCATGTCGGCTTCCCCCGGCTCTGCCACATCCGGGCTGCGCTGAAGGACGATGCCGATTTGGCGCTGATCACGCAGGGCTTGCTGCGCCGCTGCAACCGAGAGCGGGCGGCCGATCGTGATGGGGACGACATGCCCTGGAAACAGCACGAGATTACGCACGGGAATAAGGATGAGCGCATCCGACGGCAGCGGCTGGGCTGGCGCCGCACTCCCGGCGCCTGCCTGCGCCACGGCAAGGGGGCCCGCATCAGCCATCGCGTTCACCTGCCTTTTGGAGCACAATTTGAAGACAGCCCTCGGCGGCCGCGCAGCGGATGCCGCTATACTTTCCCGCTGGTAGACGCACACGGCGCTCAAAGCGGCCTTGCGGAAGCTCGAGGCGATGAATGACCGCGGTCTGCAGCTCAGGGGGCAGCGCCCGGATCCCTGTGACGATGAGCTCATCCCCATCGATTACCGCGTCGACAAGATCCGCATTGACGCCCGGCAAAGCGACGTAAACATGAACCTCTTTCACGGTTTCCAAGACATCAACCGGCGGTTCCCAGGCCGCTTGGCGCGCGGCAGGCAAGGCAGGGCTGAAGAACTCGCGATGGAGCCGCTCTGCACGGGCCAGCATTTCGCAAGCTTCCGACCACATCCAGCTTCGCATTAGATCACGAACCACAGGCCTCGCCTCCCGGATGGGTCCCTCGCCGGTTCTTCCATTTCAGCATTTTTCCAGCCGCCCGCTCATGCACAGCCGCAGCACTCCCTCATCAAATCTGGCCGCCCAATCAAAATATACTCATCACACACTGACTCAAAGGCGCGCCGCCTTGATGCCCATGCGCCCACCCCCGCAGAGCAACCGCAAAGGGAGAATGCCTGAGCATGGGAGAGCCGGGCATTCCAAGCGCTTTCCACGGCAAACTGATAGCGCAATGGCCAACAGGAGGTATTGGCTTAAGTCAAAAGGCGCGCCTTCGCTGCAAAGACCAAAGGCCGTGCCGCAGCCAGAAACACCCTTGCGGAAATGAACGTCAACGCCTTGGCGGCCGCCGTCCTCCCTTAGCACATCGTTCAATGCCAAATTGGCGCCACGCGCTTGCCCGGCATGGGAAGGGGATGAGCAGTCAGCGGCGTGGAGAGCGCCATGCCGCCACGCTTTCAGGAAAGCAAGTTGTTATTGCGTGCCAGCGTTGGACATGAACCCAGCAATATTTGTGCCGTTGCCGCGAATCGTGTTGTTCCCAGCGCTTTCTGCGGTAGTGTTCACAAAGACTCCCGTGACATTGTCCGACGCAACCGACCGGACGAGCCGGAGAATTCCTTGTGATGCCGCCGAGTACCCAACGCTGTTGTTGGTGGCCACGCTATCGGCAACCGTCACATTGACCCTTGTATCGTTGGTGTTCCGGTTTGTTTCCAAGCCCGAACCCCCGTTGCGATTCAACAATACACGCTCGACAGCGCCTTTGACCACGCCGGTCACTTTCGGAAAAAGGGAGATGCCAGCTGCCCCATTGTTAGTTACAGCGGTGTCGGCGATGAGCAAAGCTGTCGTGCCCGAAGAGGGCTGGATGAGGATTCCGTTGATAGTGAAGTTTTGGACTTTGCAGTTTGTAATCCTCAGCGACCCTGCCGAATTGAGCAGAATGCCGTTTTTCGCGGTCTTGAAGCCGTCGACTGTCAGATAACTGAGGCTGACCGTATCGTCCGGGCCGGCATTGATCGTAATGCCATTATCGGCCGCATTCCGGCCTGCGCTTGCCCCCTCGACTCCCATGATAGTAATCGATTTGGTGATGGTCAGCGCGCCGTAAAATGCGGGATCGAGCACCTTGATTTCTCCCTTAGGAGCGGTTTGATTATGGGCGAACTGAAGCGTGCGGCATGGGGTTGCTGGTGTGGAACAGTCACCTGAATTTGTGCCCTTGCCAGAGACGAAGGTAATGAGCGGAGCCGCGTTCGCTGGCGCTGAGGAGGGGAGCAATAAGAATAATATTGCGCAGGCAGCGGCCAGCCAGCAGTAATATATCATTGTAAATCCTCGAGAAGAGACAGCACGGAAATGCGCTGCGGCGTTAGCCTAGCCTAAGCCTTCTCAAAACGCCATAGCCGGGCCAATTTCCCGGCTCAAAGGCTCACCCGCGCCTCCGGCCGCAGCCCGAAGGGTGGAGGCCTCGCCCGGAGTCGAACCGGGTTAGAAGGATTTGCAGTCCTCTGCGTGACCGTTCCGCCACGAGGCCCTTTCCGGCGGCCCCCGCCTATACATAGGATGAGGCGCCGCCGCAAGCTGCTGAAGCAAAGGGGCGTGCACCCCATTTTCACGCTTTGCAAAGGCGGCGCGGCCTTGATATATCCTCCTGCGCCATCCCAAGCGATCCCTGATAGCTCAGCTGGTAGAGCAATCGACTGTTAATCGATCGGTCGCAGGTTCGAGTCCTGCTCAGGGAGCCAATTCGGAACGAAACTGCGAACGCCGTGCGTCGCCGTTTCCACTCCACAGTTTCCTCCAGACGCCACGAGCGTCTGGAGGAGCCGTGGCTTCGATCCCTTGATCCGAATTTCGTCAGCTCCGACCTCCACGCGCTGGACTAACGCCTGGAGATGGTGGCGCCGGAAACCGCCGTCACGATCCCTGATCTTCTTACGGGCCTCGACGCCAAACCGACGCAGCAGCTCCGGCGTCACGCGATTGTCGTCGCCCTCGCCACGGTTTTCGGCTCGGTCCGCGTCTGCCCGCGCAGCGTCGCGGATACGCTTCAACTCAACAATTCGGCCCTTGAGGTTGGAATCGTCCATTTCGGCGAGACCATTCTCGATCGCCTCATATAGCCGGGTCAGCTTCGCTTCCGCGTCCGCAGCCTGCTTCCTGAGTTCGGCAACCCGACCCTTCAAGCGTTGGGCATGTTCCTCCCTACGCTTGAGCAAGCCAGCAAGCAGCTCCTCGAGCCGCTCGGACGCAAGCAATCGCTCCTCCAGGTGCGCAACAACGATCGTGTCCAGCTCGTCCATCGGGATCGTGCGGCCGCGGCACGCCGACTTCCCCTGCCGCGCCGTCGTGCAGCAGGTGTAATAGCGGTATTGGTCGCCCTTCCCCGAAGTGCGAAGCGTCATTGCTCCCCCACAATCGGCACAGAAGCACACGCCGCCCAGGAGCGTGCCGGCTGTCACGAACCGCGGAGCTCTCAGTTGCGGGCTACGCGAGCGCATCACCGCCTGGACCTCAGCGAACTCTTGCTCGTCGATGATCGCCTCGACCGCCACATCGACGATCTCGTCTTCAGACTTGTGCTCTCCCTTACGCTTGCCCGAGACGTTGAAGCGATGGCGGCCGATGTACGTCTCCCTGGTCAGGATTTGGTGGACGGCCCCGACGCCCCAGCGTCCGCCGGTCTGCGTCCGGATGCCTCGCATGTTCAGGTAATCGGCGATCTGCCGGGAGCCCATAGGACCGTCGTCGGAGCCGATCCGCGCGAGGCGGAACATGAGCCGGACCGTCTCCACCTGGTCCGGATCGGGTTCGATCTTCTTCTTGGTCCTCGCGCCCCGCTGCTCGGCAGCCACAATCCTGTAGCCGAATGGTGGCCGCGAACCATTCCAATAACCCTGGCGAGCGTTCTCGCGCATGGCCCGAAGCGTGTGTTTGGCGTTTTCCTTCGACTGGTATTCGTCGAACAATGCCATGATCTGACGCATCATCACGCTCATCGGATCGTCGCCGAGATCCTGCGTGATGGAAGTCAGGCGGATACCGTTCTTCGCCAACCGCCGAACGTAGAACTCGAGTTGAAACTGATCGCGGAAGAAGCGCGAGAAGGAATGCACAATGATGAAGTCGAACGGCGCAGGCTTCTGTGCCGCGGCGTCCATCATCCGCTGAAACTCGGGCCGCCGATCGTCGGTCGCGGAGGCGCCCGGCTCGACGAACTCGGCGGCGATGGCGATGCCCTTCGCTTGGCAGTAGGCCTGAAGCTGGCGGCGCTGGTCCGGAATCGAAAGATCGTGTTCGGCCTGCCGGCCGGTCGAAACACGCAGATAGAGTGCAGCACGCCCCGGCGACGCCAAGGCGGGGGACGCTTTGGCGTTCATGCGGGACCTCCATTCACAGAATCAGTTTTTCGGGCCCAGCAGCTCGTCGAGGAGCGGACCGAAATGGACTTCGAATAGGTCGAGCTCGGCCTCGCTGACCGGGACCCGATCAGGCCAATCATCGGAGACATTGAGGCTCCACAGGTCGATCTCCTTCCCAGCGCGGACTCGATGCGCGGGCGCCGCCGACCGGATCGGGCGCACGTAGTCGTAAAGATCGGCGTCGCCCTGCGACGCTGCAAACCGGAGCACCTTGGCGGACATGCCGTCATTGTTGCATCCAAACCTGCTATATTGAACAGTGTCAGTGGCTTATACGGCAAACCTGAAGCGCAGGCTCGGATGTTCCCGGCGGCGCCCGGCTCCGTTGGCGAAGTGTGGCGCGTCGCCGCGAAGCGCAAATACCTACGATCGGCGGCCGAGCGATGCGGTCGCGCACGGTGTTCGACGACATCGGCCATCATCGCCTCCCTTCCGGAACGAAGCCTTGCTCCAGCCCATCTTGCCGTCGGGACTGTAACTGGATATATTACTGGCAATAGCGCGGAGGTCAATCATGGGCGACACGTCTCAGAGGCGCGCCATCAAGAACTACCGGAACCGCTTGGTGGAACGCGGCATGGCCCGTTTCGAGGTTCTCGGGCGCGATTCCGATCGCGAGCTGATCCGCTCGTTTGCGAAGCGCCTGGCCGAGGATGGGCCTGAGGCCGAGCGCTTGCGGGCGGCCGTCAGCCAGGGCATCGCCGGTCAGCCGCCGCGAAAGGGCGGCATCCTAGAAGCGTTGCGGCGCTCGCCTCTGGTCGGCGCCGACGTTATCCCCGCCCGTCCATTCGAGCCGGGCCGCAAGGTTGACCTGTGAGCCGGTATCTTCTCGACACAAATATCATCAGCAACATCACGAAGCCGGTCCCGTCGGAATCGCTGCTTGGGTGGATGGCTGAACAGGTCGATGAGAACCTCTTCATTGCCTCACTGACAATCGCAGAAATCTGGCGCGGCGTGCTGGAGAAACCGCCGGGCCGGAAGCGCGATCAGCTCGAAACGTGGTTTGCGGGTCCGGAAGGGCCATCGAACCTTTTCGCCGGTCGTGTCCTCCCCTTCGACGAGAAGGCAGGTCTCGCTTGGGCGAGGCTAATGGCCGAAGGCACAGCCGCCGGCCGGCCACGCAGCGCGCTCGATACCATTATCGCCGCCGTCGCTGAGGCCAACGACTGCGTGGTCGTCTCCGACAATGAAAAGGACTTCGCCGGGGTCGAGGTCATAAACCCGCTGAGATCTGTGGAGTGACCATGGCCGACGCGCGGGCCACACAGATCCGAAGCCCCGACGGTAAAGCGGCTCGATCTCGGAAGGGACCTCGCCATTAGTTCGATCCGATCCATCGATCTCAAGCTCGTAGACGACCTCGTCGATTTCATCCGAGGCCGCGGCTATGTGCTGGACTTTTCCGACCCGAGCTTTGCCGAGTTTTTCGCAACCGAACTCGACGTCGATATCGATGATCCGATCTACGCCGAGCATGGAGGCTCCAAAGGCAAGCGTCTGCGCTGCTTTCTCCAGAAGGTCGACGACGCCACGGCGGTCCGAACCATGCAGGCGCTCTGGGAGCATCGTGCCCAATTTTTGACCCAGACCGGTCAGCCCGATCCCGTGCCGAACGCGGAGGGTCGATATCTCTCCCTCGTGGCAAAACTGTCTGGTCAAGCGACCTCCGGCGGAGAGCCGCCTCGTCCAGCATTCGACTTGCGGCTGCTCGCCGAACTACGAGAAGAGCTGGTCCAGATCGCATCGCTTCAGCCGCACGAGCGAGGCTACGCCTTTGAGGCGTTCCTCAAACGATCCTTCGACATGGCCGGACTGACGGCACGCGAGCCATTCCGCAACATTGGCGAGCAGATCGACGGAAGCTTCTTGCTGGGCGATGAAACCTACCTCTTGGAGGCCAAGTGGCATTCGCAGCCGACGGGCGTGGCCGATCTGAATGTGTTCCACGGCAAGCTCGAACAGAAGGCCGCCTGGGCCCGCGGGCTATTCGTCAGCTACAACGGATTCACCACCGAAGGGCTCGCGGCCTTCGGAGCCGGCAAGCGGCTCATCTGCATGGACGGTCGCGACATATATGACGCGCTCGAGCGGCAGATTCCGCTAAAGGCCGTTCTTGAACGCAAAGTGCGGCGCGCCGCCGAAACAGGACAACCCTTCATCACCGTGAAGGACCTCTTCGGCCAACAGACCGCGGGGGGATATCGATGATTTTGACCGACAACGAGACCAAGGTCGACCTCCTCAATAATGAGGCGATCGCTGCGACGATCATCAAACTCCTCCGTGACCGGCCCGATCAGCCAGTCACCGTCGGCGTCCATGGCGATTGGGGCGCGGGCAAGTCGAGCGTGCTGGAGATGATCGAGGCCGGCTTCGAAGGTGAAGCCAAGGTCCTGTGCCTGAAATTCAATGGCTGGCGCTTTCAGGGATTCGAAGACGCCAAGATCGCGCTCATCGAGGGCATCGTCACCGGTCTGATCGACAAGCGCCCGGCGCTCACCAGGGCGGGCGAGACGGTCAAAGATATATTCCGCCGGATCGACTGGCTCAAGCTGGCCAAGAAGGGGGGCGGTCTCGCCTTCACGGCGTTTACCGGAATCCCGACCCCCGACCAGATTCAAGCCATCGTCGGCACGCTGGAGGGCTTTGTCGCCGACCCGTCAAAGCTCGCCACCAAGGACAATGTCGAAGCGGCCATCGATGGCGTGAAAGGTCTGCTGAAGCCGAAAGGTGAAGGCGACTCCACCAACGTGCCCGAAGAGATCAACGCCTTCCGAAAGGCTTTCGACGATCTCCTGGAAAAAGCGGGCGTCGAGCAACTGGTCGTTCTGATCGACGATCTCGATCGCTGCCTGCCCGACACCGCGATTGAAACGCTGGAAGCGGTGCGCCTCTTCGTCTTCACCTCGCGGACCGCCTTCGTCGTCGCCGCCGATGAAGCGATGATCGAATACGCGGTGCGCAAGCATTTCCCGGACCTGCCGGACACGACCGGGCCGCAGACCTATGCGCGGAATTATCTGGAGAAGCTGATCCAGGTGCCCTTCCGCATTCCGGCCCTGGGTGACACCGAAACGCGCATCTATGTGACCCTCCTTCTCGTGGGGGCCGAGCTGGGCGACAACGATCCGGCCTTCAACACTCTAATCGGCGTCGCCCGGGAACGGCTAAAGCGGCCGTGGACATCGGGCGCGCTCGATGCCGCGTCGGTGAGAACTGCGCTCGGCGACAAGGCCTCGCGCGCCAACAACGCCCTGGCGCTCAGCGATCAGATCGGACCCATCTTGGCCAGCGGCACCAAGGGAAACCCTCGCCAGATCAAACGATTCCTCAATACGCTTGTTTTGCGCCAGCGCACGGCTGAAGCGCGCGGATTCGGCGATGACGTGAAACTGCCGGTTCTCGCCAAGCTGATGCTCGCCGAGCGTTTCATCCCACGGCTGTTCGACCAGATCGCGGCTGCCGCCGCGGCGGCGCCGGATGGGAAATGTCCTGACCTGGCCGCGCTCGAAGCGGCCGCCACCGCAAAGGAAGAGCCCAGGCGCGCGGCCAAGGCGGATAAGGCGCCCGCCGGGGGGAAGAGCGGCGATACGGCCAAGCCCGCGCCAAAGCTGGAGGCCGTGAAAACGACCGAGAGCGCGCTGCTGAGCGAGTGGCTCTCATCGCCTGCCATCAAGGCCTGGGCCGCGGTGCCGACCTCGATCGGAGACGAGGACCTCCGTCCCTACCTCTTCGTCGCCAAAGATCGAAAGGACTACTTCGGCGCCGCCTCGGTGCTCGGTCACCTGGCCGCCGTCGTCGAACAGCTCTTCGGCGGCAAGTTTGCGGTGCAGGGCCTTGAGCCCGACCTCAAGCGACTTGCTCCACCCGAAGCCGCCCAAGTGTTCGAAGCCGTGCGCGGCCGCATCGTCGGAGGAGACAGCTTCGATACCGAGCCGCCCGGCACAGCCGGCCTGGCGATCCTCGTCAAAGCGCATCCGACCCTGCAGGGGAACCTCGTCGATTTCCTCGATGCGCTTCCGCGGGACCGGTTGGGCCCGTGGGTTTGCAGCGGCTGGGAAGGCGTTCTCAAAGACCCCGACGCGGTTCAGCGCTTTGACCGCCTGCTTCAGGCGTGGGGCAAGGATGGCGGCCCGATGCTGAAGGTCGCCGCCACCGGCGTCCTCCGCACGCGGCAGGGAGGTCGCTGATGGGTACCTCCAGCGCGTTCGGCGGCCAGGGAGGAGGCACGCCGCTTGTGCCGAGCTGGCTTGGCGATGAGGGCGCACCACCAGCTGCACCGGATGGAGCACCCCCTGATGGGACACCACCGGACGGCCCGCCCCCGGACGCGCCTGCCGATGGCACGAACCCGCCCGGCGCGCCGCCGGCGCCGCCGGCGAGACCGCCTATCCCGCCGGTGGCCGATCCGACGCGATTCTCGGCGGCCCGCAACAACTTCTCCCGCTTCGCCGGCTCAGGCGGCGACGACCGCAGAAGCCTCGGCCGGGCCGTGTCGCATTATGTAGGCTCATCCTCGGGCGGCGCACGCACTGCCGCGGCCAGAATGGGATCGGCCCGCGGCGCAGGCGGCCGCCTCCTCGGCTTCCTGTCAGACGCGGTCACACGCGGCGCGACTGAAGCTCTCCGTGCGCTCAATCTCGGCGCTCTCGCCGGTCGGCCGATCGAAGAAATCTTCCTGGGACTCACCGACTACGTATGCCCGGACGGCGGCTCGATCGATGAAGGTATCGCACGTGAGGCCTTCATCGAGACGATCACCGATCTCGCGGGGGCCGGGATCACTGATCTCGACGGGCTGACCGCCGACCAGATGCAGACGGTATTTGAGCTCTACGCGACCAACGCGATCGAGGCCCGGCTGTGCAACGACATCGGCGCCAAGACGGTGACGCTGCCCTCCGACAGCCGGGCGGCCGCGCGCGTGCAGGCACAATTGAACGACTTCATCCGGCGCGGCGTGGCCGATGCGCTCACTTCCGCCCGCGCCGCCGCCGCCGCGCTGACCCCTGATCGCGTGCTCGGATTCGTCGGGCGAATCTACGAGCAAGCGTTCGGCATCCTGGAAATCATGGGCGATGCGGAAGCGGAGGCAGCATGAGACGGCACGTCATAATCGGCCGCTACGGCCCGGGTGATCGCAGCCGGCTGCCGCTCGGCGACGGAGAGGTCGAAACCCGCCTAGACCTGGTCGTCGGTGAGCGTGCGCTTGATCACGGGATCGGTCGTGCGCTTCGAGATTTGGCGAAGCTTGGCGTTCATCCGTCAGAGATGGGCCTGGATGTCCTCGTGCTGGCGGCGCATGTCCATGCGGCCGACACACGCATCTCCCGCGCCAGCGAATCTCAGGATGGCTGGACCCGCGAAATCCGCTTGGTCGTGCCAGTCTCCGATCCCGAACGCTGGACGGCTGCCGCGCCGACTTTCGTTCGGATGCTCAATTTCCTCACGGGCGATCGCTGGTCGATCGCCTTTCGCGCTCGACCGCGCCGCTTTGCACGAGTCGTTCCGACCCCTGCAGGTAGGCTCATCGGTCCTCCCTTCGACGACCTGGCGCTCTTCTCCGGCGGTCTCGATAGCCTGATCGGCGCCATCGACGCGCTCGAAACGAGCCGCACGCCACTTCTCATCAGTCACGCCGGAGAGGGTGCGACAAGCGACGCGCAGTCCACGATCTTCGATGCGCTGAAGGCGCATTATCGTGGCCGCGCCTTTGAACGTCTGCGGCTCTGGATGGCATTTCCGGACGGCTTCGTTCGTGGATCGGCGGGAGAGAACACCACGCGTGGTCGCTCCTTCCTCTTCTTCGCGCTGGGCGTATTCGCCGGCAGCGGCCTCGAAGGGGCATTCACCCTGAAGGTGCCCGAGAATGGCCTGATCGCGGTCAATGTTCCGCTCGACCCCCTCCGCCTCGGGGCATTGAGCACACGCACGACGCACCCGTTCTACATCGCGCGTTGGAACGACGCGCTCGCAACCCTGGGCGTGAACGGGCGGATCGAGAATCCTTACTGGGACAAGACGAAAGGCGAGATGGTGGCCGCGTGCGCCAACGGCGCGTTGCTGCGCCGCCTCACCCCTACCTCACTATCGTGTGCGTCCCCGACCAAGGGCCGCTGGCAGGGTCTCGGGACTCAGCATTGCGGCTATTGCCTGCCATGCCTCATTCGACGCGCGGCTCTCGTCACCGGATTGCGCCCCGATCCCGACCCGACCGTCTATACCGTCGAGGATCTCACCGAACGTGCGCTTGATACCCGCCAATCCGAGGGCGTTCAGATCCGATCGTTCCAGCTTGCGATCGAACGGCTTCGCGCCCGGCCCGCACTGGCGCCGATACTGATCCACAAGCCCGGTCCGCTCTTCGATGAGTCGCCGGCCCGCCAAGCCGCGCTCGCCGAGGTCTATCGCCGTGGCCTCGCGGAGGTGGGCGTGCTGCTGGCCGGAGTCAGGACGCGTCCAGGATGACCAATGACCTCCAGCTTGGCGGCGTGGATTTTCACTGCCATCTCGATCTCTATCCGGATCTGGAGGCCGCAATCGCACGAGCGGAGGCGGCGCGCATCTACACGTTGACTGTCACCACCACCCCCAAGGCGTGGCCGCGCAATCATGAGCTCACCCGGGGCACGCGTTACGTGCGCGCGGCGCTTGGGCTGCATCCGCAGCTGGTCGCGGAGCGAGCCGGCGAATTGCCGCTGTGGGAACGCCATCTGCCGGAAACGCGCTATGTCGGCGAGGTCGGCCTCGACGCCGGTCCGCGCTTTTACAAGTCCCTCGAAACTCAGAAGCGGGTGTTTCGCACCGTGCTCGAACGATGCGCGGAAGCCGGCGGCAAGATTCTCACCGTGCATAGCATCCGCACTGTGCCGATGGTGCTCGACATGATCGAACACCACCTGCCGCGCGATCGTGGCGCCGTCGTGTTGCACTGGTTTACGGGAAGCAGGGCCGAGGCGCGGCGCGCAGCGGCTCTCGGCTGCTACTTCTCAGTCAACGCCGAGATGACGCGTTCAGACCGCGGCCGCGCGCTCGTCGCCGAGCTGCCGATGGATCGACTTCTCACCGAAACCGATGGCCCGTTCACCCAGATTGACGGACGTCCTACCGAACCCGCGGACACGCGTATCGCGATCGAAGCCGTCGCCCGCTCTCGGAATCTGGCCAGCGATGCGATCGCCAGGGCGGTTCGGACCAATCTTCAAACGCTGTTGCGTTCAACGTGATGGTCGAAAGGGGAACGCCTTCCCCTGCGGCCGAGCCCGGGTCTCGGCCGACCCCTTCTGCGGGGGCACCCCGCAACGCCCGGAGAGTGAGAGTGCGGACCGGTTTGCCGTGACGGGTTCAGGATCGGGAGAGAGGCTCCCGGCGCCCGTCGCGGAGAACCGCGATGTCCAGACACCGCAGCAATGCCCGCTCCGATCGAGCGAGCCTTTATGATGAGATCACCTCGAAAATCATCGGCGAACTGGAGGACGGACGCGTGCCCTGGGTCCAGCCTTGGGGGACCGCGGCGAAGGCGCCGCTCGCCATGCCGAAGAACGCCGCCACCGGCCGAGGCTATTCCGGCATCAACGTGCTGATCCTATGGGGCGCCGTTGTCGAGCACGGCTTCCCTTGCCAGAGCTGGCTGACCTTCCGCCAGGCACTGTCGCTCGGCGGCAATGTGCGCAAGGGCGAGCGCGGCACGACCGTTGTCTATGCCGACCGCTTCATTCCGGACGACGAGAAAAAGCGCGCCCGCGAGACCGGCGAAGAAGCTCAAGCCATCCCATTTCTGAAACGCTTCACTGTGTTCAACGCGGCGCAATGCGACGGGCTTCCCGAAGAAATCGCCGTCGCCGCGCCGCCACCGCCACCCGGCCTGATCGAGCCGAAGGTCGAGGCACTGATCAAAGCGACCGGGATCGACTTCCGCGTCGGCGGCGATCGCGCCTTCTATGTGCCGGCCCACGACTACGTGCAGGTCCCGCCGCCCCAGGCCTATTTCGAGCCCATCAACTGGCATCGGACCGCGCTACACGAACTGGGTCACGCCTCCGGCGCGCCGCATCGGCTGAACCGAGATCTGTCCGGCTCCTTCGGGTCGAAGAAATACGCCTTCGAAGAGCTCGTCGCGGAGATGAATGCCGCATTCTGCTGCGCATCTCTTGGCATCGTCCCGACCGTCCGCCACGCCGACTATATCGGCTCTTGGCTGGAGGTTCTACGCGAGGACAACCGCGCGATCGTGCGCGCGGCCAGTCAGGCGAGCAAGGCGGCCGATTTCCTCCTCGGCTTTCTGCCGGCGGAAGTCCCGCCGGCCGCCGACGAACGGGAGGCTGCGTGATGACACTGCACCCTCACGGTCGCCTCCTCCTCCTCGAGAATGCCCTCGAGTTCGCCGCTGGCGCCCGCAACGCTGTCTGCCGAGATCGCGACTTTCGCGGAATCTTCCTCCAGCATGTGGGGATCGCGATCGAACTCTCGCTGAAGTCGTTCCTGCAATGCCATGGCTGGAGCGACGAACGATGCCGGGTTGAGCTACGGCACGACTTGGTGAGGGCACTGGCGGCCGCAAGGAAGCTTGGCCTTCGCCCGAGTGATCCTGACCTGGCGCGGATCGTCGCGGTCCTGTCCCCCTTTTATCGGAGGCACGCGACAGCCGAGCTGGCCGCTCAGGCGCCCGAGCCGCTTGAGCCGGAGCGGACATTGCAGGTGATGGAACGACTTCTCGACGACGTCCGCGCCGCTACGTCTTCGTCGTCGACTGCCGCGCGCAGGCTCAGAGAGGAAGAGGACTGAGGGGATCTCGTGACGGGTTGGAGGCCGAGAGAGAGGCTTTCGGCCGCCCGTCGCGGAGTACATCCCGATGGCCACTGCTGTTAAGAAGATCACCCTGTCGTCCTCGCGCGACATCCCCTTCAACAAGCTCGTGCTCAGCCAGTCGAACGTCCGGCACGTGAAGGCCGGCGTCTCGATCGAGGAGCTGGCCGAGGACATCGCCCGCCGCGGCCTGCTGCAGGGCCTCAGCGTCCGGGCCGTTGCCGATGCCGACGGCGTCGAGACCGGCATGTTCGAGATTCCGGCCGGCGGCCGGCGCTATCGGGCGCTGGAATTGCTGGTGAAGCGGAAGCGTCTCGCCAAGACCGCGCCCGTGCCCTGCGTCGTGCGCGAGAGTGGGATCGCGGAGGAGGATTCGCTGGCCGAGAATGTCCAGCGCGCGCCGCTTCATCCGCTCGACCAGTTCCGGGCCTTCCTCGCGCTCCGCGAGAAGGGCCAGTCCGAGGAGGAGATCGCCGCCGCCTTCTTCGTCTCGGTCAACGTCGTCAAACAGCGGCTGAAGCTGGCTTCCGTCTCGCCGAAGCTGCTCGATGTCTATGCCGACGACGGTATGACGCTCGATCAGCTCATGGCTTTCACCGTCTCGGGCGACCACGAGCGCCAGGAGCAAGTGTTCGAGCGGCTGCAGCATTCCCACGACAAGCAGCCCTATGTCATCCGCCGGATGCTGACCGAGGGCGCGGTCCGCGCCTCCGACAAGCGGGCGCAGTTCATCGGCGTCGATGCCTATGTCGAGGCCGGCGGCACCGTGCTGCGCGATCTTTTCCAGGGCGACGATGGCGGCTGGCTGCAGGATGTGACGCTCGTCGACCTGATGATGGCAGAGAAGCTGAAGGAGGAAGCGGCGAAGATCGCGGCCGAGGGCTGGAAGTGGCTCGAGGTCGCGCCTGACTTCGCCTACGGCCACAGCTTCGGCCTGCGCCAGCTTCGCGGCGAGCCCGTGCCGCTGACCGCCGAGGAAGAAGCGACACGCGAAGCCTTCCAGGCGGAGTTCGACCGTCTGTCGGAGGAGTACGCGGACGCCGACGAGCTGCCGGATGAAATCGACGAACGCCTCGGCGAGTTGGAGACGGCGCTCGAAGCCTTCGACGATCGGCCCCTGTCGTTCGATCCCGAAGAGGTCAGCCGTGCCGGCGCGTTCGTCAGCATCGCCCATGATGGCCGCGTCCGCGTCGAGCGCGGCTATGTCCGTCCCGAGGACGAACTGCCCATGGAGCCGGAGACCGACGCCAACGCGGGCCAGCCGGATCCGGTGGGTACTGTGCCGGCGAGCGCGGCAGGTGATGACGACACTGCGATCGAACCACCCACTGCGTCGTCCGAGCCGGATGAGGACGAGGGCCTGTCGCCGATTTCCGACCGGCTGATGACGGAACTGACCGCGCATCGGACGCTCGGCCTGCGCCAAGCGCTCGGCGACCACCCCGACATCGCTTTCCTCGCCGCGCTCCACGCGCTCACGCTCAAGGTCTTCTACCACTATGGCTCCGACAGCTGCCTGGAGCTGGACCTGAAGAGCGTCGGCTTCGGCACGCAGGCCCCGGGGTTGAACGACAGCGCCTCCGCAGAAGCGATCCGCGTCCGGCATGAGAGCTGGACCAAGGCATTGCCGAAGGAGTCCGCCGACCTTTGGGATGCGCTCCAGGACTGGGATGGCGACAGCCGCTCCGCGCTCTTCGCCCATGTCGTCAGCCTGTCGGTGAACGCGGTGCATGAAGCCTGGAACCGGCGGCCACGCGCGCTTGCTCATGCCGACCGGCTGGCGCACGCCGTCGACCTCGACATGGCGGCGGCAGGCTGGCGGCCGACGGTGGATGCCTTCCTCGGCCGCGTCACCAAGGCCCGCATCCTCCAGGCGGTCGCTGAGGCGAAAGGTCAGCGAGCCGCCGATCGCATCGAGCATCTGAAGAAGGGCGAGATGGCCGCCGAGGCCGAGACGCTGCTGGCGGATGCCGGCTGGTTGCCGGAGCCGTTGCGCACGCCGGGTCGCGGCCAGGCCGAAGCTCGCAGCACCGCTGAAAGCGGGGACGCGGCAGCGCCGGACTCGGCCGTCGAAGAATCGGCGGACAACGGCGGCGAAACGGCCATGGTCGATGGGGACGCGCCGGCCGAGAATGACGAAGCCGACGACGCACTCCACACGATCGCGGCTGAATGACCGTCAATCGACTTGCGAGACTGGCCCGCCGGCGACGGCGGGCCTTTTTCTTTGAGGAGACGCATCATGCCGGAAACACCGCATGATCTGGCGCGCCGCCTTGCCGACCGGGCCGAAGCGGTTTGTCGGCACTATCTTTCCGCCGGCCATCGTGAAGGCCGATATTGGCTTGTCGGCGATGTCCGCAACACGCCCGGCCGCTCGATGTTCGTGCGGCTCAAGGGCGGCGAAGCCGGCAAGGGCGCCGCAGGGAAATGGACCGACGCCGCCACTGGCGAACATGG
>DASRYK010000038.1:0-5932 GCA_035687205.1 Methylocella sp. | reverse complement strand
TGATCGACCCAGCTGTAGCCGAGATAGTTCAAGACCAAGGGCTGATCGGGAAAGAGGGCAAGCGCCTGCAAGAGATCCGCTTCGGCTTCCGGCCATTTCTTCAAGCGCTCATAAGCGATGCCGCGGAAATAATAGACCGGCCAATTGGCTTTCTCTGGCTTGCCGGCTCGCGCTAAGACGCGGGTATAGGTCTCAACGGCCTCGGCATAGTTTTTGTGCGCACGCTGGAGATTGCCGAGCGCCGACAAGGCATCCCCATTCTCCGGGTTCTCCTCGACGACTTTCTTCAGATATTTGGTTGCTTCCTCCGGCTTGCCCATGGCCTCGAGAATCTGGCCCGTCTGAATGTCGGCGGTGGTGCGGAGCGGATCCTGATCGGGCACCATGCCATAGACATCGATGGCCTGCTCGTTCTGCTTGATGCGCTCGTAGAGATCGCCCAAGGTGATGATGGCGAGGCTGTTCTGCGGCATAAGATAGAGAGCAAGCCGCAGATAGATCATGGCAGCAAGCTCATCGCCCTGCTGCCCTCCTGCTGCGCCGAGCCCGTAGAGCACTTCGGCAGCGCCGTCTTGCGCATTCTTCACGAATGGCTCGACCGGCTTGCCGCTCTTAATTGCGGCAAGCGCCGCGTTCACGACGGGATGGTTCGGAAGGATAAGATCGAAGGCCTCAAAGGCCCGGATCGCTTCCTCTCTGTTGCCATGCCTTGCCATGAAACGGGCATAGGCATCAACAAGGCGCAATGTGTTCTTGTCGGCAGCGTAAGCCGACTTCATCCGCTTTAAGGCTTCCTGAGGCTCATTAGCGGTATCTGCAATCAGGGCCGCATGATAATCGCGGAACACGCCGAAGTTTTCCCCGCGCAGCTTTTCGATAAGAGCAAGCGCGCGGCGCGGGTTCTTGTCACCAGCATAAGCCCATGCCGTCAAAAGAGTAGCGGTGATGTCATGCTGCTGGCCCGCTCCCCCGCTTGCGAAATGCGCGCGCGCAGCCGCATATTGCTTCGCTTTCATCGCCTTTACGCCGAGGACGAGATGGGCGAGGTTGTTCTTGGGATCATGCGCGAGCAGGCGGGCGGCAAGCTGAAAGGCATCTTCCATATTGCCGTTGGAGACAGCCGCGACAAAGGCTCGCTCAATGAGGCTCGGGTTGCGCGGATCGAAGCGCAAAGCCTCCCGGAAGAATGTCGCCGCGGCCACCGTGTCGCGCTCCGCTCCTGCAACAAATGCGGCAAGATAGTTTCCGGCAGGGCTTTCCCCCACCTCGAAGGGGGCGGGAATGGCGAGACTCTCTCTTGCCCGCGCCTGCGCGCTGGCGGCTGGGAAAAGCAGCGCGAGACTGCAGATTGCAGCAAATCCGCGCAAATGGCGGCGGCGGTTCCGCCCTGCAAGAGCGGTCCTTCCAAGACTCGTTTTAACCGGCATGCAACCGTCTTTCCGTGCAAGTGGCGAGGGTCTAGCCCTACTAAAGGGCACGGTCACGCGATCTGCCACGATCACCATGGCCGTTTCGAGATGCCGCAGCAAGCCCCGCTGGGCTGCCCCGGAGAGACCGTGCTCCATTGACGAAAACAAAAGCCTGCAGGCCCCTGTGTGCCCTTAAGACAGCAAGCGCCATTGCATCAAGTCGCATTCATCTCTCAGCCTTTCCGTCACGCACTGGCACACAATTTTGCAATTGTGATGATCGGCTTTGTGAGGGGTCAGGCTTATGGCGGTCAGCTTTGCCCAGGCCTTAGCTTGTAGAAAATATGATGCCCAATCACGTCCATTTTTTCAAGCCTTCGCGCCCAGCGTGGCCGCACATAGGCTGCATGGAAGTGCGTCGAGCTGCCAATGTCGGGGACATAAGCCGTCCCTTTTACAACATCGGCAGCGATCTGCTGGGCGCGGCGCCAAGCCCCGGACTCCGTGATCCGCAGCGGCGCGCCGCTGCAAGCGAAGGAGAACTGGCAGCCCTTGTCATGCTCGCGGCTTTGATAGACGACGCTGCAGATGGTGGAAGGGTAAAGACCGCTTGCGGCGCGGTTGAGGACAGTTTGCGCAACGGCAGCCTGCCCTTCCGCGGATTCACCGCGAGCCTCGAAATAGATGGCTTCGGCAAGGCAGCGCGCTTCGCGCTTTTGCGCCTCCTCGTCCATGAGGGCGGCAATATTCGCCCGCGCTACCTCAGTTCCGCCGCCCATAGCGGCGAAGGCTGGCGGCCCGCCCGGTAGAACCACCGCCTCGAAAGGGGTGAGGCTTGGCGCCGCAGGCGTCGCCGAGGCGATGGCTGCTGCCTGCGGGACCGCTGGCGTTGCACCCTGTGAGACCCTCTCGTTCAGCGCCGCCAAGCGCAGCGTTATTGCGCTGCTGGCCTCAGAGGGCGAAGCGGCGGCGCTGGATGGAGCTGTCAGGGGCCTTTCTCCATCAAGCCAAGGGTGAAGCATTGAGGCTTTTTCCTGGGCCGGTAACTTGTCCGCTGGAGCAAAGAAGCTGCCGGCAAGCCCCATGCCGCTTGGCGGAAGGAGCAGAGCGCCGGACCGCAGGCTCGCGAGGCCCAAGGGATTGCGGAGCCTCGAGTCGAAGCCTGGCCGGAGGCCGGTTAAAGGGTCGCCTTTGTGGCTCCGGTCGATCTCGGGAAAAAACTTAACGTTGCGCTTTAAAACGGCGCGCGGCTCAATCTCGTCAGGCAGGCGGGTGAACTCCTCCCGGCCTCCGACCGACAGGCTTGCCATGCGCCAAGCCCTTCGCGCCTCCTCCGCAAAGCCCTCAACTCCGGGGGCAGGGGCGAAAGATCCGGGAGGCCCGATTGCAGCGGGAGGAGGAGAAACACGCACCGCCAAAGGCGCCAAAGACGCGCCAAAGGAGGCCTCCTGCCCGGCATCCGCGCTGATCGAGACGGCAAGCGCCGTCCCAAGACACCAGGGGGCGATTGCCCCTAAAGCCCAGCCGCTTTGTGACCCCATGCCCGTCTCTTGCCCTCGAGCAGGCCGGCGAGCGGCCGGCCGGGGCCGGATTCGCTGCGGCTTGCAGCAGGAAGGTTATTGCGGGACAGGGTTGATAAGCGGTTAACGCCGCGCTGCCGCAGCGTGTAGAATAAGCCATCCTCCAGCTAGCGGCAGAAAGAGGCAGGGTCTTGTCGGGCTGGGCTTTGAGAAGAACACAGCCGGGAAAAGGGCACGCGCTCAATAGGCGCGATTGATGCAGAAATCGACGACGTCGTTCAGAGCGAATTTCCAGGGGGAGGGCGGGAAGAGCTCAAGCGCGTCGCGGGCCATCGCGCCATAATGGCGCGCGCGCTCGACGGTATCCTCAAGGGCGCGATGCTTATGCAACGTGGCAATCGCAATTTCGAGATCGCCGTCGCGGATATCTCCTTGCTCCAATGTGCGGCGCCAGAAATCGCGCTGCTTTTGAGAGCCGCGGCGGAAGGCCAGAACGATGGGCAAAGTGATCTTCCCTTCTCTAAAATCGTCCCCCACGTTCTTGCCGAGCTTTGCCGAGGTGCCGCCATAGTCGAGCGCGTCGTCGATCAGCTGGAACGCAATGCCAAGATTGATACCATAACCGCGGCAAGCTGCGACCTCGGCCTTTGGGCGGCCGCCGAGCAAGGCGCCAACTTCAGAGGCAGCGCCGAACAAGGCGGCCGTTTTTGCGCGGATCACCGCGAGATAATCGTCCTCGCTTGTTTGCGTGTCCTTGGCGGCTGAGAGCTGCAGAACCTCTCCTTCCGCGATCACAGCGGCGGCGTTCGAGAGGGCGTCGAGGCAGGGCAGCGAGCCGACTTCCACCATCATCTTGAAGGCTTGCCCGAGGAGAAAGTCGCCGACGAGCACGCTTGCCGCATTGCCCCAGAGCATGCGCGCGGCAAGCTTGCCCCGGCGCATGTCGCTTTCGTCAACGACGTCATCATGAAGCAAAGTCGCCGTGTGCATGAACTCCACGGAGGCCGCAAGCTTGATGTGGCCGCTCGCGCTATAGCCGCAGAGACCCGCGGTGGCTAGAGTGAGCATCGGGCGCAGCCGTTTGCCGCCCGAAGAGATGAGATGATTCGCAACGGCGGGAATCATCGAAACGTCGGAGGTCGTGCGGGACAGGATCGTCTGATTGACACGCTCCATGTCCTCGGCCACCAAGGCGGTCAGCCCATCAATGCCGGGCTCCTCCGTCCGTTCTTCGAGAGGAACAACCACACCCACGATTGAATCTCCAATTAGCGCGGGGACTTATTAGGGGGAGGCGCGGCACTTGGCAACTCGGTCTGCACGCCTCTTAGCGTGGTTCTTTTTCCCATGCTTGCCCTTTGCGCGCAAACTTTAGATTTTCTCATTCGGATAAGAAAATGCGGCAATCGTTATGTTAAATGAGGCGCAAGGGGCAAGGGCGCGTTATAAAGGCGGCCCAATATCTGGGAGCACGCGGGCTGATTGAGATCATGCGGACCAATGATCTCGTCCTGATTTCCCGGGTCGAGGCGGTCCTTGCGGAAAGCGGCATTGAGGTGTTTGTCGCGGATGGGCATATGAGCGCCCTTGAAGGGTCACTGCCGTTTCTGCCTCGCCGCCTGCTCGTTGCGGAGGAATTTGCCCCGGCCGCGCGCCGGGCCTTGCGGGAGGCGGGGCTTGCGGCTGAGCTGCGCAATGGCTGAGCGCTGGGCGGAGGAGGGGCTGGGCATTTCCGTCAGCGCATTTCTGGGCGGAAAGCTACAGCTATTCCAGCCTGCCGCGGGGCACCGTTGCGGGACGGATGCCGTGCTGCTGGCGGCGGCAGCGCCACGCGTTATTGAGGGCCTTGCCATTGACGCCGGATCGGGTGTGGGTGCCGCAGGCCTCTCCTTTGCCGTCCTGCGGCCAGGCATAGAGATTGGGCTCGTGGAGAACGACCCTGCTACAGCTGAGCTTGCACGCCGGAATATTTCGCAAAATGGGCTTTCTGGCCGCTGCCGCGTTTTCGAAGCCGATCTCTTGTCGCCAGAGGCGCGGCGCAGCGCAGGGCTTCGCGGCGAAAGCGCTGCGCTCGTGATGACCAATCCCCCTTATCTTGATCCAAGCCGCGCCCGGCTCTCGCCAGACCCCAGCAAGCAGAAGGCCCATGTGATCGGGGGCGGGGGCCTTCGCGCCTGGATCCATGCCTCGCTCGCCTTGGCAGCGCCAGGCGGCACGCTCATTTTGATCAACCGTCCCGAGGCCCTGCCGGAAATCCTGCATAGCTTGGAAGGGCGCGCCGGCGGCGTCACCCTCCTGCCCATCTATTCACGAAAGGGCAAGCCTGCGGCCCGGCTTCTCGTGCGGGCGGTAAAAGGCAGCCGCGCGCCCCTCGCCATCGCCCCGCCGCTCGTTCTTCATGAGGGAGAAGGTTTCACCGCATTCGCCGATGCCCTCCACAAGGGCACAGCGGCCATCGGCTGGTGATCCAGCCCTGGGCCTCTCAGGGGGAGGCCCATTCTGACCTTGGGGTGCCTTTGCTGCCAGAGCAAAGCCCGCGCTACTTATGGTGGCGGGCTCCATGCGCATGGCTGTGGCATTTGCCATTGGGGTGGCAGTGACGGTGCTGATGTCCCGCTTTGCCTGTCCCGGGCGTCTGGTGCATGGCCGCAAGCTGAACGGCGCTTCCGGCAGCTTGCGCGGTGAGAAGCTTTGCGGTCCCGGCAAGCGGCGCCGCCATGCCCTGAGCGGCAAACCCCAAAGAGATGGCTGCGCCCGCAGCGAATGCAATTCCGGCTTTGATTTCGTTTCTCATGTCGTCCTTCCTTTCTTTGGTATCATAAGCTGAGGCTTCGCGCCGGAAGCCCTTGGGCCGCCCGGCGGGCGCGCACGGCTGACCGAAACGCCCCGGTTGAGCATTACGGCAAAACGCAGCGATTTGCGACTCTTGCGGCTCACAATAAACGCCTCGCTGTATGGCTGGCTCACCAATAATAATAGCTGTAAGGATACCAATTACGGCGG
>DASRYK010000037.1:0-8260 GCA_035687205.1 Methylocella sp. | reverse complement strand
GGGCAGGCGCCCTGGACGCCGCGGCCCGGTGCGCCGGACGCGGTTTAGCTGCTATTCGCTCAGGTTTCGGACGCGCGGCTGGCCGCCGCTTTTCCTCGGGAGCTTCGACCGTCACCCGGGGGAGAGCTTTTTCTTCTTCAGCTTGGAGATTGGCGACTCCTGGGCCTGACGACAGAATCGCGGCAGCACCCAAGACTTTCGCAGAGGATACAGAGGTTTTTCGAACGGTTTCTAATATTATATTTCGAATACTCAGAAACCGGAAGAGCATATTGGCCTTGTACATTTTCCGCTCCGCTCGATTAAGTTTGTTTGGTCTGATTATGTAAGTCCAAGCCGGGCGGTCAATTATCCTCCCTCAAATTTTAAGTCCTCTAATATACCCTCTTTAATGAGCTATATTCTAATTAGAATTGGTAAAAAAATATGAGGGAAATAGCCCTTGAATATTGGGATTAGCATTAAAGGCGGCAGCCTGACGAAAAGCATGATTTTAGTGAACTGTTGCGCTTTTGCCACTGCGCTAAAGAAGATAATTCTGCGTTTGAGGCCCGCTACTGTCTGGCAACATGCGGCGCAAGGCTTGCCCGGCTGGGATGACTGAGCCTCTTTGACAGGATATGGGCTTGACTTATAGATTTCGTCCTGCAGGCTGCGTGATTGCCCGGGATTGCAG
The DNA here is from genome assembly GCA_035687205.1 of Methylocella sp. Taxonomy (GTDB): domain Bacteria; phylum Pseudomonadota; class Alphaproteobacteria; order Rhizobiales; family Beijerinckiaceae; genus Methylocapsa. Next base: position 7,584 of record DASRYK010000037.1, on the reverse strand, counting down.
AGGCGCGGCAGCCACGCAATGCCTTAACACGCGCGGGTGTAGCTCAATGGTAGAGCAGCAGCCTTCCAAGCTGAATACGAGGGTTCGATTCCCTTCACCCGCTCCATCAAATTCTTTGTCCATTCCGGCCTCAGCGCTCGAGCGGCACTGAGCCGGCCGGATCAAACGGGCAGCCCCGCCTTGGCCGGGTTGCTAAGGGGGGCAGCGTTGTCCGCTCAGAACGGCGAAGTGGGGGTGCAGCCTGGAATGCTTACAGAGCCAAAACCGCCAAGGACTCCTTTTTATTCCGCCTTATTCGCATCTGTTCTCCGGGAGGCATGGGCATGGATAAACTTGCGGCAGGTGCAGTTCTGGACCGCGCTGGCGGAACGCCGCGGCCCTGCCTAACGGCACGCCGTTAAATGAGACGCCGTGACGGACACGGCCGGTAACCGCCTGGAACCGGTCTCTTTCCGGATGCCGCTCCGCTTGGCAAGCGACATTCATAAAGTGTCGCGAGCAAGGTCAGTTGCAGAAACGCAGGCTGCTGGGCTTATTTGGGGAACCGCTCTTTTCTCCCGCTATCCGGCGCAGCCAATCCCCTCAACCCAGCCCCTGGCACGATTCCCAATGCGGCGGCATTCGGCATCGGATGGAGAATAGTTTTTGACTCCTCCCGCTCTCGGCTCCATCCGCCCGGAAAAGCATTATTTTAAACCGCCTGAATTGGAGTTCGCAAAGCCGGTCAGGCCGGCTTGCGCATGATTCAGGAAACTCGCAGCATTTCTGACATGAGGGATGAACGCCATAGGCAGGCTGCCCGGTCGATCCCCACGCAGGTCAGGCTGCGCGAGGGATGGGATGCGTCAGAAAATGCATCATCAAAGCGTAGTGCATATTGGGTTCCACAGGACTGGCTCAACGTCGATCCAAGCTTTTTGCTGGCGGTTCCGCCGCCGTCTCGCCAAGCTCGGAATTGCCATGTACGAGGGATGGCACAGGCCGGCCAACCACGTGGAGCTGCATGTGGGAGCAATGCGGCCAGAGAGAATGACGCCATTTAAGTTCAAGGCCGGGCTTAATGGCGGGCCAAGCTACCGCCGGATGGTCGAGCAGCGCCTTTCCCGGTTCATTGGTTCAGCTTCTCAGGATAAATTTCTGTTTTCTGCGGAAGGCCTCTCCTATCTGAGAGAGGAGGACGAGTTGGCATGGCTCCGGAATATTTTGCCAGGAAAGGCAGTCATTGTGGCATGTCTTCGTGATCCTGCGGAATATCTTCGGTCGTACCGTCTCGCACTCATGAGACACGGGATTGCAGAGTCGTCCGATCCGGATTCGATTGCTTATACTCGTGCGGGCAGCTGGCTTCTTGATTACCCCGCACGGATTGAGCCTTTCCGGATGGCCTTTGGACCTGAGAATGTCATCCTTATTGATTACGGCAAGGAGGTTTACAAATCCGGCACCATCATCCCTTCGTTTCTCCGGGTCCTCGGCGTCGAAAACGATTTTTGTGATCAAGATTGGTCTGCTTTTTTTCTGAACCGCTCGCCCCAGAGGCCGGGAGTGTCTGCGGCGCGATAGCCGTGACCCGCCCCCTTCCTGCCCCTGCGCTTGCCGCCCCGGCGGCCAGTGATTTCTTTTCCTGGCTTGAGGCCCGCGGCATTCCGGCCCCCGTGCCGTCCTTCGCCGCGCTTTCTCCGAAAGGAGCGTCCCCCATGCCAACAGGAGCCTCTATCATCAGAGGATCGTCCAGATGCGTGATAACGGCCGAGCTTCCGGTTATCGTAAAAACCCCGCTGGACGCTGGCGCCTGCCGCGGTTAGGAGCGTCAAGAGTCAGGCTTTGGACCGGGGCCGGAGCAGTTTCTTGGAGCGGTCTCTTCAAGATAGGCTTGTAGGTTTTCCTTCTTTGCGGAAAGGAGCCATTGCCTGTGCTGAAAGCGGTCACCAATTAAGAGGGCCGTTTCGCCGGGTGATTGCTTCTAAATATCTTCTTTAGGCGCGGCCGCGCGCAGAACAGGTTGGCAAATGGCGGAGGATCCCCTCCACGGCGTCATCACGCAGCGTCATAACAAGGTTCTCATTGTCGATTTCGGCTCTCAGCTGACGCAGCTGATCGCGCGGCGCGTCCGCGAAGCCGGTGTTTATTGTGAGATTGCCCCTGTCCAGCGCGCCGGAAAGGCTTTTACGGATTTGGCGCCAAAGGCTGTGATCCTCTCCGGGGGGCCGGCGTCGGTGCATGACGAGGGGGCCCCGCGCGTGCCTGAAGAGATCTTCGCTGCCAAAGTGCCCGTTCTCGGCATTTGCTATGGCCAGCAGGTCATGGCGCTGCAAATGGGCGGCAAGGTTTCGCCAGGGCACAAGCGTGAATTTGGCCGCGCGGAAGTCGAAGTCTTGCAGTCTAGCCCTCTTTTCGAAGGGGTTTGGGACCAAGGAAAGTCCTATCCCGTCTGGATGAGCCATGGCGATGCCGTGACGGAGCTGCCGCCTGGCTTCTCGCGCATCGCCGCCTCCGGAAACGCGCCTTTTGCGGCAATCGCCGACGAATCGCGCGGCCTCTACGGCGTCCAGTTTCACCTTGAGGTTGTGCATACGCCAGATGGCGCGCGCTTGCTGTCCAATTTTGTTCATAAGGTCGCAGGATTGCAGGCGGATTGGACCATGGGGGCCTTCCGGGCTGAGGCCATTGCCGCGATCCGTGCTGCCGTGGGCCATAATGGGCGGGTCTTATGCGGCCTTTCTGGCGGCGTTGATTCGGCGGTCGCCGCGGTCTTGATCCATGAGGCAATCGGAGACCGTCTGACCTGCGTTTTCGTCGATCATGGGCTGCTCCGCCAGGGCGAAGCCGAGGAGGTCGTGAGCCTTTTCCGGGGCCATTATAATATTCCGCTCGTTCACGTCGAAGCGGGAGAACTTTTCCTCGGCGCGCTGACCGGCGTCCGGGATCCAGAAGAAAAGCGCAAGATCATTGGCCGCCTCTTTATCGCGGCCTTCGAGAGCGAGGCAAAGAAACTTGCTGCCGGCGGCCGCGGGATGCCGGAATTTCTGGCTCAAGGGACACTTTATCCCGATGTGATTGAAAGCGTGCCGGCAAGCGGCGGGCCATCGGTCACAATTAAATCGCATCACAATGTCGGCGGCCTGCCAGAGCGCATGAAGATGAAGCTTATCGAGCCGTTGCGGGAGCTGTTTAAGGACGAAGTGCGCGCGCTTGGCCGCGAGCTTGGATTGCCCGAGGGGTTCATCAACCGCCATCCTTTCCCTGGCCCAGGGCTCGCCATCCGGTGCCCTGGCGCCGTGACCCCCGGGAAGCTCGACATCCTGCGCCGGGCCGATGCGATCTATCTCGACGAGATCTGCAAGGCGGGCCTTTACGATAAGATCTGGCAGGCTTTTGCGGTTTTGCTGCCGGTGCGAAGCGTCGGCGTCATGGGCGATGGCCGCACCTATGACTTCGTCTGTGCGCTGCGCGCAGTGACGTCGCTTGACGGCATGACTGCGGATTTTTTTCCCTTTGATATGGCCTTCTTGGGCCGGGCAGCAACGCGCATCATTAACGAAGTCCCCGGTATCAATCGCGTTGTCTATGACGTGACAAGCAAACCGCCCGGAACCATCGAATGGGAATGATACAGGGCCCGCCCAGGGTATCCCGCAGTATCCCGCGATTTCCGCCTAACATACTAATATAGATAGAAAAACGTCGATTGACGTTCGACATCTATCGGCCCGCTAAGACCGGCCCCGGCGGACCGCCTGACGGTGCGCGATACCGTTGCCAAGTCCGGCTCTCGCCGCTACCGTCACCATCCAGATGGCCGCTGACGGTATATTGATGATGGCGCGCGGTTCAACGGCGGCCGCCTGACAGGTTATTACGATCACAAGACAAACGGCTTAGCGCTCGCACCGCAGCCGCCGGCCCTTTTATACTAGGCTGCGGCCGGCATTCTGGTGCGGGCTTTTCGAGGGGGGGGGTAAGCCAGAGGGCTGCGAGAGGCAACCGCGATGCCGGACGATCGCCAGCTCGAATTTCACCTTCCCGCGCCGCCCGTCAGCGGCGACACGCCGCTGATCCCTGCGCGGATGGTGAACGAGTTCGTGTATTGCCCGCGGCTCGCCTACCTGATGTGGACGCAAGGCGAGTGGGCGGAGACAGGTGATACGGCCGAAGGCCACCGTGTTCACGCGCGCGCCGACAGGCCCAATGCGCCGCTGCCGGCGCCGCAGGCGCTCGAAGGCGATGGATCGCCGGAGACCGGCAAGATCGCCAGCCGCTCGCTGACTCTCTCCTCGGCGGCGCTCGGCGTCATCGCCAAGCTCGACATCGCCGAGGCGGAGGATGGCATCGTCACGCCCGTCGATTACAAGCGGGGCAAGCGCCCGCATGTGGCGCAGGGCGCCTATGAGCCGGAGCGCATCCAGATCTGTCTCCAGGCGCTGCTGCTCGAAGAGCACGGCTACCGCGTCGAGGAGGGCGCCATCTACTACGCCGAAAGCAGGGAGCGCGTGCGTATCGCGCTGGACGATGCGCTGCGCGCGGCGGCGCGAACGGCCGTCAGCGAGCTGCGCCTGACGGTCTCGCAAAGCCGGATCCCGCCGCCGCTCAAGGACAGCCCGAAATGCCCGCGCTGCGCGCTCGTGACGGTATGCCTCCCGGATGAGGTCCGTGCCCTTTCAGGCTCCTCGCTCGCGCCGCGCACGATCGCCGTTCCGCCCGACGAGGCTCTCCCGCTCATCGTGCAATCCCAGCATGCGCGGATCGGCAAGGAGGGCGAGACGCTCAAGATTACCGACGAGGAGAAGGGCGAGACGCTGGTGCGCCTCATCGATATTTCGGATGTGGCGCTGTTCGGCAATGTGTCGATCACCACGCCGGCGCTGGCGGCGTTGCTCGAGCGCGAGATTCCCGTCACCTTCCATAGCCACGGCGGCTGGTTCCGCGGCGTGGCCCACGGCATCGGTCACCGCAATGTCGAGGTTCGCGCGGCGCAATACCGCATGAGCTTCGATGAGGCCGCGTGCCTCAGGTTCGCAAAGGAGCTGGTCGCGGCAAAGATCGCGAACCAGCGGACGATTCTGCGCCGGAATTGGCGGGGGACGCCGGAGGAGCGTCAGGCGGCGCTTGACCGGCTTTCGGCCGCGCGCCGGTCCGTGGAAGGAGCAGCCACTCTGGCGCAGCTACTCGGAATTGAGGGAGACGCGGCTGCCGTCTATTTCCGCGCCTTCGCCGGCCTGTTGAAGCCGCCCAGCGATCAACAAGGGAGTGGCGGGCTGGCGCCGTTCCGTTTTGAGGTGCGAAACCGCCGGCCGCCAGCGGATCCGGTCAATGCGATGCTGTCGCTCGCCTATGCGATGCTGAGCCGGCACTTGACGATCGCCCTCGCCTCGGTTGGCCTCGATCCCTATCGCGGCTTCTACCATGCGCCGCGTTATGGCCGCCCGGCGCTGGCGCTCGACCTCATGGAGCCTTTCCGTGCGATCATCGCCGATTCCGTCGTTCTATCGGCGGTCAACACCGGCGAGGCCGGGCCAGACGATTTCGTTGTGGCAGTCACGGGGACAGCGCTGACGCAAGCGGGGCGGCGCCGCTTTATCGAAGCGTTCGAGCGCCGGATGTCTCAGGAGACAACACATCCTGTCTTCGGCTATCAGGTCAGCATGCGGCGCATGCTCTTGGTGCAGGCGCGTTTGCTCTCCCGGTTTCTTTTGGGTGAGCTGCCAGCCTATCCGCACTATTTGCCACGGTGAGGAAGCTCCAATGGCCGGTGAACGCCTCTTTATCGTAACCTATGACATCTCGGATCAGCGGCGCTGGCGGCGTGTGTTCAAAGCCATGCATGGGTACGGCGAGTGGATACAGCTTTCGGTTTTCCAATGCCGCCTCTCGCAGCGGCGCCGCGCCGAGCTCGAGACGCGATTGCGCGAGCTGGTTAAGAATGGCGAGGACCACATCCTCTTGATTGATGTCGGGCCGGCGGACAAGATCGAGGTGGCCGTGGCGAGCATCGGCAAGACGTTCTCAAAAATCGAGCGCCAAGCCACGGTAATATAGTATAATTGCTACGGTAATATAGTATAATTGCTATAGTCAGGGCGGGCGGTCCGGGCGGAATCTTAATGCCGCCGTCGGCATTCGAGCGGCGCTGTGACGAGGAGAATGCACTGCCCGCTCGAACCGGTTTAATATGTTGAAATTCTTAAGGCTCTTTGACATCGTAAACACGATCGCAAGCGGGCTTCCGTCTGCCCGCAATCCGCATCGAATGGGCTCTCGAAAATGCGCCGGGATTGCCTTGCGGGCCCATAGGTTATAGGGTAGGAGCATCCGAGGCGTATGCGCCTCGGCCTCATTGAAGCTACCGAACCCCGAGCTTATGTCCCCGGAATAGACGGCGCATCCGAGGCGTATGCGCCTCGGCCTCATTGAAGCTGCGATGACGAACCCGAGGGCGGCACAGTTCAAGCTGGCATCCGAGGCGTATGCGCCTCGGCCTCATTGAAGCCTGTGGCGATGTCATGTCGATCTTCCTTTCGCAAACCCGGCATCCGAGGCGTATGCGCCTCGGCCTCATTGAAGCACGCTCAGCCCGCCCCAGAATTTCGACAGCGGAATTGCATCCGAGGCGTATGCGCCTCGGCCTCATTGAAGCAACGCCGATGAATGGCGGCATCGGCAACGTATCTTACGCAGCATCCGAGGCGTATGCGCCTCGGCCTCATTGAAGCGGGGGATTATTACAGAAGTGCGCGCGCTCAAGGAAGCAGCATCCGAGGCGTATGCGCCTCGGCCTCATTGAAGCGCCCGCCAAATTAGAGCGCCGTTGCACGCATATCGCGGCATCCGAGGCGTATGCGCCTCGGCCTCATTGAAGCAGCAGAGATTTGTCTAGAGGATATCGTTTATTGCCAAGCATCCGAGGCGTATGCGCCTCGGCCTCATTGAAGCAGTTCCTCAATGCAGAGCAGTCACGCCGATCACCCGGGCATCCGAGGCGTATGCGCCTCGGCCTCATTGAAGCTCTGCGGAGGGCGATGGAATTCAATTTATTGACCAATGCATCCGAGGCGTATGCGCCTCGGCCTCATTGAAGCCACGTTTTTTCGCTGCATAGCATTCCACGCCGCCCCGCATCCGAGGCGTATGCGCCTCGGCCTCATTGAAGCCCGTTACAGTCTGCGGAGCCGTGACGGCCATTCCACTGCATCCGAGGCGTATGCGCCTCGGCCTCATTGAAGCGGGCAGCCCTATCTGTATTAGGATAGGGATTGCGCTGCATCCGAGGCGTATGCGCCTCGGCCTCATTGAAGCACAGTCACTTGTGTTGCAGTGGCTGTTGCATAGAGGCATCCGAGGCGTATGCGCCTCGGCCTCATTGAAGCGTTTACCATTGCGTGCATATCGTCAGACAGACGAACGCGCATCCGAGGCGTATGCGCCTCGGCCTCATTGAAGCTGGGCTTAATGATCGACGTGACCGCAAAACGGTACAAGCATCCGAGGCGTATGCGCCTCGGCCTCATTGAAGCCGATAAGTTTGGGCTGAGCGTCACGGCCTGGAATGAGCATCCGAGGCGTATGCGCCTCGGCCTCATTGAAGCC
>DASRYK010000036.1:0-20112 GCA_035687205.1 Methylocella sp. | reverse complement strand
CCCGATCGATGAAATTATGCGCGTTCAACACGACAAGCCGGCGTGATCCGATGAGCCAGGCCGCTGCACTCCTCTCAATTGCGCCTCCCTCAGTCCGGCACATCAACACCCCTGCTCCGGGATAGTGCCGGTAGTCATGCTCAAGCATCAGCCGGCGAGAGTCTATGGGATAGAGTGCTGCCGGGCGGACAAAGGCCGCCCAGCTTTGGATAGCTGCAACCCCCACCAGCAATGCCACGCCGAAAATCAGGGAAATTATTTCTCCTCCTCGTAAACGTTTTCTCCTTGGCCTTGGATAAAATCGCTGGCCCCGTTGCTCTGTTCTAATCACGCTGCCCCTAAGCAACGTTGTCATCACGTGAGCCCTGCCATGCCCAGCGGTAATGCGCCATTCGATGCCGAATGGCCCACCTCTCCAAATGGTATTTGCCAGAGAGTGGAATCGCTCACCGCAGCTAAATACGCGCCTAGCCAATGCCTCCGGCATCTCAAAAGCACGTAATAGACCGGCCAGAAAATAGGAATGTTTTGCAAGTAACCCGGGAGAGTCTGGCAAAAGATCTGTCAAGATATCCCGGCAGAATTTGCTTACAAATCCTAGAGACAGAACGCTGGAGCCAAACTTATAAGCCTCCCGAAATGCAGTTGCCGTCCAGGGCCAGGCAATCCAGCGCGAAGCGGCGCGGACCGATTTCGCAGCGTTATTGCCGGCAATCGCCAGCCGCAAGGAAGGTACTCATGGGCGCGTCCGGGCCGCTTCTAATCCGGCCGCCCAGCTTGGGAGGACTCCATAATGCAGAAGTTTCTGAATTCAGTTTCTTTGCTAACAATGCTTGCGGCTGCATCCGCCGCAGCGATAGGCGGCGCTCAGGCAAACGACACGCTCGATCATTTGTCCAAAAGCGAAGAAAACTGGGTCATGCCTGGCAAGAATTACCATTCAAATAATTTCAGCACGTTAACGCAGATTAATACTGAAAATGTAAAGAACTTGAAGCCAGCGTGGAGTTTCTCGACCGGCCTGCTTAATGGGCATGAGGGAGCGCCGCTCGTTGTCAATGGGAAAATGTACGTTCATACCTCTTTCCCCAATTACACCTTTGCTCTCGATTTAAATGACCCTACCCGGATCCTCTGGCAAGACAAGCCCAAGCAAAATCCCGCCGCACGCGCTGTGGCGTGCTGCGATCTTGTAAATCGCGGCCTTGCTTATTGGCCTGGCAACGGAATTACCCCGCCATTGATCATCAAGACCCTGCTTGACGGGCATGTGGTTGCGCTCAACGCAAATACTGGCGAAACGGTCTGGAAGGTAGAAAATTCCGATTTCCATGTTGGATCGACACTGACTGTCGCGCCTTATGTCGTGAAAGATCTGGTTATCATCGGATCATCTGGCGCAGAGCTCGGAGTCCGCGGCTACGTGACGGCCTACGACGTGCGCACGGGCGAGCAGAAATGGCGGGCCTATGCAACAGGGCCAGATGACGAGCTGCTTCTTGCCTCTGACTTCAACATCAAGAATCCGCATTATGGGCAAAGAGGCCTTGGCCTTTCGACTTGGGAAGGCGATGCCTGGAAGATCGGCGGCGGCACGAACTGGGGCTGGTACGCTTATGATCCCGGGACGAACTTGATCTACTATGGAACCGGAAATCCCGCGCCGTGGAATGAGACAATGCGTCCCGGCGACAACAAATGGACAATGACCATCTTCGCTCGCGACGTCGATACTGGCCAAGCCAAATTCGGCTATCAGAAAACGCCGCACGACGAATGGGACTTTGCGGGTGTCAACTTCATCACCTTGACTGAGCAGAAAGACAAGGAAGGCAAGGAACGCAAGCTTCTCACACATCCGGACCGCAACGGAATCGTTTACACGCTTGACCGCACAAATGGCGATCTGGTCTCTGCAGACAAGATCGATGATACTGTCAATGTCTTCAAAACCGTCGATATCAGGAGCGGCCTTCCGGTGCGTGATCCAGAATATGGGACAAGAATGGATCACCTTGGAAAGGATATTTGCCCCTCTGCAATGGGCTTTCACAATCAAGGGCATGACTCCTACGACCCAAACAAACAGCTGTTCTTTCTCGGCGTAAATCACATCTGTATGGACTGGGAGCCGTTTATGCTTCCCTATCGCGCCGGGCAATTTTTCGTCGGTGCAACATTGAACATGTATCCCGGCCCGAAAGGAAACCGCCAGGCCGGTGAAGGTCTCGGACAAATCAAGGCTTACAACGCTATCACTGGGCAATTCAAATGGGAAAAGATGGAGCGCTTTTCCGTCTGGGGCGGCACAACGGCGACTGCAGGAAACTTGGTCTTCTATGGGACCCTCGATGGATTTATTAAAGCGCGGAACAGCGATACCGGCGAGTTGTTGTGGAAGTTCAAACTTCCCTCGGGAGCGATTGGATATCCAATCGTTTATGAGCACAAGGGGATCGAATATATCGCAATCATGTACGGCGTGGGCGGCTGGCCCGGCGTCGGGCTTGTCTTCGATCTGCAGGACCCCACGGCGGGCCTTGGCGCTGTCGGCGCCTTTAAGCAGCTCGCCAATTATACCCAGATGGGCGGCGGCGTGATGGTGTTCTCCCTCAATGGCAAGGGCCCCTACGACGACCTGACTATTGGCGAATACCAGTCTGCAAACTGAAAATTTTTTAGCCTTCTCTGCGCTCTCCTCCGGACCACTGCATAGCGCAGGGAAACTGCTGCCCGGTTGCCATAGTGCTTCCGGGCAGCCCTTTCAATCCAACAGCAACCGGTCAGTGCTGGCCGCGTGGATACATGCATGCTTAAGTGGCTTTCAATAGCGTCTAGCGTTGGCATCCAATTGCTGGCCGTGGTTTGCTGCTCCGCAATCGCTGCTCCCCGTCAGCCTCTTATTCCGCCAGCCGGCATTGAGGCTAAACCGTCTCCGCTGCGGATTTGCGCTGCGAAGCACCAGCCTCCTTTTTCCCTCGAAGACAAATCTGGCTACGAAAACAAGATAGCCGTTGTGCTTGCTGAGACGCTCGGGCGTGAGCCGCAATTTGTTTGGTCACCTAAGCCCGCCATCTACCTCGTGCGGGACTTTCTCGACAAAAGGCTTTGCGATGTGATCATCGGCCTTGACACAGGCGATCCGCGCGTTTTGACGACCACTCCGTATATGCGTTCAGGATATGTCTTTGTCTCCCGTGCTGATCGAGGTCTCCAGGCGCGATCATGGTCCGACCCGGAACTCAAAAAACTGGCCCATATTGCAGTGCCGTTTGGTTCTCCGGCTGAAATTATGCTGAAGGAGATTGGCCGTTACGAAGACGAGATGTCCTATCTCTATTCACTGGTGAATTTCCGCTCGCCTCGAAATCAATATACGCAGATCGACCCTTCTCGGATGATTGACGAGGTCGTCAATGGCACAGCCGGACTCGCCGTAGCTTTTGCCCCCGAAATCGCGCGTTTTGTCAAGTTATCGCCTATCCCGCTCCGCATGGTTCTCATCGAAGATGATGCGAGACGCGCCGATGGCGAGCGGGTTCCATTACGCTACGATCAATCCATCGGCGTACGCCGTGACGATAAAGCGCTTCTCGATGAATTGAATGCGGCGCTGCGTCGGGCCCAGCCGAAAATCGATGAGATCCTTGTCTCCGAAGGAATCCCAACTCTACCGATTGAGCATCAACCGGCCGCGGAATCAAAATGACGAATACGGTGACCCTCCTAATTAAGAAACTCAGCTGCCGGATGATCATTGCAGCCTGCGGCCTATGCGCAGGCCCAGGGTCAGGTATCGCTCAAAACGAGCCTTCAGGCACCATCTTCAGGCACACAATCACGGGTGAAGTTCTTGATCTTGCCAACGCCCTTCCTCAAGGGCGCGATACCCCAGGCGTCAAGGCGTTCCTGCAGTCGGGTGTCAATCCTTACAACGCTGATCCGAGCTGTTTGAAGGCGGGCGAACAGATCTTTCTTTCTGCCTGTTCCGGATGCCACGGCCACATCGGGGAAGGCAAGATTGGCCCCGGCCTTAATGACGATTACTGGACCTATCCGCAGAACGCCACTGATGCAGGCCTTTTCTCAACGATCTTCGGCGGCGCCCAGGCTCAAATGGGGCCTCAATCCGAAAATCTCACTCTCGACGAGATGCTTCAGGTAATGGCCTGGGTGCGGCATCTCTACAAAGACGACGTGACACACGCTCTTTGGCTCAGCCCGGAGCAGAAAAGCAAATATAAGCCATATCAAGCGGGCGAAAAATTTCCTGAGGATGCTCCAGGCCAATGCGCAAAGCCAAAGTGAGTGAAATCAGTCTGCTTCTTCTCGCAGAAATACAGCGGATGCTGTGATTATCAAAGGAGGAATACGGTATGATGATAGGGTGCCACAGTCTAGGGTTTTCAACTCTTGCTCTGCTCAGCGTTATCTCCCTCACGCCAGTCATGGCCTATGATGGAACGAAGTGCAAAGCGGCGGGAGATTGCTGGGAGCCAAAACCTGGCTTTCCTGAAAAGATTGCCGGAACGAAATATGACCCGAGGCATGACCCTAAGGAGCTAGCCAAACAATCTGAATCAATTAAGGCGATGGAAGAAAGAAACCGCAAGCGGGTCGAGAATTTCAAGGCCACGGGCAAATTTGTATATGAAGTCGATAAGATTGGAGCAAATTCAAGCAGCCAATAAGTTTTAGCGGGGTATCTAGACTGTACTGGCTTCTCAGCCTCCAACGCAGACAAAGCATGTTGCTGGCGCCTCACGCCACGCCAAGATTGACAATAAAGCGGGTGCCTTGCCGGGAGGGATGCGGCTCTCATGCTTCAAAGTCATCTCTCTGACTCGCTCTTGAGTGATTGGCGTGCGCGCGCCAGACGCCTTGAAGAAGAGGCCGGCAAGGCAATCCTTGGTCAGCCAAGGCTCATTCGCCTCGTAACGATTGCCATTTTTGCCCGGGGGCATGTTCTTCTGGAAGGCGATGTTGGGGTTGGAAAGACGACGCTTCTCCGCGCCGTTGCGAGGGCGCTTGGAGGCGGCTTTGCCCGGGTCGAGGGCGCCGTCGACATGATGCCGGGCGATCTCATCTACCATACATACATTGCCGACGACGGGAGGCCGCGTGTCGAGCCAGGGCCAATTCTGCGTCAAGGAGAAGATCTTTCGATTTTCTTTTTTAATGAGATCAACCGGGCTCGGCCGCAGGTGCATTCCGTATTGCTCCGGCTGATGGCAGAACAGAAGCTGTCAGCGTTCAACCGCGATTATGCCTTTCCATGTCTGCACGTTTTTGCTGACCGGAACCTGATCGAGCGTGAGGAGACTTTTGAACTTCCCGCGGCTGCGCGAGACCGGTTCTTCATGGAGCTAGCGATGTCCGCCCCTTTAGACCAAGCGGTTCGCGAGAGACTGCTTTTTGATCCGGTCTTTTATGATGTCGAAGGGCTATTGCTGAGCGTAGAAGAAGCCGTTCTCGACTTCCGTAAGATTGGCGAAGTTTCTGCGGCAATCCAGCAAACGGTGCGCGCAAGCAGCGCTTTTCGCGCCTATGTCGTGCGTTTGTGGAACGCGCTGCTCGACCCAGCCTCTGCAGGAGTATCGCTTAATGATGTCGAAATACAGGGCATCGTTCGGGGAGGCGCAAGCCCCCGCGGTGTCGCCATGGCCGTCCGCGCTGCCCGTGTGAGGGCTTGGCTCGAAGACCGGGACTATCTGGTTCCGGAAGACATACGCGAGATCTTCGTTGAGACCATGGCGCACCGTATATTTATTGATCCTGTTTATACTTTGCGTGGCGGCGATATTGCCCGGCGTCTTTGCCGCACAGTTACAGAAACAATTCCGGCGCCATGACCAGGATCCGCGAGATTTCATACCGGCCCCGCGGCCGTTTTTTTAATAAGGCGACTGGTGCGCACCCCGCGCCCTTCATTGGCGGAGATGGCGTCTACCGTGATCAGGCGCCATTTATCACTTGCCCTGACGCGCGGCGCCTCGACATCCGCGCAACCATCACCAATCCCTATGGTGAAACCTATGTCCGCCGTTTCGAGCAGAGGCAGTCGATTGATGTTCTTGCTCTCGTGGATCTTTCGGGGTCGATGCGCTACGGGACAATAACAAGCAAACTTGCTCTTGCTTCAGAATTTTGTCTTTGTCTTGCCTTTTCGGCAACGCGCATCGGCGACCGGTTTACCCTCATTGGCTGCGATCATCGCATACGAGCAGATGCGTTCTTTCCGCCTGCGCGCTCCCGCAGCACCGCTATCAATGCCGCACAAAGAATTAAAACCCTGCCTTGCTACGGTGAAAACGCCATGGGGCTTCTTACCGCGGCGCGGATTCTCGGCACCCGCCGGAAAATGGTCTTTTTAATTTCCGATTTCAGACTGCCTTTCGATTTTCTAGCTCAATTATTCGATGCATTATCCCAGCATGACCTGGTGCCGGTCGTGCTCCTTGACCCAGCCGAGGACGAATTTCCGAAATGGGGTCTTATCGAGGCTGCCGATCTTGAAAATAGACGGCGCCGGCTGATCGTTATGCGCCCCGCTCTGCGGCGCCGCTGGATCGAAAAGAATGCCCAGTGGCGCAAGGCGCTATGGCAGTTATCCGGGCGGTATGGGCGTGCGCCAGTCGTGATCCGTGGCAGCGTCGATCCGCATGAATTGTCGCGTCATCTCATGGCGGGATGAGATTTTCATGCGGCAGCCAGCCGTCACTGTTTGTATCACCGCATTGTTTTTCATCCATGGCGCACGTGCCGCCACGGTGGATATCCGCACACCCAAAGAGTTCGGGTACTTTGTCGGGGATCTGATCGAGGCAAATGTCGATATCCGTACCCCTAAAAATCAGCAATTTCTTAATTCATCACTCCCCCGTCCTGGCCCGGTTACACCATTACTCGATCTCAGGGACGCTGTTCTGACGAAGTCATATGAAGATGGAAGCACACTTTGGCAATTGCATCTTACCTATCAGAATTTCCTGCCTGCCCTGGACGTGCACGAACTTGAAATTCCCTCGATAACCCTGATCTTTCTCGAAGATGGTCAGCAAAAAAATGTCGAGGTTCCTAGCTGGCATATCCGCGTAGCACCTTTGCGGGAAGCGTTTCCCCAGAAAAAAGAGAACGCTGCTGGTTATATGCGTCCAGATGCTCCTGCGGTTTTGATTTCTGAAGCGCCTCCGCTACACCGTGCGGCATTCTTCGCCCTCTCTGTCCTATTGCTCCTGATCTACGTTCTTCGCGATCGAGCCATCTGGCCCTTTCAGAAGCGTCCTGAGCGTGTTTTTTCTGCAGCAGCCCGGAAAATCTCCACACTTGCGAAGAAATCCGCAGGCATGGCGTTTCATCGTGACGCCCTCCTCACCCTGCACAGAAGCATTGAGCAGGCAGCAGGCTGCACGGTTCTTGCCGAGGACTTAGCAAACTTTTTGAGCTCGCATCCTAAGTACGAGCCTCTCGCTCCATCATTCCAAAAATTCTTTGAGGCGTCCCGCGCAATATTTTTTGACAGCGAAGGTGAAAGGGCCTTGCATCTCTTCTCCAAAGCCGAGCTTTTGGCTTTCGCATCGCGCCTTGCGGCCATCGAGAAATCCAAATGACTATGATCAGCGCCGACTTTCCTCTTCTGCTTCTCCTTTTACCGATTTTACTCGCGGCTTTTTGGTTTTCCGCTTTCCAGCCAGCGTGGATCCCTTCTCTCGAGGCTGCTCCATCCGACAAGCTTTCAGGTTTCATTGAGATCGGGCTTTCCTGTCTTGCGGCAGTTGCTCTTTCTGCGCCGATTCTTGCGCTTTCAGGCGCGCATATTGCGCATGGTCAAATCACAAAAATCGCTGAAGGAGCGGAGCTAGCGCTTCTCATCGATCGAAGCGGAAGCATGAATGAAACTTTCGCCGGGCGGCAGCCCTCAGGAGAGGAAGAGTCGAAAGCAGCCGCCGCCAAGAGAATCCTCACACAGTTCTTACGCGAGCGGCACCATGATCTTACCGGGGTTGCTGCCTTTTCAACTTCTCCCATCCTCGTCATGCCGCCGACCAGTCATCATAGCGCCATCGAAGCTGCAATCCGTGCCATTGACCGCCCTGGACTTGACTACACAAATATTGGGCGCGGGCTCGCAATGGCGCTATCCATGTTCCAGCCAGAGTCCGCTGGCCGTTCAAGAGCAATTCTGCTTGTCTCCGACGGGGCAGCGCGCATCGATCCCCGGGTACAAGAAAAGCTTCGCGCGAGCTTCCAACAACTCAAAGTCAGTCTCTATTGGCTGTTTTTGAGAACAGCAGGAAGCAAAGGGATCAGCGATCAGCCCGGCCCTGGGGAGGATACCCCACAATCAATGCCGGAGCGTCATCTCGACATTTTTTTTAAAACACTTGGGGTGCCTTACCGGGCATTTGAATCAGAAGGCCCGGCAGCAGTAGAAGATGCCATAACCCGCATCAACCGCCTGGAGCGTCAGCCGGTAGAAATCCGCGAAGTGCTTCCTCGAACGGATCTTTCCTCTTTTTTTGTTCAAACGGCTCTCTTTGCATCTGTCGTTCTGTTAGCTGCCAAACTTTGCGAAACGCCTGAATTCCGTTGCCGGTCACTTGGACGAGTTACTAGCCCGCACTTCAGGGGAAGAGCGGCATGACCTATCTCTTGCATGCGTTGAACCGTCTGCAATCCTCAGTAAAGAGCGCTGCGCGAGAGAGCCTGCATTCGCTGCTTGGCGTCTGGCGCCATAGCCGCCCGGCAATCACTGCTGCAGTATTGGCCATCTCTCTCGCTGCATCTGTGATCAATGCTTATGTCTGGATGCGCATTCACGCTGCAAACGCAACGATTGTCATGCTGGCCGGCGGCCATGATGTGCAGGTCTCAGCTGGAGTGCCCCCGGAAGCGCTTCTTGCGCGTATCGTGTTCCTAACGAAACGCGATGACACGGACACGCCGCGCGAGCTCATCTCGTTTCTTGAACGCGCTGGTAACCCCGAGCTGACCGCTTATGCCCGGTACGATCTGGCAAATGCACTGCTGCGCAGGGCTTTTTCGGCGCTTGACCGCGGGGAGATCGAGAAGGCTGGGCCATATATCAATCTCGCGCGTCTGGAATACCGGCGTGCGCTGCAGCTTGTACCGCAGTTCTGGGACGCAAAGTATAATTTCGATGTCGCATCGCGTCTCATTCGCGAGTATCCCCAAATCAACCGCGAAAGCGGAGCTGAGCTTCCTGCCAACCCGAGAAAAATCTGGACTGATATCCCGGGCGTTCCGAAAGGCTTGCCATGATACGGACACGCTTCAAAGATCCACGCGTCTTGCTGCTGGGGGGAGCGGTTTTGTCACTCTCCTTTGCCCTTGCTGCTCCAAAAATTGGGGCTGCTGGTCACAGTTATGATCTGGTGGCGGCTGTCGATATCACAGGCAGTATGAACACAAGAGACTACTTCTTTAATGGCAAACCTGTAAGCCGCTTAGAGTTCGCCAAACTGGCGCTTCGCGATCTCATCAAGACTCTACCCTGCCAATCGAGACTGGGCCTTGCGATATTCACGGAGCGCAGATCTTTTTTGCTGTTTGAGCCCATTGGCATTTGCGATGACTTCGCGCCACTTGATGCCGCCATCGACTCTCTTGACTGGCGGATGGCCTGGCAAGGAGACAGTCACATCTCAGCCGGATTGTTTCATGCTATCAGAATAGCGCGCGATCTGAACTCCGATCTTCTTTTCTTCACAGATGGCCACGAAGCGCCTCCATTGCCCTGGTCCGGCGGGCCTCCTTTCGAAGGAAGGCGTGGAGAGGTAGCGGGACTCATCATCGGCACCGGCGGATATGCATTGTCTCCCATTCCCAAATTCGATGATTTGGGGAACGGGATTGGATTTTATTCCGCCGAGGACGTTCCTCACGAGAATCGATTTGGCCTTCCGCCGCCAGGCGCGGAAAACCGTGAAGGCTATAATCCGCGCAATGCTCCCTTTGGCTCCATTGCTGCTTCTGGAACAGAGCATCTCTCATCGGTCCGCGAGCCCTATTTGAAGGAGCTCGCAAACATCACTGGCTTAACATATTACCATCTTGATAAACCCTCTGGCCTTGCTCCGGCTGTCAGCGCAGTAGCAACACCGCGCCGGCGCGCAGGCATGGTGGAACTGACGCCATGGTTCATCATGTCCGCCCTTGCGTGCCTTTTCCTTCTTTACGCTGTGATGCCTCTCATAGAAGGGCTTTCATCCCACAGAGAGCGGCGCCTTCTCGATCGTTCCATACCCAGAAGGAGAGTCCCTTGAAGCGGATCGCCTTGATTTCAGTAATGTCTATTGTTTCAACTTTCTGCTGGGCGCATGGGCCGACACCGATCAAAGTGGACCAGAAGATCACAATCGCGGCTGATCCGGCTGCTGTTTGGGCCGTTGTTGGACAATTTGGCGCGATAGCGAACTGGCACCCCGGGATAAAATACGCTGCCGCAACTGGCGGCGATACCGTTGGCGCAGAGCGCATCATCACTTTCCAAAATGGAGCCACTCTTAAGGAAAGTCTCGATGAGTTCGATGCAAGCAGCCTCAAATATTCCTACCGCATGTTTGACCCAAATCTGGAAGCATTGCCGGTCAGCTCCTATTCCATGACGCTGAGCGTGCACCCTGCTGGCAGCGGAGGCAGCGAAGTTGAATGGTACGGCCGGCTTTACCGCGGAGATACAGGAAACGATCCGCCTGATGCACTCAATGATGATGCCGCGCGGACAGCGATGTCCAACTTCATGCGCACCGGTCTTCAGGCTCTCAAATCAAAACTCGAACCGAAATAGCCAGATTGCATGCTTCATCCATGCCGGTCGTTCGCGGCAGCAATTTCGCTTTCGCTATTTTTGATGCCGCTCCAAAGCAAAGCAACAAATCTTTTCGTTGTATGCCAGGACGATGCTCTCGTCTTGCAAATCGACACCCGGACGAGCCAAGTGACCCGCTCTGTCACCGTTCCCGCCGGCCCAGCAATGATCACTGAAAGCCCCGATCACAAAGCTCTCTATGTTACTCATCCTGAAAACCGCATGATTACAAAAATCGATGCAGCAACATTGTCCGTTGCTGTTGTCATGCCTTTAGAAGGAATGCCATTTTCTGCCGTCACAGACCAAAGCGGGCAATTCCTTTATGTCAGCGATTGGAATGGGGACAGAATTGTCCGTCTCGATGCGGGCTCAGGAAAGTTTGCGGGCCAGGCGGCAGCCGGTAGAAGTCCCGCAGGGCTTGTTCTCGAACATCGCGGCAACCGCCTTTACGCCGCCAATCGCGAGAGCAATTCCATTACCGTCATCGACAAAAACAGCATGCAAAGGATTTCAGAAATCCGAGCAGGAGAGGCTCCATTTGCTTTGGCCATTTCTTCTGATGACCGTATCCTCGTCGCTGCAAATGTTCGCAGCGGAGATGCTTCGATCATTGAAACGGCAACCCTCAAGCCGCTCGCCCGCATTCGAATTGGCGGCGCACCGTATGGCGCCGCTATTGCCGCTGCGAACGGCAGCGCGGCCGTAAGCGAGCAGCATGGAGAGACTGTTTCCTTGATTGACATGACGGCGCAGGCTGTAAGCGCTGTCATTCGTGTGGGGCGTTACCCCGAAACTGTGGTCATAGGCCAGGGCAGCGCCTATGTTGCGAACTGGTTTTCGAGCGATATCTCCGTTATCGACTTGCAGCTTCAGAAAGAAACAGCGCGGATAAAGGTTTGCAACGGCCCTCGCGGGATGGTCCTCGCCGGCGAGGAATCCGCAAGAGCGAGATGAAACATTTCGTGCTGCCGCTGCAAAGTATAGACTGACGGAATCAAACAGCCGCCCGGAGAATTGTGCCAGCACCAAATGATTTGCGCTAATGAAGCGTCAACGGCGCCGCTACTCTGGCCAAGCGTTTACGAAAATATTGGGGTGCTGCTCAGTGGAAACAGTAACCGGGAGGATGCGGCAGAAGCCAAATAGAATTACCGGACGATCTTCTTCGCGGCCTTGCTTTCGATCGCAATGCGGATGAGATCGGCCCTCGACCTCGCACCAAGCTTCCGTTTCAGGAGAGAGCAGCAATTGGAGACGGTCTTGTATGAGATTTTCATAATATGCGCAATTTCCGCCATTTCTTTCCCTTCTGCAATCCACTTCAATGTTTCGATCTCGCGGGCGCTCAGTTCAGCCAAAGGATTGCTTTGCTGCTTTTGTTGAAGAAAGGCAAGCTTTTGCGCAAGCTGATCAGAGAGAAAGCACCGTCCTTCTGCAACGAGCTTAACAGCTTTGAAGAACTGCGACGGATCCTCGTTCTTAGTCAGATATCCCGCTGCTCCAAGCTCTATAGCGCGCGCTGCGAACACGGGATCCTCATGCATGGTGAAGACGAGCACAGGCGCAGCGGGCTCGCGCGCTCGAATGCGCCGCAAAAGCTCAAATCCCGTGAGTTCCGGAAGGTTGATGTCCAGAACGACAACATCGGGCGGCATTGAACGAAAGGCCTCAAAAGCCTCGGCCGCATCGCGTGCTTCAATAATTTCGATGTCCGGCTGGCTGGATAGTATCCCGCGGCAGCCAGCAATCACCATCGGATGGTCGTCGATGATCAGTACACGCATGGTCGAGAGTAATGATGAACCGCTGCTATTCGATATGGCAAAGAGCCGCGCCTTCCGTCAACGCTCCAAGCTCCAGTCTTATTTGGCGCCGCATTCAAGATGAGACGCCGAGGGTTCAAAAGGCGCCGCCAGCAGCAAATTTTACCTCATTGATCTCTTGACGAAGCAAATGCCTCCTAATGCCCAAGCTAGCGCCTATGACCTCTTCCCGCAGGAATAGCCTTTCTAGAAGTGAGTTGCCGTCATGCGCTCCCTTTCCTTGAGATCCACGTTGAGCTGGCTGATCACGGTAGTGCTGTTAACGGTTTTAGTCTTAAACGCAGCCATTTTGGTTTGGCATGCGGGACCGCGCGTTAGCGCCGAAGTAAACAGCATAGAGCGATTAGCACGCGAGCTTGTGGAAACGGCCTTGGCTAGTCTCCAGGAAAGCAAAGACCCGCTGCCTTCGCTTCACCGTTTATTTGAAACGCTCAAGAATTTGCGTCACATCGATATCCAGATCCTCCCCAGCGGCGACCCCTCGGCCATGATCACAGCAAGGTCACGCTCGGAACAGGAAAAAGGAATTCCTGATTGGTTCGTGTCCTTTGCCGCTCCGCCACCTAAGGTCACCCTAATCCCTGCAACGATCAATGGGGCGCACTATGGCTTTATAGCAATTGCTCCTAACCCTGTCGATGAACTGGCTGAAGTATGGTCGGATGTGGTCTCGCTAGCATCGATCAGTCTCGCGGCGACGATGCTTATTCTGGCCGCGATCGTTGCGTTGGTGCGCCGTTCACTTTCCCCTTTCGACAACTTGGCACAAGGTCTAGCTCAACTCGAGGCCGGAAAGTCAAATGTCCGGCTCAAGCTTAAAGGAGCCGCAGAATTCAGAGAGATTTCAGCCCGGTTGAATTCACTGGCCGCAACGCTAGACCGCGTGCGCGAGGAAAATCTTGCTTTGATGGAAAAGTTGATCAAAGTTCAAGACGATGAGCGTCGGCAGATCGCCCGTGACCTTCATGATGAAGCGGGCCCTTGTCTTTTTTCGATTCGCGCGGGCGCCTCGACGCTGCTGAGAGACATTTCCCATCCCAAATTTGATCTTGACCGGATACGCAACACCTGCCGTGAAGTGAATGCAGCAGGACAAGCGTTGCAAGACCTCATTCGCAGAATGCTAGACCAGCTGCGCCCCCCTGGTCTTTCAGAGCTTGGTTTGGAGGCAGCGGTTCGCGGACTGATTGCAAATTGGCAGGTGGCTCGCCCTGATGTGGCGCTTGTTCTCGAAACGCCACACGACCTCCACTCCGTCCCCACCGCAGCTGGGTTGACGGCATACCGTGTCATCCAAGAGTCACTCACCAATATTTACCGTCATGCGTCGGCAAGCCAGGCGCGAGTGAGGCTCGAATTCGAGAATGCTCCACCGGGAGAAGGCTATGGCCAAAGCGATGCCATCTCATCCGTTCTTCGCATAACCGTTGAGGACAATGGAATTGGAATTTCGAGTCATCGCGGCAGGGGATCGGGGCTGGCAGGAATGAATGAGAGAGTGCAGGCTCTCAAGGGGTGCATATCCATTACGGACCGTCCCGGCGGGGGCACACGCGTCGATGTCATCCTTCCACTTCTGGACGAGGAAGGTAAAGAAGCTTGAACTTCTTCTGCCTGGAGAAGCTTCTGCCCGGGAATATCCGGCAATCGCCTTACCTGCTTTTCCTGATGCGCCTGGTAATAAACTCATGTTATGTTTTTGCTGGTGCCGTTAGATTTCAACGCCCCTCATGCCGAAGGGGTGAAATTATCGCTGAACAGGAGAAGAAAAACCCATGGCTTGGAATACGCCTGTGATTGAGGAAGTTTGCCTTGGCATGGAAGTCACAAGCTATGCTCCGGCGGGCAGGTGAAGCCGAGAGCCGCGCTCTATGGATCTTGCCTTTGCCTCTATGAGCTGGGGTTTTATGGATTGACGGTTGAAGATGTGCCTAAGAGGGCCGCTGTTCGCTGCGGCAACTAGGCGGTTTGCTCCGCAATGGAGGGCGTCCGTGGCGGGACTGCGGCGGGCGCCGTTCATCAAAAGTTCTAAGCCTGCAGCCCCGGATTCATTCGTTGCAGGCCTTCAGGCTTATTCTTTTTGTAACTAACACAATTTTCGTCTCCTTTGGGTTTCCGGGGGAGCGGGGAAGGGAGGCTTAAACCTTCCCCGGCGCTTGTGTTCTGTTTTGAGCGGAGCCTGGCCAATATCTTGACGCCGCCTGCGGGGTGCCCTAAGAGATCCGCCTTCCGTCCGCCGCGCTCAGATAACCCCCCAGCCGGAAGCTGTTCCGGGCTCTTTCCTATGGCGGTGCGGGTGAGAGAAACGAGGAAAACAATGTCACGCCGTTGCGAATTGACGGGGAAAGCGGTGCTGACCGGCAATCTGGTCAGCCATTCGAACCGCAAGTCGAAGACGCGGTTTCTTCCTAACCTGTGCAACGTGACGCTGATTTCGGATGCGTTGCAGCGGCGTATCCGGCTGCGCGTGAGCGCTTCCGCGCTGCGTTCGGTCGAGCACTGCGGAGGGCTCGACGCTTTCTTGACAAAGGCGGATGAAACCAAGCTTGCGCCAAATGTGCGCGCTCTCAAACGTGAAATCGTTAAGATACAAGCGGCTAGCGGTCAGGGGGGCGGCTAGGTCACCTGGGATGATTTGATCGGTTGAAGAAAGGCTAGCCGTAGAAATAAACCTTCTAGTTAACGGAAAAGGTTGAGCGCCTGCCGTGCGGCCTCTGATGCCTCTTCTAGAATGTCAATTTTGTAGAATGTCAATTTTGGCCACTTTAGCCGCTTATGGATCACCCCCTGCGCATCTTGTTTTAATCAAAGCCGTAGCCTTCGCGCTTTAACCAGCGCGCCCCAATGACAACGCTTGACGAAGGGATTTTTCCCTGAGACACATCCTTCAGGGATGCCCCTTAAGCATGAAAGATGCCAAGGTTAAGCTGACGGCCGTTGTCACGCCACCCGCGCCTCTTACGCTCGGGAATCGTTACGAGACGGAGTGAGCGCTATATCCGGGAGCGCTGGGCGGCGCCCTGGGCGCATTCGGAGTAGAATACAGCATGCTAAGGATGTTACTCAGCCAATAGCTGCAATGTTTATGAATTAATTAACGCATCACCGGCCGTTTTTCCCAGAGGCTTCCGTGCCGAAGCGCGTATCTCTTACCATCCCCTTTGCCGTCATCGGCTTTTTTTTAGCTGCCCAGCTCGCGCTTGGAACGAGTTTAGCGCTCGTTGGGCTCTGCGCCTTCGCAGTCGCCGTGCCATTGCTGCCTCTCTGGCTTTATGGCCGCGACCTTTATTCCGCGATGGGCATCAATTTCAGCCTGCGTTATGTTGGGATCGCTCTTGCCGCAAAGACATTTTATGGTCAAACGCTCGAGTCGCACTTGTTTCATCCCTATGCGGCTTATGCATTGACCGGTCTCCTCATGGCTGTCGTGACGGCGGTCTTGATCCTTGTCCGCAAACTCGATCGCGGAACCGAGCTTTTCCCCTTGCCCACCGATCCGGCAAGCTTGCGGCGCCTGTCGGTGATTTGCATCATTGTTGGCTTGGCGGCCCTTGTCGTTGTCGCAGCCAACAGATCGATGGAGACGGGCGCATTCAATGGCGGCGCTGTTCTCGTTCTCGCATCGAATGTGTCGAATCTCTTCATTCTCGGTATCGTCGCTGAGGCTCTATACGGAGTTGTCCGCTTCAACGGCCGGGGTTTCATCACGCTCCGGCTCGTGGTTCTTTTTGCCCTTGCGGTGGCTGTGGCCACAGCGCTTAACGCGCGGATCGTCGTTGTGACCAGCCTGATCAGCGTGATTGTTGCGACTTTCCTGACTGGCTCACTGCGTCTTAAGCATGTCATCGTCGGGCTCGCCGCGGGCAGTTTCTTTTTATTTGTATTCAGCCCAGTCACCCTTTATTTGAGGTTATCGAGAGAAGGGATGACAAGAACGCAGTTTATTCAATTTGCAGGTCAAACGGTTGCGCGGCTGGCAAGCGACCCTCAATTCTTCTCTGTGATCTCAAATACCGTGAAAGCTTCTGAGTTCCGGGACGAAACGCGGCAACCGCCTTACGATTATTACGGGGACCGCCCGAACGTTCCCAACCGGCTTTCTTTCGTCGCCCTGGTGGATGCCGTCTATACAGCGACCAGGTCACGGGAATCGATCGGAATGGCCGCTGTTAATCATACGCTTACCACCTTAACTCCCGGTTTCCTGCGCAAAGACAAAGTGATTACGACCTATGGGATGGGAGATTGGCTTTCTTGGGAAACGGGCCTCTCCGAGCCGGGCTTCATTGCATTCCTGAATTTCGGGCTGCCCATGGAAGGCCTTGCAGCCTGGGGGCTCACCGGCTTTATTCTTTACCCCTTTATTATATATTTCATCGCTTTCTACCTTTGCAGCAAGGTAACGACATTCCGCTTTGCGCTGCCTGCGAGCATCGTCATCGCTGTGGTCATGGGGCATCCCGCGATCGAGGGGACATCGGACGAAATTCTTGCCTGGGTCACCAGGTCGATCCCAATTTATCTCATGCTGCTCTACGGGCTTCACAAGATCCTGACAGCAGGCATGCCAGCCCGCCGTTCTCCGGCGGCCAGGCCGTTCACATCAGGAGGCTGATCTTCAGCTTTCCGCAGCGCCTTTGGCCCGAGGGCCTGAACCGCGCATGATCCCTCTGGCCGCACGGCGGTTTCCTCAGCCATCCGCCTGAATTTTCCACGGTTTGGCGTGGCCTAAAAATATTGTAGGATTTGGTCTCGAGTGACCAGTCTTGATTCTGGACACCCGGAATCCTGCTCGCCCAGGCTTTGACAAGCACCGTTCCATGAAGTTCCTTGCGCGACTCCACGCCCTCGCCAAACGCACATGCGCATCATTGGGCGAGCAGTTAAGCGAGCACCCTTTGGCTGCGCCTATCCGCCGCTGGGCGGAAAAAGGGATCTTGGTCAAGCCGCGGCTGCGCAAGAGGCGCTGCGGCCCGGATCCCACGAGCGGAAACTCCCTGAGCGATACCGAAGCCTATTTGCAGTCGCATTTTTGCCTCGAGCCGTTCCGGACCCTTGAAACGTCGCCGCTTGGGCTCGCCTATGTCTGCTGTCCCTCCTGGCTGCCAAAGCCGATTGGCGATCTCTACACCAATCCCGAAACGCTCTGGACAGGGCCAGAAGCGCAAGCCATCAGAGCCTCGATCATCGATGGCTCCTTCAAATATTGCAGCCGGATCCATTGCAGCCGGATCACCAACCGGTCCCTGCCGAAGCGAGATTCGCCCGAAGTGCGCGCAATTGTGAACGAATATGCAACGGCCCCTGCTCTGGAGCTTTATCCAAGAAACGTGATCCTATCGCACGACAGATCCTGCAATTTGTCTTGCCCATCCTGCCGGCCAAAGCTCATTGCCGCTGGGAAAGCCAAGCAAGCCGAACTCGATTCGCTCATTGAATCAACAATTCTTCCTCTGCTCCGCAGGGCCGAGACGGTCAAGATCACGGGCTCGGGCGACCCCTTCGGCAGCAATCACTTCCGCCGCCTGATCAAGCGCCTGAACAAACAAGATTTTCCGCGTCTTGTCATTGATCTTCACACCAATGGCCAGCTCTGGGACGAAAGGGCGTGGAACGAGCTCAATTTGAAAGGCCGCGTCGGGGCCGCGCATATCTCGATTGACGCCACTGAGCCTGAAACCTATGCGGTAGTGCGCCGCGGCGGCGATTTCGGGCGCCTTTTAAAGAATCTCGCTTTCGTCCGGGCGCTGAGGCAAGCGGGGGAAATCCGCCATTTGACGTTTTCGATGGTCGTCCAAGCGCTGAATTTCCGTCAGATGCCCGCATTTGTCCGGCTCGGCCAGGAATATTTGGCGGATCACATCGTTTTCGAAATGATCCGCAAGCCGCTCGCTTTCACAAAAGAGGAGTACGAAAAGGTCTTCATCGGAAGCCCTGCGCATCCTGAGCATGCCGAGCTTCTTGAAGTATTACGGGCGCCCGAGCTGTCGCTGCCATTTGTCGAGGCAGGAAATATTCTGGCCCATGCCGGGATTTCCAAGCGGGAGTTGCAGAGCAAGCCCCTTTACCCAGAGTTCGCTGGCTGAACTTTGGCGCGGATTATTTCAGGCAGAATGTGTTGCGGATGACGGGGCCGCATGCAAGCGCAAGACAGGCGGATTGCCCGGAGATGAATAAGCCGCTCAGAATCCATTAGAATTCAAGAATTTCCCGTCGTTCCTATTGTACTGCTTTCCCAATCCGCCATGCCCGCGCAAACTTGCCACAGGCCACACATCTTTCAATTCGCGCTTAAAGTTTTCTTAAATTTTTAGCGAAAGAGTTTCCGCATCGTCACTCGAACGATTGGAAACGTCATGTATCTCACGCTTGGACAAGCCGCCCGCGAGGCGGGCGTCGCCAAATCCACCATCTCAAAGGCCCTTGCCTCTGGCAAACTCTCCTACCGCGAAAAGAATTCCGACGGTTACAAGATCGACCCGGCCGAGCTTTTCCGCGTGTTCCCGAAAACATCAAAAAACACGAGCGATGAAACCAGCTCGAACGATTGGCAACTCTCCAGTCATGGCGCGGAAATGCCTTATTCGGCGAAATTCGAAATCGAGCTCGCCCGCTTGAAAAGCCTGGTCGAAGAAAAGGACCGCCGGATTGCCGATCTTGAATCCGACCGCGCTCAATTGCGGGAGGACCGTCACAGGCTGACCGAGAACTGGCAGGAAGAGCGTGTGCGGCTCTTGAAACTTCTCGAGGACCAGACCTGCGCGGTCAAACTCTTGACGGATGAGCGCAACAAGCTCACCGCAGAAGTGCAGCGCACATTCTGGCAGAAGCTTTTCGGGCGCAAGCCAAAGCTTGCCGCTTAAGGGCTCGCGAAAAATTCCGCTGCTTCATTCGAGACGCAGGCAAAACCTGTGTCTCGAAGCATTTGAGGAAACGAAACAGAAACTGTCCGCAATGCCAATGAGTCTTGTTAACGATGCCGCTTTGCCCCCGTATCGGAAAGGCGGTCTCGGATTTGATGACATCAAGGGCAAACGGGACAGGACACTTTTTAGCGGCATCAGGCCGATCAAGCGCTTGTAGAAAGCATCGAAAGCCGCAGCATCGGCGGCAACGGCGCGCAAGCCATAATCGGCATAGCCCGCCAGACAATAAAAGTTCATCGTCTCCTTCATTGAGGCGGCGCCGGCGGCAAAACGGGCGTTAGCTCGGTCCGAATGCTTCCCCATTTGAATGGATGCGAAAACAGTCATCTGAAACCCGGCCTTGGCAGGAGCGAGGAAAGCAAGCCGGCGTTTGATCACTCCTTGAGCCGCAAGCTGGACGGTTCTATTAACTCGACCTTCGATGATTTTGACGCCCACATTCCCCGGCAGAGTCATGAAGCAGACTCATGTGATGGGCGGAAGGACGGCGGATTTCGGCCGTCGACCCGGCGCGCCGGGCGGTCCCGCT
>DASRYK010000035.1:0-3823 GCA_035687205.1 Methylocella sp. | reverse complement strand
CTCAAACCTCAAAGAGACGCGGGTCGGAACCAATCTTGTATGGACGCCCCTCCGGGGCTTCGATATCGGCACGGAATTCATGTATGTGCATCTGAACCAGACGCGGCCAGCGGGCTTGGCGCCGGACCCTGTGCTCACCGCGAATGGCCTGCCCGCTTTCGAGCCGAACACGAATATTTACGAGGGCCGCTTGCGCGTCCAGCGGGCTTTCTAAAAAGGGGGCAGCCCCGGGGGCTGGCAGAGGGCGGGGGATGTCCCGCGCGCAATAAGAGTGTGAGTCGATCCTGTGTGAGTCGATCCTTCCCGCCCTCAGCTGGAAGCCGCCATCCACCATAAAAAGCTTCTTTTTCGCCCGGCACGAAAGCGCCGGGATTCTTGGCCTTGGCAAGTGTCGGGCCGCAATGGCTCGCGGCGGATCCATGCAGGATGCAGCTTAGGACGCAGATGGCGCTGCGGGTTGCGTGATGCCAGCGAGCGCAGCACGCAGGGCTTCTTCCTTTGTATGGTCGAAAGAGGTGCGCAAGACCGTCCCCCCGACTCCCTTTAGATCGTCGAGCACCTTGTCCGTGGTCAGCTTGCGAATGAGAAGAAAGAGTGCAGCATTGCCTGGCTGCAGGCTCGCAGCCACCTCCTGCATAAAGGCATCGTTAATTCCGATGTCGGTCAGCATTCCGCCAATGGCTCCCGAGGCCGCGCCAATAGCGGCGCCTGCAAGCGGCATGAGAAAAATCAGGCCGATAAGAGTGCCCCAGAAGGTGCCGGAGACGGCTCCTGCCGCCGTCGTATTGATGAGCTGGTTGAGCTTGACGCTTCCATCAGCCTGCTTGATGGCAATCGCAGCATCGCCAAGCTCAATGAGATAGTCCTTCTGCATTTCCAAGATCTTCTGACGGACTTCCTCGGCCCTGGCTTCCGAGGGAAATGCAATGACAACAAGATCGCTCATGCCATAGTCCTTTCTGCGAAGGTTGCTGGGGCGGCAGGCCCTTGCGGTCTGCATTCCGGCCCTGGCCGCCTGCGGCTGATAGGATAAAGCCTAGCATAAATATTATCCCAAAAAGCATCACGGCCATCACCGGCTTGCAAGCCAATTCCGGAGGCGGGCTATCCTTTGCCTCCTCAAACCCGCTCTGCTAAAGCCCCCGGAAAATCACGCCTGCCAGCAAAGTGACATAAGCTGCGGCCATGATCCAGAATCGGTGCGCGCTGACATAATGCCCAATAGCCGGCACGCGCATATAAAATGTCGCAACCGCCACACCGGCAAGTGCGAGCGAAAGAAGCAGAATAGGCAAACCCGGCGGCGACAATCGAAAACGCATAAAGGCTTCCATGCTCCACGGCAGGGGGCTAGGCCATGCGGCAAGTTGCGCTTTAGGGCAACCAAGCCATTGAGTTGAGGCCCCGCCTGCCGAGCCGCGGCCTCGCACGAAGTCTCCGGGAGGTTCCCGGCTGCGGCAAAAGCTTGCGGCGGGATCAGCCGTGAATATCCGGGAGGCCCGTCCCCAAGCTGCTGGGGCCTGCCAAAGGAGCGGCCGGCGCCTTCCATGGAGCAGAGCGGGCTGAAAGCGCCTGGCTGCCAAGCTGCATCAGGCATCCCAGCGCTCCCGCCGCGACAGCGAGAAGAAGAACAAGAGTGACCGAGATCTGAAACTGCCGCCGCGCTGCCCGGGCGTCATAAGCGCGGATGAAACCCGCGTCTGGATTGCGATCGAAAGGTGCTTGAGCCGCCATTCCGAGAGCTCCTTCCGTTTCACCCCCGCGCGAGGGGCCTTTCCTCCGCCCAGCAAAAGCAGGCTGTGCTCTTGTGTGATAGCCGCTTCAGACCTGCCGATCACGGCTAAACTCTTTTCAGTGTTAATGCCAGATGAAGGCCGGGCACCTTCCCCATTGCCTTCTCGAGCGTTCGTTACTAGGGTCCGCCGCCGTGCGCGCGCCCGTTCTAGACGCCAACCTTCCCGCCGGAGCCCTGACATGCCGTTTCTCGCCGATGCCATCTTGCGCATAAAGCCTTCTGCGACGATTGCGGTTACGCAGAAGGCGCGCGATCTCAAGAATGCCGGGCGAGAGATCATTTCGCTCTCGACCGGCGAGCCGGATTTCGACACTCCAGACAACATCAAAAAGGCAGCGATTGCCGCAATCGAGCGCGGTGAGACCAAATACACGCCGGTCGCGGGCATCCCGCCGCTGCGCGAGGCGATCGCACAAAAGTTCAAGCGCGAGAACGGCCTCGTCTACAAGCCCTCGCAAACGATAGTCGGCACGGGAGGCAAACATATTCTCTTCAATGCTTTGCTCGCCACAGTTAATCCTGGTGATGAGGTGATCATTCCAGCTCCCTATTGGGTAAGCTATCCCGATATGGTGCTGATTGCGGGCGGCACGCCGGTTCCCGTCGAGACCAAAATGGAGCATGGCTTTAAGCTGCAGGCCGAAGCGCTTGACGCGGCGATTACGCCCCGCACCAAATGGCTCATTCTGAACTCGCCGTCGAACCCCTCAGGGGCCGCCTATACATGGGCGGAGCTCAAGATCCTGACCGATGTTCTGCTGCGCCATCCGCATGTCTGGGTCTTGACCGACGATATATACGAGCATCTGACCTATGGCGGTTTTAAATTCGCCACGCCAGCGCAAGTCGAGCCGCGGCTTATGGAGCGCACGCTGACCATGAACGGCGTCTCGAAAGCTTATGCAATGACGGGCTGGCGCATCGGCTATGCGGCGGGTCCAGAACAGCTGATTAAGGCGATGGACACGCTGCAGGGCCAGCAGACGTCGGGCGCCTGCTCGATCGCGCAATGGGCATCGGTCGAGGCGCTGACCGGCCCGCAGGACTTCATAACCGAGCGTGCCAGGATTTTCGAGAAGCGGCGCGATCTTGTGGTCTCGATGCTCAACCAGGCAAAATATCTGAGCTGCCCCACCCCCGAAGGCGCATTTTATGTCTATCCCTCCTGCGCTGATGCGATCGGCAGAAAGACGCCAGAAGGCAAAACGATCATGAGCGACGAGGACTTTGCCACGGCGCTTCTCGAAGCGGAGGGGGTCGCTGTCGTGCATGGCTCGGCCTTCGGGCTCGGCCCAAACTTCCGGATCTCCTATGCGACGGCAACGGAAGTGCTCGAAGACGCCTGCGCCAAGATCCAGCGCTTCTGCGCCAGCCTTGTCTGATTGGGAGCGGCGATCTTACAAAAATGCTTCACGTGAAACATTTTTGTCCGATGAGCGCCAGAAATCTTACAAGGCGGCAGCCCTCGGCCGCCTTGCAGCACGGATGCCCGCAGGGGCATTTGACCCTTCATAGCACCGCACATCTTTGCGCTTCGCCAGGCCCATTGCTGGACGCGGCCGCCCGGCTAGTTACTGCGCAGACGCAGACCCGGCGCAGAATTCTCCGCTTGCGGGAATCCAAGGGGTGATCTCAAACGGCTGCCGGAGCGGAGCCGGTTCTGGCTGCGGCGGAGGGCTGCCTTTGAAGACGAAGCGGCGGCGGGCTTCATGATAGGCGCGGTCCGGCCCAAAAAAATTGACGCGCATTTTTTCGAGCTCCTCCGCGCGATAGGCGGCCAAAGGCTTAGCGAGCTCGTCTTCGAGCCGGCGTTCATGCTTCTGCCGCAGAAGCACCCGGAAACTTTGATGCCGCGCGATCTGCTCCGCCCGAAGGCGAATCCCGGCCTCGAAAGCTGCGATGTCATCGCCAAAAGCTTCGTCAAGAAATCCCATTTCCTGCGCCGCGCGCGCGCCGGCCGGCTCACAAGATAAGGTGAGGGCGAGCGCCTGCTCGCGCCCCACCCGCCGCGGCAGGGTATAGGTCCAG